>NZ_JAKKFE010000040.1:0-122395 GCF_022230935.1 Micromonospora hortensis
GCCAGACTCGGCATAGCTGCCGTGGCGGTGGGTCACCTGGTGATGGTGGCGGTGATGGCGATGACTCCGAGCCGGACCGGAGTCATCGCCATCACCGCCACCATCACCAGGTGACCCACCGCCACGGCGGCGATGCCGAGTCTGGCGGCGGGCTGTCCGCGTACCACCGACCAGGCCACACGCATCCCGGCGCCGCGCGGCGCGCGCACCGTGACCGGCGCGGCGGCCGGCGTCGCGCCACCACCTGCCGCCGGCGCCTCGGCCGCCACCGCGGTCGCCGTCGCGTCGGCGGCCGGCGGCAGATCGGTGGCCGGCGCGTCGGCCGCCGCGAGCCGCCGCGCGGTGAGCAGCGGGTCGGGCCGGAGCAACCCGAGGAGTACGACGGCAGCCAGCACGAACGCGGCCGCGCTGAACGCGAACGGGCCGGCCAGCGGGGGCAACCCCCAGCCGGTGGTGACGCGGTCGGCCAGCGCGGCGAAGTTCGGCGCGGCCACCGCACCGATGGTGGTGGCCCAGACGATCAGGGAGAGCTGCCGCCCGCGACGGGCCGGCTCGGCGAGGTCCACCGCCGTGTAGCGGGCCTGGAGGTTCGCGGCGGTGCCCCCGCCGAAGAGCAGCATGCCGAGGAAGAGCAACGGCACCCAGCGGGTGGCCGCTGCCAGCACCACCAGCAGGCCACCGACGGCGCCGACCGCGTACGCCAGCACCAGGCCCGGCCGGCGGCCGTGCCGCGCCATGATCCGGGTGACCGGGACGGCGAGCAGCGCGGCACCGACCACCCCGGCGCTCTGCGCGACACCGGCCACCGCCGTCCCGGCGATCCGGGCCGCGAGCAGCGCGCCCACGGCGATGCCGATGGTCACGCCGATCCCGCCGATGATCTGGGTGGTGAAGAGCAGCCGCAGGGTACGCCGCTGGATCGACGCGACGTCGGGTCGGGCGGCGGTACGCGGCGCGGTCAGGTCGGTCGCCATCGGCGCTCCTGTCGGAAGGGGTGACTCATCCTCGCGCACCCGCACCGACCAGCGGCAGTGGGTTTTGCCGACAGCCGAACGCCCTACCCACGCGGCCCGCGACGCACCGTCGTGCCGGAACGGGGTCGCTCCCGGCGCGGCCCACGCCTATGGTGCCCGGGTGAGCGATGCCGGGGTGTTGGTGGTCGAGCGGTTCAACGCGGCGTGGCACCGCGGCGACATGGCCGCGGTGTCGGCCTGCCTCGCCGAGGACGTGACCTACAGCCCGAGCGCCTGGGACGGTGCGGCGGTGACCCTGCGGGGTCGGGACGCGGTGTGCCGTGCCTTCGCCGACCAGTTCGGCCCTGGGCCGACCCTCGGAGCGGTCCGATCGGCCGGCGACCGGGTCCTGTGCGAGTGGGGCTGGCCGCGGGCGGAGGACGGGACGGTGCTGCGCGGAGTGGATCTCTATCTGGTCGAGGGTGGTCTGATCGCCGCCAAAGACGTGTTCAGCAAGATCACGGCAGGCGACTGAGCCGCCCTACCCACGCGATCCCGGCGCTTGCGGTGGGTTGGGCGCGGCCAGCAGGGACGCCAGCCGACGGATCCGGGTCAGGGTGCGTGCGGCGACAGCCACACTGACGGCGGCGACCACGCCGAAGATCACCGGGAAGCCCTCGTTGTCGGCGGCGAGCAGAGCGAGCAGGACCAGCCCGAGGCAGATGCCCAGAATGGCCAGCAGCGCCGCCCAGGTGGCCCGCCGCTGTTCGGCGAGGTAGCCGGGCAGCTCGGCCCGCGCCACGACGTCCTCGGGCACGGTGGCGGTACGCACCGCCTCGCGCAGCGTGTACCCCTCGGGATCGCGCCGGGCGGCCTGCTCGCCCGCCATCCGCTGGCTCAGGTAGAGCGCCGGGCCGATCGAGACGGCGTTCAGCGCGGCACCCAGCAGGGCCTCGTCAAGTGATTCCTGGCGATCGAAGAGCCAGCGCACCGGCAGCCCGATGAGCACTGTCATCGGCACCCAGTAGACGGCCATGAGCTGCAAGCCGGGCGCCCGCTCGAAGAACCGCTTCCATCTCCCGCGACGCCCGGCGGCCGCAGTGGGCGCACCCGCCCGACGCTCCACGTTGTCGACATCCATCGACCCCCGTTACCCACCCACGCGGTCCGCGACGCACCGTCAATCGTGGACAGTTTCCGGCGGCGCGCGGGGTGGCTGGTCAGCCGGGCAGGGCGCGGGTGACGACGGTGAGGTCGGCGACCAGCCCCTCGTACGCCTTGTCCTGGTCGTCGGCCCGCAAGACGGCGGACGGGTGGATGGTGGCCAGCACCCGAGCCTCCGGCGCGTCGGCCCGCTTTCCGGCGTTGTCCACCGGCACCTGCTCGAAGTCGGCGGGGTGTTGGGCCGACTCCGGCCAGGGCAGCAGCTCGCCCCGCTGTCGGGTGACCCGGAAGGACGGGCCGAGCAGGGCCTTGGCTGCGGTCGCGCCGAGCACCACCACGATCTCCGGACGCAGCCGGGCGAACTCGGCGACCAACCAGGGGCGGCAGGCGGTGATGTGCGCCTGGTCCGGGGTCTGGTGGATCCGCCGCTTGCCGCGCAACTCGAAACGGAAGTGCTTTACGGCATTTGTCAGATAGAGGTGACGCGGGTCCAACCCGGCGTCGTCGACGGCGCGGCGCAGCAGGCGTCCGGCCGGGCCGACGAAGGGCAGCCCCTTCTGGTCCTCCATGTCGCCGGGCTGCTCGCCGACGAGCACCACGCGGGCGCTCTCGTCGCCTCGACCGAAGACCGTCTGCGAGGCGTCCCGGTACAGCTCGCAGCCCCGGCAGCCGCCGGCGGCGTTGCGCAGGTCGTCGATGGTGTCGGCGTCGGGCGGGATGAACCGCTGGGCGCCGGGAGCACTCTCGGCCATGTCGACTGTTATATACCCGTTCGATGCTCGCCGCCGGATACGCCCCGGCGCCCCGGCCGCAACGCGTCAGTACCCGTTGCCGCCCCCATCGCCGCCGGACGCGATCGCGATCAGCACGATGACGATGATGATGATCGCCACCGCCACCGCGATCCAGATCCCCTTACGAGCCCCACCAGAAGCCATGTCCCCCACCTCCGGGCGCCCGCATACCCGTCCCCGCCGTCCCGAATCCCCGCGATCTTGCACTTTCTGCCCCGACCAACGTGCACAGGCCTGACATTTCGTCAACACAAACCGCAAGATCGCGCGGGCGGGGGCGTGGAGGGCCCCCGGGGTGGGGTCAGGTGGGGAAACCCTGGGAGGGGGGTGGGTTTTCGGCCCGGGCCAGGGCTGCCGCCAGCGGGGCCAGGTCGGCGGGGTCCAGGGAACTGACGGTGATGCGCAGGGCCGGCGGGGCGGCGATCCGGTAGAGCGCGCCGGGGGCCACCGCCCAGCCGGCGTCGCGAAGCGCTGTCACAGTGCTGGTCTCGTCCGCGACCGGCAGCCAGACGTTGATGCCGCTGCGACCGTGTGCGGTCAGGCCGTGCTCGGCCAGCGCGGCGAGCAGCCCATCGCGGCGCTGCTCGTAGCTCTGCGCCGCCCGCCGCACCAACTCGGTGACCGCCGGGTCCCGCCACAGGGAGAGCACCAGGCGTTGCAGCACTGTGGAGACCCAGCCGGCGCCGACCCGGGTACGGCCGCTCACCCGGGCCACAGTCGTCTCGTCGCCGACCAGGACCGCCATCCGCAGGTCCGGGCCGAAGGGCTTGCTCACCGAACGGAGGAAGGCCCAACTCGCTGTCGCACCGGCGAGCGGGTGCAGGGGTACGCGGGCCAGTTCGGCCGCGTGGTCGTCCTCGATCAGCAGCAGGTCGCGGCGGCCGGCGAGCAGTGTCCGCAGCGCCTCGGCGCGGGCCGCGGAGACGGCGGCGCCGGTCGGATTCTGCGCCCGGCTGGTGACGATCAGCGCCCGCGCTCCGGCGGCGAGCGCCGCGGCAACCCCGACGACCAGCGGTCCATCGTCGTCCACCGGTACGCCGATCGGGCGCAGGCCCAGCGCGGCGACCAGGTCGAGCAGGTTGGCCCAGCCCGGGTCCTCGACCGCCACCGCGTCGCCGGGGCGCAGGTGGGCGCCGAGCAACCGCTCGATGCCGTCCAGCGCACCCCCGGTGAGCGTCAACTCCCCGGCCGGTACGCCGTCGGCGCGCAGCCGGGCGCGGGCCGCCTCGGCCAGTTCGGGCAGAACTCCGGCATCGGAGTAGCCGACCGGCGGGCCGTTCTCGATGGCGAGCGCCGCCAGGTGCGGGCCCAGCGGAGGCAGCAGACGGGGGTCGGGTTCACCCCGGGACAGGTCTCGGGTGCCGGGCAACGGTGGGGGGCGCAGCGCGGAGCGGCGGGCGGCCACTGGCGGGCGGGGGCGCACCCGGGTGCCGTGCCGGCCGGCGGTGGCGAGCAGGCCACGCTGGCGTAGCTCCTGGTAGGCGCGGGCGACGGTGGCGGGGCTGACCCCCAACTCGGCGGCGAGTGCCCGCACGGGTGGCAGGGCGGCCCCCGCTGACAGGGTGCCCGTACGGATGCCCGACTCGATGCTGGCCGAAATCTCGACGGCTGTCGTACCGGTGAGCTGATAGTGTGCTGACACAAATAAGAGATTGTACTAGAACAAAGGGGCGCGCGCATGTATCCACCCACCGCCCGGACCACACCCCACCGCTCCCGCGACAAGATGAGCTACGACCAGGCCGCCGCCCACGCCGTGCTCGACGAGGCGTACGACTGCGCGCTCAGCTTCGTCGTCGACGGCCAGCCACGGGCGCTGCCCACCCTGCACGTCCGCATCGGCGACACGCTCTACCTGCACGGCTCCACCGGCAGTCGGCCGCTGCTCGCCGCCCGGGGCGACGACGGGTTACCGGTCTGCGTCGTGGTGACAGTGCTCGACGGGCTGGTCTACGCCCGTTCCCAGTTCCACCACAGCGCCAACTACCGCTCGGTCGTCGCGCACGGCACCGCCCGACTGGTCAGCGACGAGCGGGAGAAGCTCGCCATGCTCACCGCGCTGGTCGAGAAGGTCGGCGCGGGACGCAGCACCGCCACCCGTCCGCCCAGCCGTCGGGAGCTGGCCGAGACCGCCGTACTGGCGCTGCCACTGCGCGAGGTGTCCGTCCGGGCCCGCGCCGGCGGGGTCCGCGAGGACGAGGCCGACCTGGACCTCCCGCACTGGGCCGGCGTGCTGCCACTGCGACTCACCGCCGGGGCACCCGAGCCGGACTCCGGGGTCACCGCGCCGCTGCCGGCGTACCTGCGGACGCCCCGCACGCCCTGGCACGAGCCGGTGCCGCTGCACGGTGAACACGTTCGGCTGGAGCCGCTGGAGTTGGCGCACACCGACGAGTTGCACGCCGCCACCGCGGACCCCGTGGTGTGGCGGCACCTCAGCGTCACGCCGCCCACCGCCCCCGCCGACACCGCCGAGGTGATCCGGACCGCCCTGGCCGCCCAGCACCGGGGCGAGCGGGTGGCCTGGGTGCAGCGATGCGCGGCGACCGGGGTGGTGGTGGGCAGCACCTCCTACTACGACATCGATCCGGAGCGGCGTGCGGTGGCCATCGGGCACACCTTCCTCGGCCGGTCCTGGTGGCGTACCGGGATCAACACCGAGGCGAAGCTTCTGCTGCTCGGCCGGGCCTTCGACGACCTGGGCGCGGTACGGGTCGCCTGGCACACCGACATCCGCAACGTTCGCTCCCAGGCGGCCATCGAACGCCTCGGCGCGACCCGGGAGGGGGTGCTGCGGATGCACCGGCAACGCCCGGACGGCTCCTGGCGGGACACCGTGCAGTACGCGATGACCGTCGACGAGTGGCCGAACGCACAGGCCAGGCTGCGAGAAAGACTTCTGCGGACGGCACCGGTGGCGTGATGATGGCGGGCGTGCTGGGGATCACCGACATCTGGACGTACGTGCTGGGCACCGTGGCCATCATCCTGCTGCCCGGGCCGAACTCACTCTTCGTGCTCTCGACCGCGGCCAAGCGGGGCGTCGCGGTCGGCTACCGGGCCGCCGGTGGCGTGTTCGTCGGCGACGGGGTGCTGATGTTCCTCTCCGCCGCCGGTGTGGCGTCGCTACTCAAGGCGTACCCGCCGCTGTTCATGGTGATCAAGTACGCCGGTGCCGCGTACCTCGGTTATGTCGGGGTGACCATGCTGCTCGGCGCCGCGCGCCGCTGGCGCGACCGCAACGACCCGAGCACGCCGCGGCTCATCGACGCCGCGGAGCCGGCGGCGATGCGCAGCCCGTTCCGCAAGGCGCTGGTGATCAGCCTGCTGAACCCGAAGGCGATCCTGTTCTTCATCTCGTTCTTCATCCAGTTCGTCGACCCCGGCTATGCCTGGCCGGCGCTGTCGTTCCTGCTGCTCGGGCTGATCGCGCAGGTGACCAGCGCGCTCTACCTGACCGCGTTGATCTTCGCGGGCACGTTCCTGGCCGCCCAGTTCCGCCAGCGCCGCCGCCTGGCGGCCGGTGGCACCACCGCCGTGGCCGCCCTGTTCCTGGCCTTCAGCCTCAAGCTGGCCACCGCCAGCGCGGGTTAATCCAACCCCAACCCCCACCCGCGCCCTCGCTGCCCGCCGGCCCGCCCGCCCGCCCGCCCGCCCGCCTGCCCGCCCGCCTGCCGCGATCTTGCACTTTCGGTCGTTGAAACGCGCATTCTGAGCCGTTTTGTCGCCGCAGAAACTGCAAGATCGCGGGGTGGGAGGGCGGGGCCCCGGGGGCGCGGGCCCGGGGGGAGAGAGGGCGGGGCCGGGGGCGCGGGCCGGGGGGACGGTCAGGTGCCGTCGCCGCCGGAGCCGCCGCCTCCCACGCCGGCGCCTCCGGCAGTGCCGCCCAGGCCGTAGCCGGATCGGATCGGCTCGTCGGGATGGCGGCTGACGTGGGCCGACCCGGCGATCTGCGCGGACCAGTCGGCGTGCGCGGCCGCGGCGGCGTGCCGGTTGATCGCCTGGCGGATCCAGCCGTCCACTGTGGCGACCCAGTCCCGCCGGTCGGCGTCCTCGTGCCAGATCCGGAACCTGCTGATGCTCTGGTGGGTGATTCCGGCCAGCGCCAGCCGGCGATCCATCCAGAGGATCGCTTCCAGGCCCGCCGAGTTGGTCACGAAGATCACCTCCAGCTCGGTGATCGGGCCGGCGTAGAGCGGCCCCACCCAGTAGCCCCAGCGCTGGTGCAACGGCAGTGTGTGCTCCACCCCCGGCAACCCGCCCTCCAGCAACCCGGACTGGCGGATCATGAAGCCGAGCGTGTCCAGCGCCGCCAGCACGTGCTGCTGGGTGGGGATCGGATGCACGAAGACCGGCACCATGGCCCCCTGGTCGAGGTCGGGGTCGAGCGACACCTCGGTCCGCAGGCCCATCCGCAGGCTCAGCAGCGGCACCCCACCGAAGGTGGTCACCGGGGTCTCCCACGGCAGCGGGAACGCGAAGTCGACCGCCCGCCGCCGACCGGCCGGCACGACGAACCGGCCGGCGATCGGCAGATGGTGGAACTGCACGAGACGTCGGGCCGCGGCCGGATCGTCCGGTTCGACAGTGGTGACGAGGCCGAGTCGGATGTGCCGCACCAGCACGTCCTCCGGCCCGGCCGCGACTGTCACCCGGCCGGGCAGGCGCAGGCCCGGACGGGTACTCGGGTTGGGCAGCGTGGTCTGCACGGAGAGTCCGGTGCCGCCGGACTCCGGGGACACTCCCGTCAGCCGCACCGCGCGCCCCCTCCCGGAACGGGGACAGAACGCCCCGCACCAGCCACGCCTACCCCGTCGAGGTGATCTCAAGCCCGCCGACGTCGAACAGCACCGACGTCGACCCGGCCGCACGTCGTCAGTGCGGCCGGGTCGGCACGTCAGCGCAAACGACGCCCGCGCGGGACCGTGTCGGTCTCGTCGTCGAACTCCCCGATGACCTCCTCCAGGAGGTCCTCCAGGGCCACGAAGCCGATCGGCCGGGCCGGGCCACCGCCGTTGCGGACCAGCGCGAGCTGCGACTGCCGGGCCCGCATCGCCGCCACCGCCTCGGTGACCGAGGACGTCGCGGGCAGTGTGAACGCGGGGGTCATCAGCTCGCCGGCGGTGGCGACCCGGCCGGTGGTGACCACCCGTACCGCCTCCCGGACGTGCACGAGCCCGCACACGTCGCCCGCCTCGTCGAGCACCGCGAGCCGGGATCGGCCGCTGTCCCGGCTGACCTCCTCGATCCGCTCGGCCGGGTCGTCCCGGCGGACGGTGACCATGGTGGCGAACGGCTCCATCACCTGCGCCACCGACGTGCCCTGCAACTCCAGCATGCTGGTCAGCAGTTGGTGCTGCTCGGCACCGAGCAGCCCGTGCTCACGGGACTGCTCCAGCAGGATCCGCAGCTCGTCCGGGCCGTGCACCTGGGCGAGCTGGTCCTGCTGGTTGACGCCGAACAGTCGCAGGATCGCGTTGGCCAGGGCGTTCAGCGCGGAGAGCACCGGCCGAGAAACCCGGGCGAAGGCGCGGAACGGCAACGCGAGCAGTGTCGCCGAGCGCTCCGCGTCGGTGATCGCCCACGACTTCGGTGCCATCTCCCCCACCACCAGGTGCAGGAAGGTCACCACCCCGAGGGCGAAGACCAGGGCGATCAGGTGACTGGCCGCGTCCGGTAGGCCCACCGCGTGCAGCAGGGGGCTGAGCAGGTGCTCGATCGCCGGCTCGGCCAGCGCGCCGAGACCCAGGGTGCACAGCGTGATGCCGAGCTGCGCGCCGGCCAGCATCAGCGACAGTTCGCGGACGCCATCCAGCGCGGCCCGTGCCGCTCGACCGCCGTTCGCCGCCGCCTGCTCCAGGCGGTAGCGCTTGCTGGCCACCAGAGCGAACTCGGCGGCCACGAAGAATCCGTTCAGCGCCAGCAGGATCACCGAACTGAACAGCGCGATCCCGGGGCTCACGCGGTCACCTCGGGTGTGGTCAACTGCAGCCGCACCGAGTCGGCCACGTGCCGGTCCACGGCCAGCACCTCGACCAGAGCCCGGGGCTCCGTCTCGTTGTCCTCACCGTCCGCCCCCTCGGGTTGCAGGCTGATCTCCAGCCGGTCACCGACCTCGGGCACCCGGCCCAGCTCCCGCATCACAAGCCCGGACAGGGTGTCGTATTCGGGGGCCTCGGGCAGGGCGATGCCGGTGCTGTCGGCGACCTCGTCGATCCGCCAGCGGGCCGGCACCACCCAGGACCCGTCGTCCTGCCGGGCCGGCGCCCGCTCTGGTGGGTCGTCCTCGTCGCGGATCGGGCCGACCAGCTCCTCGGCGATGTCCTCCAGCGTGATGACGCCGGCGAAGCCGCCGTACTCGTCGACCACGCACGCCATCTGCCGGTGCCCGGACCGTAGACGGTCGAGCACCGTGGGTAGGGGCAACGTCTCCGGTACGAGCAGCGGCGGCCCGGCCACAGCGCTCACCGGGGTGGTGGCCCGCTCCCCCGGGGGTACGCCGAGCACGTCGGCGATGCCGACGATGCCGAGCAGGTCGTCGACGCCCTCCGCACCGCGTACCGGGAAGCGGGAGTGGCCGGTGTCCAGCAGCTCCACCACCCGGCTCACCGGTTCGTGCGCCCGGACGGTGTGCACGTCGACGCGCGGCACCATGGCCTCGCCGGCGGTCAGCTCGCGGAAGTCCAGACCTCGGTCGAGCAGCGTGGACATCTCGGCGTCGAGGCTGCCCTCCTCGCGGGACTCGGCGATGATCTGTTCCAGGTCCGCCGGGGTGGCGCCGCTGGGCAGCTCCTCGATCGGCTCGATGCCGATGCGGCGCAGCAGCCGGACCGAGGCCCGGTCGAAGAGCCGGATCAGCGGCCCGGCGACGGCGAGGTAGATCAGGGTGGAGCGGCTCAGCGCCCGGGCCAGTTGCTCGGCCCGGGCGATGGCCAGGTTCTTCGGGGCCAGCTCACCGAGGACCATCTGCACGATGGTGGCGATGACCAGGGCCAACGCCACCGACAGCGGCAGGCTGACCGCCTCGCTGACGCCGGCCACCCCGAGCAGGTCGGCGAGGCCACCGCCCAGGTACGGCTCGGCGACGTAGCCGACCAGCAGCGCGGTGACGGTGATGCCGAGTTGGGCACCGGAGAGCACGAAGGAGAGCCGGCTGGTGACGGTCAGGGCCCGGGCGGCGGCCTGATCGCCGTCATCGGCAAGCTGGCGCAGCTTGCCCCGGTCCACGGCGACGTAGCCGAACTCCTGCGCCACGAAGTAACCGGTGGCGGCAGTGAGAAGAATGATCAGAAGGAGACCAACGACGATCAACACGGGTCGCTCAGGGCTCCCGGGGTCGTCGGTACGGGGATATGCCGGGCACGACCCGGCTGGCTACTGCTGCCCTCCTGGGCAGAAGAGTCGATCATGCTGTCATTTTATCCGCGCTGGCTGGGACTCCGCTGGGGGTGGGCCGAAGGAGCGGAACGTCCGGTTCAGCGGGCCCCACCGGTCGTCACGCCGGCCCCGCCGGCCCGCCGCCTCGGCGGTCGTCACGCCGGGCCCGCCGGCCCCGCCGGCCCGCCGCCTGGTCCGCGGTCGGCCAGCTCATCGGCGTCGAGCAGACCCCGGTCGAGCCGCCCCGACCGGTACGCGGCCCGCCCGATCATCTGCGCCGCCACCGGCGCGGTCGCCAACTGGAAGACCGCCACCAGCAGGATCATGCCCAGGTCGGCCGGGGACCGCAGCCGCAACGCGATGCCCAGCAGCAACAGGAGCACCCCGAGCACCTGCGGCTTGGTGGCCGCGTGCATCCGGGACAGCGCGTCCGGAAAACGCAGCACGCCGATCCCGGCGGCCAGGGCTAGCAGCGCGCCGGCCACCAGACAACCGGCGCCGAGCCAGTCCGCGATCGTCGCGATCACTGCTGCTCCCGGACGGCGAAGCGGACCAGCGACACCGAGCCCACGAAGCCGAGCAGGGAGAGCACCACCAGCACGGGCAGCGTGGTGGCGTGCCGGTTGACCGCCGCCTCGGCGCCCACCGCGCCGACCATCGTGGCGAGCAGCATGTCCGCGGCGATCACCCGATCCACCAGCGACGGGCCACGATAGAGGCGGGCCAGCGCGAGAAGCGCGGTCACCGACAGCAGTGCGGTGAGGACGACGGCCAGGAAGGTGGTCACGGGAGGGTTCCCTTCTCGGGTGAGGTGACGTCGAGTCGGCGCAGTTCGCTGGTGGAGCCGACCGCGCGGACGATTCGCCGCTCGACGGCGAGCGTGCGGGCCCGGGCCACGTCCAGGTCCCCCGGGCCGTGAGTGTCCAGGACGTGCAGGTAAAGCGTTCCGGAGTCCCGGTCCACCTCGAGGATCAAGGTGCCCGGCACCAACGAGACCGCCTCGGCGGTGAGCGCCAGGTTCAGGTCGGTGGACACCCGCAACCGGACCGAGATGACCGCCCCGCGCGGCCGGTAGCCGGGCTGCACGGCGATCCGTGCGACGTGCAGGCTCGCGCTGACCAACTCGACGGCGAACCGGCCCGCGAACACCAGCAGCGCCAACGGTCGCAACCGGCCACCGAAGCTGACCTCCGGAAGCGGGAAGAACACCAGCACTGCCGCACCCACCAGCAGGCCACCGACCAGGTTGGCCCAGTTGATGTCGCCCCACAGCAGGTTCCAGACCAGCACCAGCCACCCGAGCGCCACCGCCTGGTCCCGCCAGCGCCCGAGCCGGCCCCGCCCCACAACGGCGGGGCCGGGGGCGTCGGGAGTTGGCTCCGGGGAGCCGGTCACGGCACACCGCCCGGCAGCACGGCACGGACGTACGGGGTACGCAGCCGCAGGTCCTCAGCCGCGTCGGCGGTGACGTCGAAGAGCGGACCGGCCAGCACCGTCAACGCCAGCCCGATGGCGACCAGGGCCACCGTGGCGCCCACCATCAGCCTCGGCAACTGGACGACAGGCTCGCTGGTGGCAAGCCGGGGCGCACGCCAGAAGGCGATGTTCCACACCCGGGACGCCACGTACAGGGTGAGCAGGCTGGTCAGTGTGCCGGCCGCGACCAGCACCCCGGGCAGTGGCCCGCCGGCGGCCACCCCGGCCTGGAGCAGGCCGAGTTTGCCGAGGAAGCCGGAGAACGGTGGCACTCCGGCGAGATTCATGGCCGGGATGAAGAAGAGCACACCCAGCAGCGGCGCCACCCGGGCCAGCCCGCCGATACGACGCAGGTCGGTGCTGCCGGCACGCTCCTCGACCAGCCCGGCGACGAGGAACAGCGTGGTCTGGATGGTGATGTGGTGCACCACGTAGAAGATCGCGCCGGAGAGGCCGGCGACGGTGCTCAACGCCACCCCGAAGATCATGTAGCCGATGTGACTGACCAGTGTGAACGAGAAGAGTCGCTTCAGGTCGGACTGGGCCACCGCACCGAGGATGCCGATCACCATGGTCAACCCGGCGACGACCATGAGCAGGATGTGGGCACGCCCACCGGGAAACAGCAACGTCTCGGTGCGGATGATCGCGTAGACGCCCACCTTGGTGAGCAGACCCGCGAACACGGCAGTGACAGGGGCCGGCGCGGTGGGGTAGCTGTCCGGCAGCCAGGCCGACAGGGGGAAGACCGCCGCCTTGATCGCGAAGGCCAGCAGCAACATCAGCTCCAGGGCCAGTCGGACACCGTCGGGCAGGTCGTCGAGGCGCTGGGCGAGCTGGGCGAGATTGAGCGTGCCGGTGGCCGCGTACACCAGACCCACCGAGGTCAGGAAGATCATCGAGGAGAGGATGCTGACCACCACGTACGTCGACCCGGTCCGGATCCGGGTCTCGGTGCCCCCCAGGGTGATCAGCACGAAGCTGGCGGCCAGCAGGATCTCGAACCCGACGAAGAGGTTGAACAGGTCACCCGCCAGGAACGCGTTGGTGACGCCGGCGGTGAGCACCAGGTACGTCGGGTGGAAGATCGACACCGGCGAGCTCTCGCTCGTCTCACTGCGACCCTGGCCGATCGAGTAGAGCAGCACGCAGAGGGTCACCGCCGAGGAGACCACCAGCATCAGCGCGGCCAGTTGATCGGCCACCAGGACGATGCCGACCGGCGCCGGCCACCCCCCGACCGCCACCACCACCGGCCCGTGCCGGTACGCCTGCACCAACAGCAGCACCGCCACAGTGAGCGTGCCTCCCAGACACAGCACGCTGATCGCGCGCTGGGTTCGGGGCTTCCCGGCCAACAGAAGGGTCAGCGCCGCACCGAGCAGCGGCACCACCACCGGCAGCGGCACCAGGGCGCGCATCACGACTCGTCCCCGCGTCGTAACCGACGACGGGCCGGCTCGGGATCGACCTGTTCCGGGTCACCGTTCGGGCCCTCCCCACCGCGATCGGCCGCACCCACCTCGTTGCGCCCGGCCCGGCGGATGATCTGCCGGTCCTCCAGGTCGTCGGGCACCTCGTCGTCGCCGGAGAGATACCAGCTGCGGTACGCCACAGCGAGCAGGAACGCGGTGAACCCGAAGGTGATCACGATGGAGGTCAACACCATCGCCTGTGGCAGCGGGTCACTCATCTGCTCCACCGGGCCCGTGCCGACGATCGGCGCCCCGCCGGACCGCCCGCCCAACAGGATCAACAGGTTCACCCCGTTGCCGAGCATGACCACCCCGAGCAGGATCCGGGTCAGGCTGCGCTCCAACAGCAGGATGACCCCGCAGCCGACCAGCACCGCGACGGCCAGCACCAGCACCAACGTCGGCCCCGCACCGCTCCGCGTCACGGTTCCACCTCTGTTCGCGACTGCGGGGCTCGCAAACCCGGCTCACTCCTCACGCTCACGCCCGGTCCCCCTTGTCGACGGCCAACCCGCCGGTGGCCGTTCCGGTGGCCTCGATGTGCCGGTCCACCTCGGCACCGAGGCTGCGCAGGATGTCCAGCACCAACCCGATCACGACCAGATACACGCCGATGTCGAAGAAGAGCGACGTGACCAGATGGGCGTCGCCGACCAGTGGCAGGGCTCGGTCGACCTTCGCGCTCTCCAACACCGTCCCGCCGACCAGCAACGCCACCACGCCACTGCCCACCGCCATGGCCAGCCCGGCGCCGAGAATCGCGCCGGCGCCGATCGGGGCCGCCTCGGTCAGTTCGTACCGGCCGCCGGCCAGATAGCGCACCACCAGGGCGAGACCCGCCACCAGTCCGCCGGCGAACCCGCCGCCCGGCGCGTTGTGCCCGGAGAAGAGCAGGAACAGCGAGAACAGCACCACGGTGTGGAAGATCAGCCGGATGACCACCTCCAACACGATCGAGCGACGTTCCTCATAGAGGGTCGGGCCACCGCGCAGCCAGACCGGTCGGCCGCGTCCACCCACCCCCTGCTCGGAGTCGGGCCGGCGTGGCCGTGGCCCGGTGCGGGAGCGCTCGAAGATCAGGCTGGCCACCCCTGTCGCGGCCACCACCAGCACCGCCAGCTCGCCCATCGTGTCCCAGGCCCGGATGTCGACGAGGGTCACGTTGACCACGTTGCGGCCGTACCCGTGCACCACCGCCAGGTCGGGAAAGGCGGCGGAGATGTCCGGCGCCCGGCGCGCGCCGACGGCGGTGAGGGCCAACCCGGCGGCCACCAACCCCGCCGCCACCCCGATCACCCGACGGGCCCAGCGGGTACGGCGCAGCGGGCGGGCCGAGAACCGCTCCGGCAGGCGACGCAGCACCAGCACGAAGACCGCGATCGTCGACGTTTCCACCAGGAACTGGGTGAGCGCCAGGTCGGGCGCTCCGTGCAGCACGAAGAGCATCGCCGTGCCGTAGCCGGTCATGCCCACCAGCAGCATCGCGGTCAACCGGCGACGGGCACCGACCGCCAGCACCGCCGCCACCGTGATCACCAGGACGACCACCGGTTGCAGAGGGCTGTCCCAGAGCGGAATCCGCGCCCGCCAGGGGCTGGCGGAGATCATCGCCGCACCGGGCACCAGCACCAGGGTGACCAGGATGATGCCCAGATACTGCGGCAGTGAGCCACGCTGGGTCGCGCCGGTGACGTCGATGGCCAGCCGGTCGAACCGGCCGATGACCCACTCGTACCCCTGGTTTCCACTCACCGGTGATCGGAGCCGGGCCAGCACCGGGGCGAGCGGCCCGCGCACGGCGAAGAGCAGGCCGCCGCCGACGAGCGCCAGCACGGACAGGCCGAGCGCCGGTGTCGGTCCGGCCCAGAGCGCCAGGTGCGCGTCGACCCCGCCGAGCAGATCGGCGTACGGGCGCAGGAGGTGGTCCAGCACGCTCGCGGCCGGACCGGCGAGCAGACCGACACCGGCGAGCACCGCGGGCGGGACCAGCAGCGACGCGGCGATCGGCCCCGGCGGGACCGGCGCCACACCGGGCCGGTCGGCGAATGCGCCCCAGAGGAAGCGGGCGCTGTACGCGACGGTGAGCACCGTGCCGGCGACCAGGCCGGTGAGCAGCACGGGCTGGTCGGTGAACGCCCCGAACACCGCCTCCTTGGCGACGAAGCCGACCAGCGGCGGCACACCGGCCATCGACGCCGCGGCCAGCACGGCGACCACGAACAGAGTCCGGGACCAGTGCCGCACCCCGGACAGCTCGCGCAGGTCACGGGTGCCGGCACCGTGGTCGATGATGCCGACGACCAGGAACAGCGCCGCCTTGAACAGGGCGTGCGCCAGCAGCATCGCGGTGCCGGCCAGCGCGGCGTCCGGGGTGCCCGAGCCGGTCACCGCCACCAGCAGGCCGAGCTGACTGACCGTCCCGTACGCCAGCAGCAGCTTGAGGTCGGTCTGGCGCAGCGCGGCCCATCCGCCGAGCAGCATGGTCGCCACGCCGGCGACCTGCACCAGCGGCCGCCACGGGCCGACCGTGGCGAGCACCGGGGCGAGCAGCCCGACCAGGTAGACGCCGGCCTTGACCATGGCGGCGGCGTGCAAATAGGCGCTGACCGGCGTGGGTGCCGCCATCGCCACCGGGAGCCACGAGCTGAACGGCAGCACCGCCGACTTGGACAGGGCACCCGCCAGGATCAGCAGCACGGCGCCCACCAGGTACCCGCCGCCGGGCAGCGGCTGTGCGCTGATCTCCGACCAGCGGTAGGTGCCGGCGTGCTCGCCCAGCATGATGAAGCCGACCAGCATGGCGAGGCCGCCCAGCGTGGTGACTGTCAACGCCTGCGCCGCCGCCCAGCGGCTGGACCGCCGTTCGGTGCTGTGCCCGATCAGCAGGTACGAGAAGATCGTGGTCAGCTCCCAGCCGACGTAGAGCAGCAGCAGGTCGTCGGCGAAGACCAGGACGAGCATCGCGCCCGCGAACGCGACCAGGACCGCGGCGAACTGCGCCAGCCCGATGGAACCGGCACCGAAGTAGCGGGCGCTGTAGACCAGCACCAACGCGCCGACGCCGCCGATCAGCAGCGTCATCAGCCAGGACAGTGTGGTGAGCCGGAACGCGATGTCGAGGCCCAACTGCCGGATCCACGGGTACGTCTCGACCACCGCCCCGCCGTCGGCGACGGCCGGGGTGCGGGCCACCGCCCAGCAGAACGCTGCGGCCGGCGCGAGCGCCAGCGGGTAGCACGCGCGCGGACCCCACCAGCGGACGAGCAGGGGCGCGGCGAGGGCCGCCACGAGATGGAGGATGAGCAGTACCAGCACCTGCGCTCCCGATCGACATGGCCGACGCCCGTGGCAGCGGTGGCGCCTAGCAGCGATCAGACGCCAGTTCCTCCCCCGCCGGGCGGTTTTGCCGGAATTCGCCCGGACAGCCGCAGCCCTAACCCTCAGCTCAGGCCGTTGATTAAGAGGTTTGCGTCAGGAACGCGGGCGCGGATGACGCAAACCTCTTGATCAACGTGGAAGAGGAGGTGCGGTGTCGTCAGCGCAGCAGGGCGTTGTTGAGGGGTTGCGCGTCGTCGGGGGTGGGGCGGTCGCGACGGAGCACGGCCAGCAGGTCGAGGCGGCCGAGTTGGCGGGCGACCCGGTCGACCACCCGCTCGGCGGCGGTCAGCGACCGCACCGACAGCAGGCGGCCACGGCTCTCGCGACGGAGCACGAAGTAGTGCACGGCAACGCGGACCTGACCCCGGTCGGCGGCGCTGGCCTGGGCGGTGCAGAGAACCATCTCTCGCAGACAGTGGGCGAGGCGTTCGGCGAGCTCGAGCTCGGGGCCGTGCAGGCCGGCGCGGAGCGCGGCGAGGTGGCTGTCGACCTTGCGAATCAGCACGTCGGTGCCCGGTTCGACGGTGCGCTGCTCGCCGGCCATCACATCCCCTCACCCCGGTTCGCGTTGCGAGTGAAGTTACTTTATGTTGCTCCTTAGAAGCAAGCAGTTAAGTGAGACTTAACGTATTAAGCGCACCTTCCGCGCTTTTTGCCTTTAGCTGGCTCATTCCGTCGTGAGGTCGTTAGTGGATGTCGGACCGGCGGGGCACGATGGACCGGTGACCGGGGCAGAAGCAGACGCCGGTGCGGTGCTGGCCGGGTTCGGCCCGGCCACCCGCGCCTGGTTCGACAACGCCTTCGCCGCCCCGACCGCCGCGCAGACCGGCGCCTGGCGGTCGGTCGCCGCCGGCCGCAACGCGCTCGTGGTGGCGCCCACCGGCTCGGGCAAGACACTCGCGGCCTTCCTCTGGTCGCTGGACCGGCTCGCCCGCGAGCCAGCACCGGCCGAGGCCCGCCAGCGATGCCGCGTGCTCTACGTCAGCCCGCTCAAGGCCCTCGCCGTCGACGTCGAGCGCAACCTGCGCGCCCCGCTGGCCGGCATCCGGCAGGCGGCCACCCGGCTGGGCGTCGCACCGCCCGACATCACCGTCGGCATGCGCACCGGCGACACGCCCGCCGACGAGCGACGAGCCTTCGCCCGCACCCCACCCGACATCCTCATCACCACACCCGAGTCGCTGTTCCTGCTGCTCACCTCCGCGGCTCGGGACTCGCTGCGCGGCGTCCAGACGGTGATCGTCGACGAGGTGCACGCGGTGGCCGGCAGCAAACGCGGCGCCCACCTCGCGCTCTCCCTCGAACGCCTCGACGAGCTGCTGCCCGCCCCGGCGCAGCGCATCGGCCTCTCGGCCACCGTCCGGCCGATCGACGCCTGTGCGCACTTCCTCGGCGGCGCCCGCCCGGTCGACGTGGTGCAGCCGGCCACCCCTAAGACCATCGAGGTCAGCGTGGAGGTCCCGGTGGAGGACATGACCCGCCTCGACGAGCAGGAGCAGCCACCGGAGGACGACCTCGGCGGGCCCGGGCCACGTCGGGCGTCGATCTGGCCGGCCGTGGAGGAGCGGGTCTTCACCCTCATCGGGCAGCACCGCTCGACGATCGTCTTCACCAACTCCCGGCGCAGTGCCGAGCGCCTCTGCGCAAGGCTCAACGAGCTGGCCGCCGAGGCGGTGGCCGCATCCGCGGCGGGCGAGGGCGCGATCGGCGTACCGGAGGGGTTGCCGGCCGGCGACGACCCGGCGGGCGACGACGGCCCGGCATCCGGCGCGCGGCGTTGGGGTGGCCCCGCCGGTCCGCTGCGCAACCGGCCGCCGGCCGAGGTGATGGCCCAGTCCGGCGCGGCCACCGGCGCGGCGCCCGTGATCGCCCGCGCCCACCACGGCAGCGTCTCCCGGGAGGAGCGCAAGCACATCGAGGAGGCGCTCAAGTCCGGTCAGCTCCCGGCGGTGGTGGCCACCTCCAGCCTGGAGCTGGGCATCGACATGGGCGCTGTCGACCTGGTGGTGCAGATCGAGGCGCCGCCCAGCGTGGCCGCCGGCCTGCAACGCGTCGGCCGGGCCGGGCACCAGGTGGGCGCGGTCTCGCGGGGGGTGGTCTTCCCCAAGCATCGCGGTGACCTGCTCTCCTGCGCGGTGGTCGCCGAGCGGATGACCGCCGGCGCGATCGAGGAGCTGCACTACCCGCGCAACCCACTGGACGTGCTGGCCCAGCAGATCGTCGCGATGGTGGCGCTGGAGCCGTGGCCGCTGGGCGATCTGGCAGTGCTGGTCCGCCGGGCCGCGCCCTTCGCCGAGCTGCCCGACTCGGCGCTGCACGCCGTGCTCGACATGCTCTCCGGCCGCTACCCGTCCACGGCGTTCGCCGAGCTGCGCCCCCGACTGGTCTGGGACCGGGCCACCGACCTGCTCACCGGCCGCCAGGGAGCGCAGCGCCTCGCGGTGACCAGCGGCGGGACGATCCCCGACCGGGGCCTGTTCGGCGTGTTCCTGGCCGGCGCCGAACGGGCCGCCCGGGTCGGCGAGCTGGACGAGGAGATGGTCTACGAGTCCCGGGTCGGCGACGTCTTCCTGCTCGGCTCGTCCTCCTGGCGGATCGAGGAGATCACTCCGGACCGGGTGCTGGTCTCGCCCGCGCCGGGGCAGGCCGCGCGCATGCCGTTCTGGAAGGGCGACCAGCTGGGTCGGCCGGTGGAGCTGGGCCGGGCCATCGGCGCCCGGGTACGCACCCTGCTGCGCCAGACCGACGAGGCGGCCCTGGCCGCGCTGCGTGACGGAGGGCTGGACGACTGGGCCGCCGGCAACCTGATGGCCTACCTGCGCGAGCAGCGGGAAGCCACCCGCTCGTTGCCCGACGACCGCACGGTGGTGGTCGAGCGGTTCCGCGACGAGCTGGGTGACTGGCGGCTGGCCGTGCACAGCGTGCTCGGTGCCCGGGTCAATGGACCCTGGGCCCTCGCTGTGGGCCGCCGGCTGGCCGAGCGGTACGGGGTCGACGCCCAGGTGATGCCGTCCGACGACGGCATAGTGGTGCGACTTCCGGACACCGCCGACGAGCCGCCCGGCGCCGACGTGGTGGTCTTCGAGCCCGACGAGATCACCCAGCTCGTGGAAGAGTCGGTAGGCACCTCCGCCCTCTTCGCCGCCCGTTTCCGGGAGTGCGCCGCCCGGTCCCTGCTGCTGCCGCGCCGCGACCCGCGCCGCCGCCAACCGCTCTGGCAGCAACGACAACGCGCCGCGCAACTGCTCGACGTCGCCCGCGAGTACGCGGACTTCCCGGTCACCCTGGAGGCCGCCCGGGAGTGCCTCCAGGACGTCTTCGACCAGCCGGCGCTGGCCGGGTTGATGCGCGACCTGGCCACCCGCAAGGTGCGGCTGGTCGAGGTGGAGACCAGCGCGCCGTCGCCGTTCGCGCGGTCGCTGCTCTTCGGCTACGTCGGCGCGTTCCTCTACGAGGGCGACGCCCCCCTGGCCGAGCGCCGCGCCGCTGCCCTCGCCCTCGACTCCACGCTCCTCGGCGAGCTGCTCGGCCGGGTCGACCTGCGGGAGTTGCTCGACCCGGCGGTGCTCACCGAGACCGACCGGCAACTGCGGTGGCTGACCGATCAGCGCCGCCCCCGCGACGCCGAGGACGTCGTCGAGCTGCTGCGGGTGCTCGGTGACCTGAGCGACACCGAGTTGACCGAGCGGGGTGTGCCGGAGACGTGGCTCAGCGAGCTGGAGGCCACCCGCCGGGTGTTGCGGGTCCGGATCGCGGGCGAGCAGCGCTGGGTGGGCGTCGAGGACGCCGCCCGCCTGCGTGACGCCCTCGGCGTGGCGCTGCCGATGGGGGTGGCCGAGGCGTACCTCGCCCCGGTGGCCGATCCGCTCGGTGACCTGGTGGCCCGCTACGCCCGCACCCACGGGCCGTTCGCCGCGGCCAGCTGCGCGGCCCGGTTCGGGCTCGGGGTGTTCGTCGTCGAGCAGGCGCTGCGCCGGCTCGGCGCCACCGGTCGGGTGGTCTCCGGGGAGTTCACCCCGGATTCGGCCGGCGCCCAGTGGTGCGACGCCGAGGTGCTGCGGATGCTGCGCCGCCGCTCCCTCGCCGCGCTGCGCCGGGAGATCGAGCCGGTGCCGCCCCGGGCGCTGGCGACGTTCCTGCCACGTTGGCAGCAGGTCGGTTCGTCCGCCCGAGGTGTGGAGGCGCTCGCCGCCACTGTGGAGCAGTTGCAGGGCACCGCGGTGCCGGCGTCCGCGCTGGAGCGGTTGGTGCTGCCCGCTCGGGTCGCGGACTACTCCCCCGCCCAGCTCGACGAGCTGTGCGCCAGCGGGGAGGTGCTCTGGGCCGGGTCGGGCGCGATCTCCGGGGGCGACGGGTGGGTCACCCTGGCGTACGCGGACGCCGCGCCGCTGCTGCTTCCACCCCCGGACGAGGCGTTGACCCGTACCCCGCTGCACGACGCGGTGCTCGACGCGCTCGGCGACGGGCAGGCGCTCTTCTTCCGCCCGCTGGCCGACCGGGTCGGCTCGACCGACGACGCCGCGTTGACCGGGGTGATCTGGGACCTGGTCTGGGCCGGGCACCTCAGCAACGACACCCTCGCCCCGCTGCGCGCGGTGCTCGGCGCCGGCGGCGCGCACCGCTCCCGGCCGTCAGCGCCCCGCACCCGTTACCGGCGGCCCGGTCGGGTGGCGCTGCCGACCCGGGGTGGCCCGCCGACCGTCGCCGGCCGGTGGTCGCGTCTCCCGGAGCGGGACCTCGACCCGACCCGACGCGCCGCCACGCTCGCCGACCTGCTGCTGGAGCGGCACGGGGTGGTCACCCGGGGCGCGGTGATGGCCGAGCAGGTGGTCGGCGGGTTCTCGGCGGTCTACCCGGTGTTGTCGGCGCTGGAGGAGCGCGGCGCGGCCCGCCGGGGTTACTTCGTCGAAGGGCTCGGGGCGGCGCAGTTCGCCGTACCCGGTGCGGTGGACAGGCTGCGCGCGCTGGCCGAGCCGACCGACGGCGCCCGGGGTCGGGGCGCGGTGGCCACGGTGCTCGCCGCGACGGACCCGGCCAACCCGTACGGCGCGGCGCTGCCCTGGCCGGAACGGGTGATCGACTCCGGCGACGGTGCCACCCCGGCGACCGGGCACCGGGCCGGCCGCAAGGCGGGCGCCCTGGTGGTGCAGGTCGGCGGTGACCTCGTCCTCTACGTCGAACGCGGCGGCCGGACGTTGCTCTCCTTCACCGACGACACCGACACGCTCGCCGCGGCCGGCAAGGCGCTCGCCGACGCCGTCCACTCCGGGGCGTTGGGCGCGATGTCGGTGGAACGGGCCGACGGTGAGGCGGTGCACTCGTCGCCGCTGCGGGACGCGTTGACCGCCGCCGGCTTCCGGGCTACCCCCCGCGGCCTGCGCCTGCGCGGCTGACGCCAGGGCCCGCCGAGGGCAATCCGGCAGAGAGCCTGATGTCTGTGAGTCATCACGATGACTCACAGACATCACGGTCAAGAGAACGACATGCTTGGGCCACGCTGGCACATCAGCCCAGGCCGTTGAGGACCTTCTCGTAGCGTGGCCGGTCGGCGGCCGGGGTCTTTGCCTCCAGGTAGTTCAGCACCACAGCGCCACGCCGGTACGACTGACCACCCCAGGTCTCCGCGATGTCGCTGGCGCTGGTCTCGTCCGGGAAGACGTAGACAGTGACGGCGTCGGTGGCCATCAGCTCGGAACAGCCCAGGCCGAGGCCGTCCGGCCCGCAGTCGACCGAGCGGTCCTTCGGGCGCGGCACCTTCAGGCCGGCGGCCCGGAAAGCGTCGACGACCTGTTTCGCGCCGGGCGCACTGGCCGGGCGCTTCGGCAGCACCACCGGCGGCGGGCTCGCCGGCCGTCGCTGCGTCGTGCCCTGTGCGGAGGCGGAGGGCGGGGTCGCGCCGTCGGCGCTGGGTGCGGCTTGGGGCGTCGGCAGGCCGGTCGGGGCCGCCTCGGATGAGACGGATGGGGTCGCGGTCGGGCTGCCGTCGTCGTCACTGCCACAACCGGCGCTGAGGGCGACGGCGACCAGCAGGATTCCGACTGCGGGGAGGTTCCGAGTTGTCACCAGGGCAGTCTGCCCAACGTCCTCCGGCGGCGGGAGGGGCCGGTCGGCCACTGCGCTGTCCCGTATCCGCCAGCACGCCGCGGTTCTACTAGCGTGCGGGCATGTCCGCAGTGCCCTGGATCTCGCTGACCACCGACTACGGCCTCACCGACGGCTTCGTGGCCGCCTGCCACGGGGTCGTCGCCCGGATCGCGCCGGCCGCCCGGGTGATCGACGTGACCCATCTGGTGCCGCCGGCGGATGTCCGGCGGGGTGCCGCCGTGCTGGCGCAGACCGTGCCGTATCTGCCGGTGGGAGTGCACGTGGCGGTGGTCGATCCGGGCGTGGGCACCGCTCGACGGGGGGTCGCGCTGGCCACCCCGGGCGGGTTGCTGGTCGGACCGGACAACGGATTGCTGCTGGACGCGGCCACCGCGCTCGGTGGGGTGACCGACGCGGTCGAACTGACCGGGTCGGGCTGGCTGGCCTCCCGGGTGTCCCACACGTTCCACGGCCGCGACGTCTTCGCACCGGTGGCGGCCCGGCTGGCGCTCGGCGCGCCGCTGGCCGACGCGGGCCCGCCCGTCGACCCGGCCGGGCTGGTGCGACTTCCGACGCCGACGCTGGCCCGGGACGCCGAGGGCTTCACCGCCGAGGTGCTGACAGTGGACCACTTCGGCAACGTCCAACTGGCCGCGCCGGCCGAGCTGCTCGATCCGCTGCCGGCCACGCTCCGGGTGGGCCCGCCGGGGCCGACGCCGGCCCTGGTGGCGGTGCGCGGGCGGACCTTCGGCGACGCCCCGGCCGGTGGCCTGGTGGCGTACGTCGATTCGGCCGGTCTGGTCGCCGTCGCTGTCAACGGCGGGCGGGCCGCGGACCTCCTTGCGGCCTCCCCGGGGGACCTCCTGCGGGTATCGGGCTGATGTTCGACTGTGGAATGCTTCTCCGGTGGGTGAGCATGTGGTTCCTGTGGGCTGTCCCTGCTGTGCATCCCGGACCGGCGGGGGGACCTGCCCCGTCTGTTTCTGGACCGACGACGGCCAGACCGACGCCGACGCCGACGCCGTCCGGGGCGGTCCCAACGGCGATCTGAGCCTCACGCACGCCCGTCTCAACTACGCCGTCTACGGTGCCAGCCACCCGCGCTACCAGGACATGGTGCGCACGGCTCGCCCCGACGAGCGCCCCTGACGTTGACGGAGCGCCCGACGGGGTGAGCGTTGCTCAGCAGACCGGCACGCTGCCGCCGTACACGCTGGAGATGTACGCGTGGCTGACGTACTGGCCACTGGCCAGACGGTTCCAGCGGGTGGTGGTCCGGTAGGGGCCGGCGACCGACTGACCGGTGACGTAGCACTGGATCGGCACGTGGGCCAGCCGGGCGGCGAGGCCACGCGTCGCGTACGACGTGCTGGCCCCGGTGCGGATGTTGAGCGGCCCGTCACCGACCACGCCGCGCGGCCCGCCTCCGGTCCACAGGTAGGCAACGTCCACCCAGGCGTTGGTGGTCAGCCGCAACCCGTCCCAGAACGTGCCGTCGGCAAGGTCGATGCCGGCCGGGTTGAGCACGGTGCGCCCGAACTGGTCCCGTCCGCCGTTGTAGCCGGACTGGTACGCCGCCTGCGCCTCGGGCCGACCCTGCGGCAGGTTCTTCCAGTTCTCCCGGACCGACGAAGGGTTCCAGTAGTCGTCGCGGGTGTTCCACGGCCCGACGTCCCAGACCGGGGCGTACTCGCATCGGGAGCCGCTGGTGGTGCAGACCCGCACCGTGTAGTCGCCGGTGTTGAGCGGGGAGAGCCCTCGCCGCGACGGCAGCGCCGCGAAGTGGTCCCGGGGTTGCACGGTACGGCCGTTGGCGGTCAGCTCACCGACCAGCCCGATGCGGGTGGCGTACACCCGATAGGTGCGGCCGGGTGTGGCGGCGGAGACGGCGGCGTTCGCGTCGGCGGTGAGCCGCACGCCCCGGACGGTCGCCGTGGCGCCGCCGTTCGGGGCGGTGAGCACCACCCGGGTCTGCACCCGGGTGACCGGCCGGTCGAAGACCGCCCCGACGGTGGCCGCCCGCCACTCCGTCCAGCCGGCGGCCCTCCAGCCGCGGACCTGCGCCTCCACTGTCGCCCCGGCCGGAACCGCGGCGTTGATCTCGGCGCGGACCCGGGTGGCTGGCCGGGCGAGGGTGCGGGGCGCGGTCAGCAGCATCCCCTCGGCGACCGCGCTGTGCGGGCTGCGGACGCCGCGCTCATTGGACCGGGCCTCCCGCAGGCGGAGGCCGGCGGCGGTACGCCGGACGTTGACATCGTCGCTGTCGACGATGGTGAGGTCGGCGCTCCACAGTTCGCCGCCGGGTGCGGCGGCGACGAGGGTGATCGGAGCGCCGCTGGGTGCGGCCGGGGCAGGACCGGTCGCGGGTAGGAGCGCTGTGGTGAGCAGGAGGGCGAGGGTGGCGATGAGGGCGACGGATGGGATACGACAAGAGGGTCGCGTCATGGGCATTCTCCTCAGAACCCCCTGACCTTCGCATGTCAGGAGATCATGAGGAACCTGAGTACAAATAGCGACACATGCGAATCTTGCTCGACAGAGGGAGGATGGCAGGGTGCCCGAAGGCGACACCGTCTGGAACACCGCGCGCGTGCTGCACCGCGCGCTGGCCGGCGCGCGGATCACCGGCAGTGACTTCCGGGTGCCGCAACTGGCGACCACGGACCTCACCGACTGGACCGTCCGCGAGTCGGCCAGCCGGGGCAAGCACCTGCTGCTGCGGCTCAACGCCCCGACCGAGGAGCACTGGACCCTGCACTCCCACCTGCGGATGGACGGCGCCTGGCGGGCGTACGCCCCGGGGGAACGCTGGAGCGGCCGGCCCGCGCACCTGATCCGGGTGGTGCTGCGCAGCCCCGGCGCTGTCGCGGTCGGCTACCACCTGCACGATCTGACGCTGGTGCCAACCGTCGAGGAGGACCAGCTGGTCGGCCACCTCGGCCCCGACCTGCTCGGCGCCGACTGGGACCCGGCCGAGGCGGTCCGTCGGCTCGCCGACCACTCGGAGCAGACCATCGGCGAGGCGCTGCTCGACCAGCGCAACCTGGCCGGTGTGGGCAACCTCTACAAGTGCGAGGTGCTGTTCCTGCGGGGCGTGTCACCGTGGACCCCGGTGGGCGGAGTGCCCGACCTGCCAGGCCTGGTGGCCCTCGCGCAGCGACTGCTCGCCGCCAACCGGGGCCGATGGACGCAGAGCAGCACCGGCTCACTGCACCGGGGGCAGACCAGCTACGTGTACGGCCGCCGCGCCCAGCCCTGCCGCCGCTGCGGCACCGCGATCCGCAAGGAGGAACTGGGCGAACGGGTCACCTACTGGTGCCCGGTCTGCCAGCCCGAGCGTCCGGGCCCGCCGAGATCCGGCTGACCAGGCTCTCGCCAGACGGGATCCATGGCAGAAACGGACGATTGGGTAATTCCTAACCGGCCGTCGGAGTCGCATGCTGCGGTTGAGCGCTCACCGACCGTCAGCAGAGTGCCGAGGTCCTCCACGCCGGGGTGGCGGACCTCGCGCCCCGAACCGGGGAGAGTCATGGCGATGTTCCGCAGACTCCGCTCCACCTTCTTCGAGCGGACCACCCGCGACGCCGACGCCGACGGCGGGGCGGCGTCCGTGCCGGCCCCCCGTACCGCCGAGGAGGCCGTTGTCACGTCGAGCCTGGACCCGGCCGTCGTGCCCCGCTACTTCGGCCCGGTGCCGAACTTCGCCCACAGCCCTCGCCCGACACGGGGCCCCGACGGGCAGGTGGTGGCCGGGACCGGGCTGCGCAAGTTCGTCGACCCACTGCCCCTCCCGGGCCAACCGGGCAACGGCGACCTCGGCAGCCGCCTACCGGTGGCGGTGCCGGACACCATCAGCTACCCGGGCTGCGACTACTACGAGATCGGCCTACAGGAGTACGCCCAGCGCCTGCACCGGGACCTGCCGGTCACCCGGCTGCGCGGCTACCGGCAACTCAACCTGGGCACCGACCCGGCCGGACACAACACTGTGGCGCCTCCGGAGCGGCAGTGGCACCTCGGGCCGATGATCCGCGCCCGTAGGGGTCGACCGGTCCGGGTGAAGTTCATCAACCAGCTCCCCACCGGTCGGTCCGGCGAGCTGTTTCTGCCGGTCGACGAGACCATCGAGGGGGCCGGCCTGGGCCCACTGGACGGACCGGCGCCGTACCCGCAGAACCGGGCCGTACTGCACCTGGCCGGGGCGCAGACCGGCTGGACCAGCGCGGGCAACCCGGGGCAGTGGATCACCCCCGCCGGCGAGATCACCCCGTACCCGACCGGGCCCGGCCTGGCCCACGTGCCGGACATGCCGGCGCCCGGCGCCGGCGCCACCACGCTCTACTTTCCGAACGAGCAGAGCGGCCGGCTGCTGTGGTTGCACGACAACACCCTCGGTCTGGCCCGGCTCACCGTCTACGGCGGACAGCTCGCGCTCTACCTGCTCACCGACCCGGCCGAGGACCAGCTCGTCGCCGACGCGGTGCTCCCGGCCGACCAGGTGCCGTTGGTGATCGAGGACAAGACGTTCGTTCCGGACGACACCCAACTCGCCGCCGAGGACCCGACCTGGGACCGGGAACGCTGGGGCGCCCGGGGCAGCCTCTGGCACCCGCACGTCTACCAGCCCCGGCAGAACCCGTACTCCTCCGGCGGACGCAACCCCACCGGCCGGTGGGACTACGGACCCTGGTCCCGCACCTCCGACGCGGACGACGCCCGCACCGACGGCTGGGTGGCGAACCCGTACCACGACCCGGTCGGCGCGCCGGACGAGCCGCCGCTGAGCCCCGGCGTACCGCACCCGTCGGCCGTTCCCGAGGCGTACGGCGACACCCCGCTCGTCAACGGCGTCGCCTATCCGTACCTGGAGGTGCGGCCGCGCGCGTACCGGTTCCGCATCCTCAACGCCTGCCTGGACCGTAGCCTCAACCTCCAGCTCTACCGCGCCTGCTCCGACGCGCCGATGTGGACGGCCGACGGGGCGCTCGCCGACGCCGACGCCGGTGAGGTGCCGATGGTGCCCGCCGCCCGAGCCGCGGACCGTCCGGCGGGGTGGCCGGCCGACGGACGCGACGGCGGTGTCCCGGACCCGCGCGCCGCCGGCCCGGAGTTCATCCAGATCGGCAACGAGGCCGGCCTCCTGCCGGCGCCGGTGGTGCTGCCGAACCAACCGATCCGCTACCGCTACGACCGGCTCGACCCGACGGTGCTGAACG
This sequence comes from Micromonospora hortensis, assembly GCF_022230935.1. NCBI lineage: Bacteria > Bacillati > Actinomycetota > Actinomycetes > Micromonosporales > Micromonosporaceae > Micromonospora > Micromonospora hortensis. Next base: position 27,918 of record NZ_JAKKFE010000040.1, read on the forward strand.
TCGACGGACACACGGTGCTGCTCGCCCCGGGCGAACGGGCCGACGTGCTCGTCGACTTCTCCTCCGTGCCGCCGGGCAGCACGCTGATCCTGTACAACGATGCTCCGGCCCCGCTGCCCGGCTTCGACAGTCGCTACGACCAGCACACCGACGCCCCGGACCGCAGCGCCGAGGGCGGCCCTCCTCAGACCGAACCGGGGTACGGCCCGAACACCCGCACGGTGCTCCAGTTCCGGGTCACCGGAACGCCCGAGTCGCCGTACGACCTGAGCCGGCTGCGCGAACGGCTGCCCCTGGCGTACGCGGCCAGCCAGCGCCCACCGATCGTCCCGCAGCCGGCGTACGACCCGGCGTTCGGCACCCGGACCCCGGCGCAGACGACGGTGCCGGTGCACGCCACCACAGTGACGTTCACGCCGACGGCCGGCACCGGCCCGGTGACAGTCCCGATCGCTGTGAAGGCCGTACGGCAGATCTTCGAGCCGGACCACGGCCGGTCGGCGGGCCGGCTCGGCGTCGGGCACCCACACGCCGGGCCGTGCAAACCGACAACGCTGCCGCTCGCTGCTACCGACCCGGTCACCGAGGTGCTCTTCGCCACCGACCTCGCCGTGCCGGTGGGCTCCCCCACCGACGGCACGCAACTCTGGCGGATCAGCGGCGACGTCCGGCAGACCGAGCCGTTGCACGTCGCCGGCTGCGACGTGCAAGTGATCAACCGCGTCGGCTGGGACGGCACCCTGCGACTCCCGCACGGCACGGAGCTGGGCTGGAAGGGGATCATCCGGGTCAACCCCCGGGAGGACGTGGTGGTGGCGCTGCGCCCGGTCGCGCCGGTGCTGCCGTTCAAGCTGGGAGACAGCGTCCGGCTGCTCGACCCCTGTCGCCCGGCCGGAGCGCGGACCGGATCGACGCCGGTCAGCCCGATCGACGGTCGACCGGCCACAGTGGTCAACCAACTGGTCAACCTGGGCTGGGAGTACCGCTGGCACAGTCAGCTCGCCGGCCACCGCGACGGCGGAATGAGCCGGCCGCTGGTGCTGCGGGTGGCGCCGAAGGCACCGACCGGGCTGACCGCCACACCGGTGCCCGGCTCGGCCACCGCGCTACCCGCGATCGCGCTGGCCTGGACCAGCAACGGCGGACGACCGCCCGCCACCAGCCACCTGCTGCAACGGGCCACCGACGCGACCTTCGGCGGCGAGGTCACCACGATCACCGTCGCGGCCGCCGCCACCCGCTACACCGACGCGACGGTCACCCCCGGGGTGACCTACCACTACCGGATCCGGGCGGAGAACGCGGCCAGCTACTCGTCCTGGTCGAACGGGGTACCCGCCTCGGTGCACCTGGCCGCGCCGAGCGGTCTGGTCGCGACGCTCCCGCCGGCCGCGCCGCTGCGCGTGGCGCTGCGCTGGACGAACCGCTCGTTCGCCACCGGCATCGACGTGCAACGGGCCACCAACCCGACGTTCACCAGCGGCCCGGGCACCACGGCGATCGGGGTCGGCGACAACCACCTGGACGCCACGGTGGCACCGGACACCACCTACTACTACCGGGTGCGGACCACCTACCTGGGATCCGCCTCGGCGTGGTCGACTGTCGCCACTGTGACCTCGCCACCCGCGCCGGGGACCCCCAGCGGGGTGAGCGCCGCCGCCAGCGCACCCGGGCCGGACACCGCGACGGTGGTCCTGGCCTGGGAGGCGAGCACACCCGGCGGTCCGGGGTCCGGGTTCATCGTGCAGCGGGCGCTCGACCCGGCCTTCGAGCACGAGGCGGCCACCTTCACTGTCACCGGCCGCGGCTTCACCAACACCGGGCTGACCCGGGGCGTCACGTACCACTACCGGATCCGGTCGTTCAACGTCGTGGGTACCTCGCCGTACACCGGGACGGTAGTGGTGACGACACCACAGTGACCGACCCGGCGTCCGCGCTGCGGTCGCGACGCTCCCGCCGTCGGCGCGGTGTCTCGGCGGGTGCGCCGTCAGCGCGTCGGCGCGCGCAGCGGGGTGCCGACGGCCCGCAGTTCGGCAAGCGCCCCGGCGACCCCGTGCAGCAGGTCGGTCGCCTCGGTGAGCCGGTCGGCGGCCGGGTGGGCGGTCTCCGGTCGGGAGTCCTCGGCCAGGTAGCCGGCGGCGGCGACCACCAGCCGTTCGTACGCCGCCACCCCGCCCTCCAGTTGAGCGGTCAGCGCGGCGTGCGCCTCGGCCAGCGGCGGCCGGGCGTCGACCGGGGCCAGCCGCAGCGCGCGTTCGACGCTGGCCACCCGCGCGGCCAGCTCGCGCAGCGAGCGGTCGGCGGCGGCGGCCTCCAGCACCGCCGGCTCGGCCAGCCCGGTGAGCCGGGGGGCCATCCCGGCCAGGGTGAGCGCCGCCCGGTCCAGTCGGGCCCACTGCTCTCCGGCGCTGGTACCGCGCAGCGCGATCCGGGAGCGGACCCGGCGCACCTCGGCCAGCACGCCGGGGCCGACCGGCAGCCGCTCGACGGCTGCGATCAACCGGGCCCGCGACCGGGCCGCCGCCTCGGCCGGGTCGAGCGCGGGGGGCGCCGGCTGGGCGGCCAGGGCGCGTACGTCGATCCAGCGCCAGGCGGCGAGCGCCACCGCGCTGCCCGCGGCGCCGGCCCAGGCCGCGTCGGGCAGACCAAGGCCGGCGTACGGAGTCAGCACCACCGCAGCGCCGCCGAGCCCACCGGCCAGCACGCTCCACCGTCGGGCCGACCGGCGAAGCCGACCCAGCCTCCGGAAGTACCGTGTCCGCTCGTCTGCCACAGTGACCCCCCTCGATCCGGTCGTTCAGCCGGCGGCGGTCGGGTCGCCGGTGCCGCGCTCGCGAGCCATGCTGGCGCGCAGCTCGTCCAACCGGGCGGCGGCCGTCGGATCGTTGGCCGGGCCGGTCTTCTCGGCCTGCGGCACCGCCGGTCGCTGCGCCGCGCCGCCGAGCTGCTCGCCCGCCATGCTGGAGCGGATCTGCTCCAGCCGGGCGGAGCCAGCCGAGTCGATAGTGGCCTTCTGAATTTCCAACATACGGCCCTCGACGGAGTTGCCGGCCAGTTCGGCGCGACCCATCGCTGTGGCGTACCGCCGCTCGATCCGGTCGCGCACCTCGTCGAGCGACGGGGTGTTGGTGGGCGCGGTCAACGACGACATCGACTCCAGCGAGCGGGCCACCGTCTCCTGCATCTTGGCCTGCTCCAGTTGGCTGAGCAGCTTCGTGCGCTCGGCGAGCTTCTGCTGGAGGATCATCGAGTTGTTCTCGACTGCTCGGCGGGCCTGGGCGGCGGCGCCCAGCGCCTGGTCGTGCAGGGTCTTCAGGTCCTCGGTGGCCTGCTCGGCGGAGACGAGCTGGCTGGCCAGGGTCTGCGCGGACTGCTCGAACCGCACCGCCTCGGCCTCGTCGCCCTTGGCCCGGGCCTGGTCGGAGAGCACCAGGGCCTGCCGCGCGTTGCCCTGCAACCGCTCGACCTCGGTCATCTGCCGAGACAGCTTCATCTCCAGCTGACGCTGGTTGCCGATCACCGCGGCCGCCTGCTGAACCAGCGCCTGGTGCTGCCGCTGGGCATCCTCGATGGCCTGCTGGATCTGCACCTTGGGGTCGGCGTGCTCGTCGATCTTCGCACCGAAGAGCGCCATCAGGTAGTTCCAACCCTTGACGAACGGGTTCGCCATCTCCGCGGTATCCCCTCAGTAGCGTCGCTCCACCACGGCCGGGCCGGCTCAACCGACCGACCATGACCGGCCGGTCTCCATCGTCCCAGCCGAACGCCAATGAGGCATCCGTACCGGGCGGTCGACAGCACCGGCGGCTCCTGCGAGCAACCCTACTTGGCCGGGGCCAGCCCGCCCATGGTCAACCGGATCGGCGGCTCAGGCCGCGCAGACCACGTCCCGGTCGCGCTCGTTCGGGCGGACCCGGGTGCTGCGCAGTGTGGCCTTGAGCGGCGAGTCCTGGCGGACCGACACAGCGACCTTGCCGTCGGAGGTCACCTGGCGAACACCCCGGTTGGCGTTCTTGGCTGCGGCGTCGGCCGGCTCGTCCTGCATCGAGACGAGCACCCCCGGCATCTGCTCGGCGAGCGCCACTGTGTCGCTCACCTCAAGAAGCAGCTCGGAGAGGCGGGCGCCGAGGGCGTCGCAGATCGCGGCGAGCAGCTCGCTCGACGGTTCCTTGTGCCCGCGTTCGATCTCGGAGAGGTAGCCGAGGCTGACGTTGGCGGCGGTGGAGACCTCACGCAGCGTGCGCTGCTGGCCCTGCCGGCGCGCTCGCAGTGCGTCACCGATCACCCGGCGTAGCAGGATCATCGCACCTCCCCCTGAGGGATACCTCGCGCCCGCCGCTGGGGCGGCCGGCCGCGGCGGACCGCGCCGACCCCGAACGTCGGAGCCTTCCCGCAACCGTACCCGTTGCGGGCCCGGGCGACATCCCGCCCCGCCCGTCGGTTCGCCGGGACGGGCTCACCGGGGCGCGCCGCCGCCCGTGTGGCGTCGGCTTGGGTGGCTCTGACCGCTTCGGCCCCTGGCGTTCATGAGTTCGCGGCGGCCAGCCGCTCGGCGAGCAATCGCAGCGCCTCGACCACCGCGCCCGCGCGGACGTGGTCGCGCCCGCTGCCCAGGTCGAGCTGGCGGACCTCGCCGCCGTTCGGGCCGGCGACCGCGACGTAGACCAGGCCGACCGGTTTCCCGTCCTGCGGCTCCGGGCCGGCGACCCCGGTGGTGGCCAGTCCCCAGTCCGCGCCGCACCGCTGCCGGCCGCCCTCGGCGAGCGCCGCCGCCACCTCCGGGTCCACCGGGCCTCGCTCGGACAGCAGGTCATCCGGTACGCCAGCCAAGGTCGCCTTCAACTCGGTGGCGTAGACAACGAGGCCACCCCGGTAGACCCCGCTGACCCCGGCGATGTTCACTATCGAAGCGGCCAGCGACCCGCCGGTGAGCGATTCGACGGTGGCCAGGGTCTCGTGCCGCTCGGCCAGCCGGTGCACGACCGCAGCCGCCGCGCTGCCCACCTCGGCACCGTCCACCTCGGCGCCATTCACCCCGGCACCACTCGCCCCAGGACCACTCACCCCAGCACCGCCCGCCCCGCCACCGTTCACCGACACCCAACCAGTCCTTCCCCGCCCACCAGTCCCCAACCCAACTCCCTGCCCCTGCCCCACCCCTCGACCCAATCGCGTCGATCATGAAGTTAGCGTCGCGACACGCCGCCCCGACTGGCGATAACCTCATGATCAACGGGGGGAGAGGGCCGGAGGCCGGGGGGAGAGATGGGTCAGCGGGGGCGGCGGAGGCGAAGGGCTTGGGCTATGTAGTCGAAGCCGGTGGCGACCGTGACCAGGACGGCGGCCGCCATGATCCAGGGGCCGACGGCGGCGAGCGCGGCCGGCATCGGCCAGAGGTACCAGGCGATGGCGAGGATCTGAAGCGCGGTCTTGACCTTGCCGCCCCGGCTGGCGGCGATGACGCCGTGCCGGATCACCCAGAACCGCAGCCCGGTGATGCCCAGCTCGCGGACGAGAATCAGCGCCGTCACCCACCAGGGCAGTTGGTCGTACCAGGAGAGCAGGACCAGCGCCGCGCCGGTCAGCGCCTTGTCGGCGATCGGGTCGGCCACCTTGCCCACCGAGGTGACCAGCCCGAAGCGGCGGGCGATCCAGCCGTCCACCAGGTCGGTCGCCGAGGCCACCGCGAAGATCAGGCAGGCCGCCATCCGCCAACCGGCGTGGGTCATCCCCGACATGATCACCGAGGCGGCGAAGACCGGCACCAGCACCAACCGCAGCGCGGTCAACGCGTTGGCCGCGTTGACGACGGGCACCACGGCCACCACCCGGGCCGGCGTCGACTCCGTCGCCCCGGTCACCGCCGCACTCCGCTCGGGCCGCCGTGGCGTTCCCGGCACCGCACCACCTGGGTCCCCCGCTCCGCTCGGGCCCACCGTCACCGTGCCGCGCCGGGCGCCGCCGAGATCATCTCATCCGGCACGGCGAGCAGGTCCACCCCTTCGGTGCCGGTCACCGTTGCGCGTACCAGATCGCCCGGGCGCAGCGCGGCCAGGTCGACCCCGCCCTCGGCCGGGGCGACCAGGGTGGTGGAACCGTCCACCTCCGGCGCCTGGTGCGCCGCCCGGCCCTCCACGACGCCGTCCTCGATCGAGTCGACGAGCACCTCGACAGTCGAGCCGAGCCGGTCCTCGGCCCGCTGCGAGCAGAGCTCGTCGGCGAGGGCGCTGAGCCGGTCGTATCGGCGCTTGATCGTCGCGGCGGAGACCTTGCCGGGCAGGCCGGCGGCCTCGGTGCCGTCCTCGTCGCTGTAGTCGAACATGCCGATCGCGTCGAGCCGGGCCTCGGTCAGGAACCGGACCAGCTCGTCGACGTCGGCGCGGGTCTCGCCGGGGAAACCGACGATGAAGTTGCTCCGGGCGCCCGCGTCCGGAGCAAGGGCGCGGGCACCGGCCAGCAGCTCCAGGAACCGGTCGGTGGAGCCGAAACGTCGCATCCGGCGCAGCACCGGCTCGCTGGAGTGCTGGAACGACAGGTCGAAGTACGGTGCCACGCCCGGGGTGGTGGCGATCGCCTCGACCAGCCCGGGCCGGGTCTCGGCCGGCTGGAGGTAGCTGGCCCGCACCCGGACGATGCCGGTCACCGCGGCGAGCTGCGGCAGCAGCTTCTCCAACGCGCGGGGGTCACCGAGATCCTTGCCGTACGAGGTGGAGTTTTCGCTGACCAGCACCAACTCCCGTACGCCGGTCTTGGCCAGCCACTCCGCCTCGGCGAGCAGCTCGTCCGGCGTACGCGAGACGAACGCCCCCCGGAAGGCCGGGATGGCACAGAACGCGCAGCGGCGGTCGCAGCCGCTGGCCAGCTTCAGCGAGGCCACCGGGCCGGTGTCGAGCCGCCGACGCAGCACCTGGCGCAGGTGCGCCGGGGTGTGCTCGTCGGTGTCGACGACGGTGCGGGTCACGGTGCCGTGGCCGGGAAGCGACACCGTGCTGTCGCGGCGCTGCACCGGGGTCAGCGGCAGCAGCTCGCGACGGTCCCGTGGGGTGTGCGCGGTGATCTGCTCGCCGGCGACGACGGCGTTCAGCCGGGCGGCGATGTCGGGGTAGTCGTCGAAGCTCAGCACCGCCTGGGCCTCGGGGAGGCTGTCGGCCAACTCCCGGCCGTACCGCTCGGCCATGCAGCCCGCGGCGACCACCTTGGCGCCGGTTCCGGCGGCGGCGAGCAGGGTCTGGATCGAGTCCTGCTTGGCCTTCTCCACGAAACCGCAGGTGTTGACGACCACCACGTCGGCGCCTTCGCCGTCGGTGGTCACCTGCCAGCCGTCGGCGTGCAGGCGGGCGGCCAGCTCCTCCGAGTCGACCTCGTTGCGGGCACAGCCCAGGGTCAGCAGGGCGACGCGACGGCCCTCGGCGTGGTCAGCGGGAGAAGGAGAGGTGGCAGACACCATCCGAGGGTACCGGGCCGGCCGGGTAACCCCACGCACGCGGGCTGCGGGGACGGTCGACACGGAGGCGAACGTCATTCCGGTCAGCGCGCCTCGGCGCCAACCCGGGTGAGCGCGTCGAGGAGGAACACCTCGGTGCCGGCCAGGCCGGTGGAGCAGAAGACCGAGATCTGGTCCGCTGTGGTCCGGCCGGGGACCGCGCCGGCCAGGATGCCGCCCAGGTCGCGCAACCGCCCGGCGTACGGGGGTGTGGCCGCGAGCATCGGCGGCTGGTAGTCCGCCGCCTGGGCCGGTGAATCGGTGACCAGCAGGTCGGCGGTGTCCAGCAGGTCGGTGCCGAACTCGCTGCGGTCGCGCTGCTTGAAACCGACGGCGTTGACGTGCGTGCCGGGGCTGAGGTCGGCGGCGCGGAGCACCGGGGTCGGGCTGGTGGTCGCCAGCACCACCAGGTCCCGCCCGGCGACGGCCGAGCCCGGATCTGCCACCGCACGGGCCGGCACGCCCAGTTCGGCACGGACCCGGGCGGCGAAGGCCTCCCGGCGAGCGGTGGAGCGGCTGTGCACCACCACCTCGCGCAACGGGCGGACCGCGGCGGCGGCCCAGACCTGGGTCCACGCCTGCCGGCCGGAACCGATCACCCCGAGGCTGGCGGCGTCGGGACGCGCCAGCGCGTCGACAGCGACGCCCCCCAACCCTCCGGTACGACGGGAGCCCAACTCCTCGCCGACCGCGACCGCCCGGATCGCCCCGGTCCGGGCGTCGTGCAGCACCACCAACTGCTCGCCCTGCGGGTGACCGAAGGTGTCGTAGGAGCGGAAGCCGTACCACTCGTCGACCAGCTGCCCGGCGGTCAGCACCATCCGCCCGCCGCTCAGCGGTGCGGCGGCCCGGGGCGGCGCGATCAGGCGTCCCTCGTACGCGGCCAGGAGGGCGGCGCGCATGGCGTCGACCGTGGTGGCGGCGTCCAGCGCGGCGGCGACCTCGGGGTCGGCGTACAGCATGGTCATGGTGGCGATACTGCACGTTGAAGTCAGGTAGAGGTCAACGGACCGTGGTGGTGGTCACCGCCCCGCCACCGGGGTCGGTGCTAGCGTCGGCTCCGGCGGCCGGATCCTCGTGGCCGCTCCGGACGAGTGGTGGGCGTACCCGGTCAGGCCAAGACGCCCCGCGTGACGTGCAGACTCGACTCGTCCCGGCGCGACAGCCCGGGCGCTCCCGGTGAGGTGAACGATGGCCTGGCTCGTACTGGTGATCTCGGGACTGTTGGAGACGGCCTGGGCGATCGCCCTGGACCGCAGCGCCGGTTTCAGCCGGCTGGTCCCGTCAGTGGTGTTCGTGGTGACCCTGCTGCTGAGCATGGCCGGGCTGTCGTACGCGCTCCGGGACATCCCCGTCGGCACCGGCTACGCGGTGTGGGTCGGCATCGGCGCGGTCGGCACGGCGCTGGTCGGGATGCTGGCGCTCGGCGAGTCGGCGAGCCTGCCCCGAATCCTCTGCCTGTTGCTGGTGGTGACGGGCGTGATCGGTCTCAAGATCTTCCACTGAGGCGATCGACGACAAGACATGAGACCGGCTTCGCACCAGCACGAACGGGCCGCCGGTCGTCACCGGCGGCCCGTCCCGTTTTCAGCGTCAGGTGCTGTTCGCGCTACAGAGGAACGTGCAGGTGTCGCAGGTGATGAAGGAACCCGCGACGCAGCAGCCCTCGGCCCTGGCATCAGTCATGGACTCTGGCAACTCCTGCAGAGCGTCCACGTCACAACTCACAGCATCACCCCTATCTGGAGATCGTGCAGCCGAAACAGGTCACCACGGACAGCCACGGGTCACAGCAGCCGGCAGCGGCCCGCAGATTCGAGAGAGCGTCCTCGGGCATCCGCTCCATGATTTCGAGTTCAATGGCCTGATCGGGCCACTCGAAACGACTCATGTCGCCTCCCTCAGTTGTCGGTGTTGGTACACGTTCCGCAGGTGACCCACGACAACGCGCAGGTCGCGCCGCTCCACGGCAGGGTGCCGGCGCAGCAACAGCCTTCCGCGAGAATGCCGATGGACGGGTCCGCCTCGGTCAACTCCTGAAGCGCCTGGACGTCGTCCGTGACAATCTCCCTCTCAAGCAGTTCGGTGCTCATTTCTCACCTCCTTTCGCAGTAACGCCGTCGGACAGCAGACCGTCAAGCATCCACATTCGCTGGCCACCATTCTTGAGGCGGTGCAGGAATGCGAGCACCCCGGCGAGTCCGACGTTGTACCCGATACTTACCCCCCGGCCACTTTCACCCGGGACAACCATGCGTCCGCGCTGATATACGTTGCGGACAGCGATACAGGCGGCGGTTTCCTCGGCCCAGTGCCGATAGGTGGGATCGTCGAAGGCCTCGGCCATGTCGAGCAGAAGCTCGCCATTGCTCGCCAAGCCGTGGCACGCAACTGTTGTCATGAACCACTTGTCACGCCGCAGGGCCACACCCGCGCCCTGCACCAGCTCCCGGTAGCGCGGATCACCGGTCGCCTGCCACAACCGGAGGAGGAAGGCGCCGACACCGGCAGACCCGCTACACCACCAGCTGATGGCCGTGTCCACGCCGGCCTTCTGCTTCTCCGCGTCACCACTGGGCCAGAGTGCGGCGCCGCCCTCCCAGACCGCCGCCGAGGCGAGCAGGTCACCACCGGAACGCGCCAGCTCCAGATACCGCTCGTCGTCGAACGCGCGACCGGCCAGGAGAAGGAAGTGGCAGATACCGGCCACGCCGTGTGCGTACCCGTAGTGGGTCAGACCCGCCAGCGCCGAATCGCTCGACTCCGGAACCATCCACTGCACCCCGTCCGGGCCGGTCACGACGGCGTCGGCGAGCCAGTCCGCCGCGGCCTTGGCGCGTTGTTTGAAGTCCGGGTCACCGGTGACGGCCCAGAAGCGCAGTTGAGTCATGCCAACGCCAGCGGTGCCATGGGTGAGGTCGGGATTGGGCCAGCGGACCGGAGCACGCTTGGCGAAGCGGACCGCCTGCGCGGCGAGGTCGTGGTCGTCCAGGGCCAGTGCCGCCTCGTGCAGCCCCCAGACCGCGCCGGAACGCCCAAAGTAGAGCCCGGGCAGGACTCGCCGTTCCTCGGGCAGGCGACGAGCGAGCCAGCGAGCCGCGACACCGAGTCCGGGGCGCAGGTCCGCGTTCGCCGGTGTACCCGCTGCTCGGGCCAGGTAGGCGACGACGCCTCCAGCTCCGGCCTGCACGTTGCACGGGTCGTTCGTCATGCCCTGGACCTCGAGCGGCGGCCACAGGTGCTGCTGGTCCGGGGTCATGACATCGAGGATGTAGTCGGTGCCGTCATCCAGCATCCGGTCGATCCGTTGCGGCGTCACCCGACCCGCCGGCGCCGGCACCGTCACGTCCGCAGGGGTGGGTCGCTTCTCGTCGAGGTGGTCGACCACCCGCGACACCGACCACCGGTCGGCCGGCCGATCGGTCATCAGTCCCACGATCGCCGGGGCGAGGACGCGTACCGCGGCGCTCTGTGGCAGTGCGACAGCGATCATCTCGGCGACCCGGCCGTCCACCGGCCGGCGTGGCGCGTCGTCGGCCTGCATGTACGGCTCCAGGCACGTGGACAGGTAGAGCAACACCGCGCCGAGGCTGTACAGATCGGCAGCGAAGTCGGCAGCCGGACCCCACATGGGCGCGGTCATCACCTCGGGCGCGGCGTACCCGGGCGTGAAGACCCGAGGTGCCTCGTCGCCGGGCGCCGCGAAATACTCGACGTCGATGAGCCGGACCCGGCCGTCCTCCTCGACCATGACGTTGCCCGGTGAGAGGTCACGCAGCACCAGCCCGGAAGCGTGCACGACCCGGACGACCTCGATCAACTGCCGGGCCACCGACAGCACAGCGTCCAACGGCACGAGGCCGTCGTCGTTCCGCCGGGAGTGCTGCTCGACCCACTGGCGCAACGGCTCGCCGAGCACTTCCTCCTGTGCCAGGAAGAGGTGCCCACTCTGCTCGAACGTCGCGAGCTTGCGGGGGGTGAATCCGTGCGGCTCGAAAAGATCCAGCATCCTCGCTTCGTGCTGGAGCCGGCGCTGGGCGTTCTCGCCGCTGGGTCCCCCGCCCACATGCGGCCGGGCCTGCTTGAGGATCACCGTCGTGCCGTCCGCCGCGGTGTCCTCGGCGCGGTAGACGCCGCCCCGGTTCGAGTGCCGAATCGCGGCCCGGACGACGTACCGGTCCGCCAGCCGCACGGGCCCACCTCGCTGCTCGGGCGGCTTCGCCGTGGGCATGTCCGGAAAGGGGGGCGGCGCCCACTCCGGCGGACTGAACCATGCCTCCCGGGCGTCCTGCACCCACGTCCCGTCCGGTGCCACCAGCATCGGGATGTAACTGCCGTCGCTGCTGAGAATGTCGTTGCGCATGAAGCCGCCGTAGCGGTAGTAGACCACCCCTCCCGGGCGGTACGGCCGGTCCGACAGCACCGCTGGGCCAACCAGTCCCTCCGTCGCCTTGTGCAGCGCCTCGGCGAGCCGGCGGAAGTGATTGTCATCCTCCGGGTAGACGGTGATGAACTTTCCGCTACCACCCCGTGGGCAGCGCGGCGAGTTCAGGTCCTCGACGAGTGCCGGGGTCCGGGCGAACTTGAAGGCGGCGTGCTCTGCCAACAACACGACGGCGACTCTTTCCAGGGTTTCCGCCGCTAGTCCGGTCGTGGTCGAGACGTGCAGCTTCCAGCCCTGGGCACGTCGATTGTGCGCCGGAGGATCCACATAGCACCACGGTTCGCTCGAATGCAACTGCCACTCTTCGAGCGCGACTTTGTGCATTGCGGCGTGCAGCGCGGCGAGAAACGCATCGTCCACGGGGAATGACTCAACCGAGCGTCTCAAATCCGACAGTTCGTTCATCTCGTCTCCCGTCGGTGTCCACCTGACCTGTGTTCATCGGGTGTTTCGAACGCTACGGGAGGGGGCACGTGTGGATAAGGTTCGATCTGCCAGTGGCAACTTCTCACCGGGTATATCCACCGGCGCGCGAATCGCGGAACAAGTACAACGGGGAACGGGGGCAAGAGATGGGCAAGCTGACGCAAGGGAGCCAAGGGACAAGCGGCGACATACTCCGCAGTCTCGTCCCGGATCAAGTCGTGGAACATTATTCCGACCTGCTCGAGCGGGGCGCGGTACCCGTCGATGAGTACACCGCCGGCAGAGAGGAGGAAGCCGTTCAGGAACTTGTCGACCGCGGGCTCGCCTACCGGCAGACGCACGCCGGCGAGCCGGAGCTGCGAGCGGTGGAACCTGTGATCGCCCTGGAATGCGCGCTACTGCACCTGCAAGATGACCTGGCTCACCAGCATCAGGCCCTCCTCGACGGTCACCATCGCCTGCGCGACCTGCAACAGAACAGCCTCTCGGACACCGGAAGTCACGGTGGCAACCGGGTACTCCGGGTGCTCGCCGAGGACGACGAGATCCTCGACTCCGCGATCGGACTGGGCAACACCGCTGTTCGGGATTCGATGGTGACGGTAAACGACGCCACGGGCGTGATCATGTCCAGCGTTCGCCACCCGGAGGTCGAGGCCGCCCGCCGCCAGGTTCGCAGCCGGATCATCTTCGACGCCAGGTTGGTCGACCGGGCGGAACCCGTGCCGATCGCGTCCACGCAGCCGGACGGCGAGGCTCGGGCGTTGGCGCGAGTGCCCATCGAGCTCAAACTCGTCGACGAAACCGCCGCCATGGTGCCGCTCGTGACCAGCGAACACAAGAGCTTCCTCCTGGTGCGCTCGCAGCCGCTCGCCAGAGCGCTCCGGCACTACTTCGAGTTGCTCTGGCAGTGGGCCCGACCGATCCCCCCGGGCGACAGCCAGATCGGCCCCCTCAGTCAGGCGCAGCGGGACGTTCTTCTGCTGATGTCGTACGGGCACAAGGACCAGGGCATAGCCCGACGCACCGGGATGAGCACCCGCACCGTACGGCGGCACATCGCCACCGTCATGGAGCTTCTGTCCGCTGACACCCGCTTTGCCGCCGGGGTCGAGGCAGAACGGCGCGGATGGATCTAGGTCCTGTTGCGGGGCGGTCCGGACGGGCTTCCGGGCCGCCCCGCTCAGCTCAGCATCAACTGATGCCGGGCGAGCTCACGGTATAGATCGTTACGACCGGTCAGCTCCCGGTGTGAACCGACGTCCACCACTTCGCCCCGGTCGAGCACGACGATCTGGTCGGCGTCCACAACCGTGGAAAGCCGGTGCGCAACGACGATCATCGTCCGATCGGCGGCGGCCCGGTCGATCAGTTCCCGCAGTCGGGCCTCGTTGCGAGCGTCGAGATTGCTGGTCGGCTCGTCCATCAGGAGGATCGGCTGATCGGCGAGCAGACACCGGGCGATCGCCAGACGCTGCCGTTCCCCGCCGGAGAGCAGTACGCCCCGCTCCCCCACCTCGGTGTCCAAACCTTTGGGTGTCCGCGCCAGCACGTGTTCGAGACGCACCTCGGCCAGTGCCCTCAGCAACTGATCCTCGGTGGCCTCCGGAGCTACCAGTCTGAGGTTGTCCCGCAGCGTCCCGGCGAGGACTGGCGCCTCCTGCTCCACGTACCCCAGTTGACCGCGCAGGTCCGCCAGAGGACTGTGGCGCACGTCCCGCCCGGCGACCCGGACGCTGCCCGACTGGACGTCGTAGAACCGCTCGACCAACATGAGCAGCGTCGACTTGCCGGCAGCGGACGGCCCGACCACGGCGGTACGACTGCCGAACGGCACCGAGAAGCTCACCTCGCGGAGCACCGGCGTGCCGTCGTAGCCGAACACAACTCGGTCGAACTCCACGGCGGCACCACTGCCGCTGCCGCTGCGCGTGGGCACGCCCATGCTGTCGGCCCCCCGGGGCTCGGGCAGCCCGCCCGGATTCTCCGGAGGCGTCCGCAGCACCTCCTCGATGCGTTCCAGCGCGGCCAGTCCACTCTGCAACTGCACGTATGCCCGGATCGCCTGGGCCAGCGGCATGAAGACGTAGAACATGAAGAGGACAAACGCCACAAGGGAGCCGACGCTGATGTGCCCGCCCGCGACCCGGCTGCCGCCGACGCCCAGGACGAGCAGGAGAACCGCCTGCATGGCTGTCGAGCTGACCGGGCCCACCAGAGCCTGCCGCGCCGCCAGCCGCACTCCCGCGCGATACGCGTCGTGTGCGTGCCGGCCAATGATCTCGGCCTCCCGGCCCTCGGCCCGGCTGGCGCGGATCGTCCGCACGGCGGCCAGGGCCCGCTCCACCGCCGAGGTCATCTCCCCCAGCCGGGCCTGCGTTGATCGGGACAACTTCCGCAGGGGACGGGCCGTGAGGAGCCCGACGGTGAGCGCGATCGCCAACCCGGCCACTGTCACCCCGAACAGCAACCTGTCGATCAGCACCATCGCGGCCGCCGCTCCGACGACCGTGATCGCCCCGGTCACCAGGTCGAACACCCCCGACGTGATGACCGTTCGCAACAGGTTGGTGTCCGCGCCGAGGCGGGAGAGCAGATCACCGGTACGGCGACTGTCGTACTCGGCGACCGGCAACCGCAGCAGGTGCCCGGCGAGCCGCTTCCGGGTGCTCAGCACCAGCCGTTCGGCGGTGCGCTGAAGAATGAAGTCACGGAAGCCGGTCAACACCGCGGCTCCGACGAGCACCGCCACCAGCAGGGCCACCGGCGTGGACACGTCCGTCCGCTCGGCCAGCCGGTCGAGCACGCTGCGTACCAGCACCGGCTGCGACAACGCCAGAGCCGTGCCCAGCAGGGAGAGCGCCCCGACCGCGATCAGGCTGGTCCGGTGGCCACGCAGGTACGGTCGGAGGCTGGCGAGCCCGACCCGCCCACGGGAGTCCCGGTCCATCTCCGAAGGCTCTGTCGTCGCCGGCATGACCCGAGGCTAACGGCGGACGGAGCGACCTGGTCGTTGGTGAGCCGAGCAGAAGCTGCCAACGGCCGTCAGTCCGCCCCTTCGCCGCGCAGGCCGGCCAGGACCTCGTCCAACTCGTCCGGCTTGACCAGCACGTCGCGCGCCTTCGACCCCTCGGACGGCCCGACCACTCCCCGGGTCTCCATCAGGTCCATCAGGCGGCCCGCCTTGGCGAAACCGACGCGCAGCTTGCGTTGCAGCATCGAGGTCGAGCCGAACTGCGAGGTGACCACCAGCTCCACCGCCTGCACCAACAGGTCCAGGTCGTCGCCGATGTCCTCGTCGACCTTCTTCTTGCTCTCCTGCGCCGGGGCCAGCACGTCCTTGCGGAACTCCGGCTCACGCTGGTCCTTGCAGAACTTCACCACGTCGGCGATCTCGCGCTCGGTGACCCAGGCGCCCTGGATCCGGACCGGCTTGGAGGCGCCCATCGGCAGGAAGAGCCCGTCACCACGGCCGAGCAGCTTCTCCGCGCCCGGTTGGTCGAGGATGACCCGGGAGTCCGCGAGGGAGGAGGTGGCGAACGCCAGCCGGGACGGCACGTTCGCCTTGATCAGACCGGTCACCACGTCCACAGAGGGGCGCTGGGTGGCCAGCACCAGGTGGATGCCGGCGGCCCGCGCGAGCTGGGTGATCCGGACGACCGAGTCCTCCACGTCGCGCGGCGCGACCATCATCAGGTCGGCCAGCTCGTCCACGATCACCAACAGGTACGGGTACGGACGCATCTCGCGTTCGCTGCCCGGCGGCGCCTTGATCTCGCCGTTGCGGACCTTGCGGTTGAAGTCGTCGATGTGCCGGACCCCGTTGGCGGCGAGATCGTCGTAGCGCATGTCCATCTCGCGGACCACCCAGTCCAACGAGTCGGCCGCCTTCTTGGCGTTGGTCACGATCGGGGTGACGAGGTGGGGAATGCCCTCGTAGCCGGTCATCTCGACCCGCTTCGGGTCGATCAGCAGCAGCCGCACCTCGTCCGGGGTGGCCCGGGTGAGGATGGACACCAGCAGGGTGTTGAGACAGCTCGACTTGCCCGCGCCGGTGGCGCCGGCGATCAGGATGTGCGGCATCTTGGCCAGGTTGGCCACCACGAAGCCGCCCTCGATGTCCTTGCCGAGCGCCACCACCATCGGGTGGTGATCGCTGGTCGCCGCGCGCGAGCGCAGCACGTCGCCGAGGGCCACGTTCTCCGGGTCGGTGTTCGGGATCTCCACGCCGACGGCGCTCTTGCCCGGAATCGGACTGAGGATCCGAACGTCCGGCGACTTCACCGCGTACGCGATGTTGCGGGACAGTTGGGTGATCCGCTCGACCTTGACGCCGTGCCCCAGCTCCACCTCGTAGCGGGTGACTGTCGGGCCGCGGGTGAAACCGGTGACGGCGGCGTCCACGTCGAACTGGTCGAACACGCCGGTCAGCGCGGCGATCACCTCGTCGTTGGCCTTGCTGCGGGTCTTCGCGGCGGCCCCGGCGCTGAGCATGTTGGCCGGCGGCAGGGTGTAGTCCCCGGACAGCCCGGTCAACGCGAGCTGCTCGGCCCGGGTCGGGGCGGGCGAGTGTTCCGGCGGCTCGACCGACGGCTTGCGGCTCGCCGGCACCTTCGCCGGAGACTTGCGCGGCAGCACCAGTGTCTCCTGGAGGTCCGCGCCGTCCAGGTCCTCGAAGTCGTCCGGGTCCAGTGGCGCGGGCATCCGCTTCGCCGGGCGCTTGCGCGCCGGCTTCGCGGCCACCTCGTCCGCCTCCTCATCCGCCTCCGGTGCGCCGACCAGCCCACCGGCGAGCAGGCCCAGCCGCTCCGGGATCTTGTTGATCGGCGTGGCGGTCACCACGAGCAGGCCGAAGAGCAGCAGCAGGATGAGCAGCGGCACCGCCACCCAGGCGGTGACCGCCCGCTCCAGCAGCCCACCCACGCCCGCGCCGACCAGACCTCCGGCGAAGTCACGCTCCAGCGAGTCGACCGGGTCCTGACCGATCTGGAGCAACGCGGCGGTCGACACCAGCAGCGAACCCCAGCCGATCAACCCACGACCCCGGTGCTCGGGATCGGCCGGCTGACGCATCAGCCGCCACGCCCCGATCATCAGCAGCACCGGTACGACGATCGAGATCGCGCCCAGGAACAGCCGAACCGTGTCGGCCAGTCGCGCGCCGACCGGCCCCGCCCCGGACAGCCAGAGCGACACGGCGCTGAGCAGGGCGAGCCCGAACATGAGCAGCCCGGCACCGTCCCGACGGTGCTCCGGGTCGAGGTCGCGGGCCGAGGCAGCCTGCCGACCAGCGGCGCGCACCGCCCAGCCCATCCCGTGCGCCAGCCCCATCCACAGTGCACCCACCGCACGCCCGACGTAGACCGCCGCGCCGGGCCGGGCCGGCGTGGTGCGACGTCGTACCGGTGCCCGGGTGGTCTTCTTCGCCGGTTGACGGGCACGACTGTTGGTGCCACCGCGCGGCGACGCGCCGCGCCGCCGGCTCGCCTGAGAGGTACGGCCCGCCATAGAGTCACGGTAACGGTGGGGCCGGGCAGATCCCCGCTTTTCCGGGTCGTGTCCGCGCGTCGTAACACGAACCCCACCGACGGTCGTGATATCCGCCTCAGAAGGGATGCCCCATGGCGTCGCCGGAAATCGAAGGCGATCCGGACGATCCGCTGGCCGGGCACCCTGGCGCGCTGCGTCCGCTGACTGGCGAACTGGTCGCGGCGGTGCTCGCTGCCCGCGGCCGGTCCGTCGGCCCGACCCCGGACGGCGAGCTGGTGGGCAACTTCGACGACAACCTGATCTGGTTCCTCCGCGTCGGCGGGGACGGTGAGCTGCTCCAGATCCGCACCATGGTCGATCCGACCTTCGGCATCGAACGGGTGCCCGACCTGTACGCGTTCTGCAACTCCTGGAACCACGACCGGCTCTGGCCGAAGGCGTTCGTCCACGTCGCCGACGACGGTCGGGCCCGGGTGTACGGAGAGGTGATCACCGACCTGGAACGGGGCGTGACGCCACACCAGCTCGACCAACTGCTCGACTGTGGCATATCCACCGGCTGCCAACTGGCCGTGGCGGTTCGTCGACTGCCCGGCGCGGTGCCGTCGTGACCGGCCGGGACGAGTTCACCGGCAGCCGCACCGGCACGCCACCCACCGGCGCCGGTGACCGCCTCGCGCGGGGCCGCGTACCGGCGTTGGAGACCGCGCTGGCCGAGGCCCGGGACCTCCCCGACGGTCCGGCCCGGCAGGTGGCCCTGGAGCGGCTCGCCGAGCGCGCCGACGCGGCCGGCGACGTCCGGTCCGGGATGGACGCGCGGTTCGCGTTGATCGAGGCGTACCTGCTGCACGGGGAGCGGTGGCGTCTGGTCGAGCCGGTCCGGCGCTGCCGGGCCGCCGCCGACCATCGGCCCGACCTGCTCACCGAGACGGAGACCGGGTTGCTGCTGCGCTACCAGCGGTACGCGGTGGAGGCGCTGCTCGGCACCCCACGGGTCGGGCTGGACCAGACCCGGTCCCTGCTGCACGACCTGGCCCACCGCGTCGGCACGGACGGTCCGGACACACCGACGGTCGCGGAGCTGCACTGCCGGATCGCCGATCATCTCGGCGACGAGCCCACCGCCCGGCACTGGTACGAGCGATGGTCCGGAAAACGGCCGGGCCCGGCCGGCGGCTGCCCGGGCTGCGCCTCGGCCCGCCGTGCCGAGCTGCTGGCCGGCTGGGGCGAGTGGCATGCCGCGGTCAGCGAGCTGGGGGAAACCGACGGCGACCCGCGGTCCTGCACCGACCAGCCCGAACGGGACCTGGTCGCCGGCCTGCTGCCGGCACTGCGCACCGGCGAGCCGGCGCGGGCGGCGACGGCGCACGTACGGGCGTACCGTCGGCACCGGCGGGAGCGCGCGGCGTTCCCGCACCTCGCCGCGCACCTGCGGTTCTGCGCGCTGGGCGGGCACTTGGAGCGCGGGCTGGCCATTCTGGCCGAGCAGCTGCCCCGGCTGGACCGGCCGACGGACGATCTCGCCGCCATGGAGTTCGCCGCCGCCGGGGCACTGGTCTGCGGGCTGGCCGCCGACGCGGGGCTGGGCGGGCGGACGATGCCCCGCCCGGCGTACGGCGAGCGGACGGCCACCGAGTTGGACGTCGCCACGCTCGGGGCGTTGCTGCTCGGGGTGGCCAACGAGTTGGCCGGCAGCTTCGACGCGCGCAACGGGACGGGGCACCACTCCGGACGGATGGCCGCCTGGCTGGCCGAGCGCCCGCTCGCGGCGCCGGTTCCGCTGCCCACCGACGACGAACCCGACGAGCCTGACGCCGACTGGTCCGACCTCCAGGCCGGCACCGACACCGACACCGATCCCGAGCTGGGCGAACGCGAGTTGTCGGCGCTCTCCCTCGGCATGATCACCGGGATCCTGGACGGGCGCGGCGACCGGTACCTGGTGGACGAGGGCGAGACAGTGGTCGGCCACTGGGAGGGGACGGTGATCCAGTTCCGGCGGGCCGGTGAGCGCGGCGAGGTGCTGCACGCCCGCGCCATGGCCAACCGTCGGCTGCCGGCGGCCCGCCGTGCCGAGGCGTACGCCTTCTGCAACGCGTGGAACCACGACCGGCTGCTGCCCAAGGCGTACGCGCACGACCTCGGCGACGAGTTGGTGCTGGCCGGCGACGTGGCCACCGACCTGGCACACGGGGTGGCACCGGCGCAGCTACGGGTCCTCATGGACGCCGCCATCGCCACCGGCATCGCGTACGCCGAGGCCGTCGCCGCGCTGCCTTGACCCTGCCGGGTACGGCGGACGCCGGCCCACCCCGTTCGGGTGGACCGGCGTCAGCGGGAGTTGCTCAGACCTCGACGACGGTGGGCACGATCATCGGCCGACGACGGTACTTGTCGTTGACCCACCGCCCCACTGTCCGCCGGACGATCTGCTGAAGCTGGTGCGGGTCGGTGATGCCGTCCGCCGCAGCCCGGTTGAGCGCCTCGGTGACCAGCGGCACCACCGGGTTGAACGCCTCCGGGTCCTCGGAGAAGCCCTTCGCGGAGAGCGTCGGGCCGGCGACCACCTTGCCGGTGACCGAGTCGACGACAACCGTGGTGGCGATGAAACCGCCGTCACCGAGGATCCGCCGTTCGGTGAGCAGCGACTCGCTGACGTCACCGACGGCGAGGCCGTCCACGTAGACGTACCGGCTCTTCACGTGCCCCACCACGCTGGCGCGGCCCTCGACCAGGTCGACCACGTCGCCGTCCTCGCAGAGCACCACCCGGTCGGCGGCGACCCCGGATTCGATGCCGAGCCGGGCGTGGGCCCGCAGGTGACGCCACTCGCCGTGCACGGGCATCAGGTTGCTGGGCCGGACCACGTTGAGCAGGTAGAGCAGTTCCCCGGCGGGGGCGTGCCCGGAGACGTGCACCTTGGCCACGTCCTTGTGCACGACCACCGCGCCGGCCCGCGCGAGCCGGTTGATCACCCGGTAGACCGAGGTCTCGTTGCCCGGCACCAGTGAGGAGGCCAGCACGACGGTGTCACCGGGAGCGATGGTGATGTGCCGGTGGTCGCCGCTGGCCATCCGGCCCAGGGCGCTCATCGGCTCACCCTGGGAACCGGTGGACATCAGCACGATCTCGTCCGGCGGCAGCGTGGTCGCCTCGTCGATGCTGATGACCAGGCCGGCCGGGATGTTGAGCAGGCCGAGGTCCCGGGCGATGCCCATGTTGCGGACCATGGACCGGCCGATCAGCGCGACCTTGCGGCCGTGCTCGGCGGCGGAGTCGAAGACCTGCTGCACGCGGTGCACGTGCGAGGCGAACGAGGCCACGATGATCCGACCCTTGGCCTTCGCGAAGATCGAGTCGAGCACCGGGCCGATCTCCCGCTCCGGGGTGACGAAACCGGGGATCTCCGCATTGGTGGAGTCGGACAGCAGCAGGTCGACGCCTTCGGCGCCGAGCCTGGCGAAACCGGCCAGGTCGGTGATCCGGCCGTCCAGTGGCAGCTGGTCCATCTTGAAGTCGCCGGTGTGCAGCACCAGGCCGGCGGGGGTGCGGATGGCCACCGCGAGGGCGTCCGGGATCGAGTGGTTGACAGCGAAGAACTCACACTTGAACGGGCCGAGCCGCTCGCGGCCGCCCTCCCGCACGGTCAGCGTGTACGGCTGGATCCGCCGTTCGGCCAACTTCGCCTCGACCAGGGCGAGGGTGAACTGTGAGCCGACCAGCGGGATGTCGGGCTTGTGGGCGAGCAGGTACGGCACCGCGCCGATGTGGTCCTCGTGACCGTGCGTCAGCACGATCGCCTGGACGTCGGCCAGCCGGTCCAGGATCGGACCGAAGTCGGGCAGGATCAGATCCACACCCGGCTGCTCGACGTCGGGGAACAACACTCCGCAGTCGACGATCAGCAACTTGCCGTCGTACTCGAAGACGGTCATGTTCCGACCGATGGCGCCGAGCCCGCCGAGCGGGATGATCCGCAGGCCGCCTTCCGGCAGCGGCGGGGGTAGCTCCGCCTCGATGTGCGCCTCGGTCACGCGTCCACCTCATTCTGCGACGCCGTTACTCGACGTCCATCGTGTCGTTCGTTCATTCGGGCAGCTCCAGGCCCGCTGCCGCGAAGTCCGCGCGCAGCTGGGCGATCTCGTCGTCGGTGGCGTCCATGAGCGGGGGTCGCACCGGGCCGGCCGGCAGGCCCAGCGACGCCAGGCCCGCCTTCACCAGGATGGTGCCCTGGGTACGGAAGATGCCGGTGAACAGCGGCAGCAGCCGCCGGTGCAGGGCCAGCGCGGTCGGCATGTCCCCCGCGTCGTACGCCTCGATCATCTGTGCGGTCAGCGCCCCGGTGAAGTGCGTCGAGGTGCCGACCACGCCCACGCACCCGACGGCCAGCGCCGGCAGGGTGAGGGCGTCCTCACCGCTGTAGAAGGCGAGGGTGGTACGGCTGGTGACCCAGCTGGTGGCGGTCAGGTCACCCTTGGCGTCCTTGACCGCGACGATCCGGCCGTGTTCGGCGAGCCGGACCAACGTCTCGGTGTCGATCGGCACGCCGGAGCGGTGCGGAATGTCGTACAGCATCACCGGCAGGCCGGTGGCGTCGGCCACCGCGGTGAAGTGTCGCAGCAACCCGCTCTGCGGCGGCTTGTTGTAGTACGGGGTGACCACGAGCAGGCCGTGCGCGCCCGCCTTCTCGGCGGCGGCGGCCAGCTCGATGGTGTGCCGGGTGTCGTTGGTGCCGACGCCCGCGACCACCTTGGCGCGGTCACCGACGGCCTCCACCACGGCCCGGATCAGGTGTTCCTTCTCCGCGTCGGTGGTGGTCGGCGACTCGCCGGTGGTGCCGTTGACCACCAACGCGTCGTTGCCCTGCTCGTCGACCAGGTGGCTCGCCAGCCGGGCGGCGCCGTCGAGATCGAGGGAACCGTCGGGGGTGAACGGGCTCACCATGGCTGTGAGCAGCCGGCCGAAGGGGCGGGACGCCGGTCGGGCCGCGGCGTCGAGGTGGTCGTGCGTCATACCCTCCAACCTAGCGGACGACCAGCCGAGGCCCGCCGGGGAAGGGCTCAGGACGCCTCGTGCGGGCTGGCCGCCACTTCGGTGCCGTCCGGCAGCGTGGTGATCACGAAGTCGGCGAACACGTTCGGGGCGACCCCCTGGAGCTGGCGCAGGCACTCCACGGCCAGCTCACGGATCTCCACGTCGGCGTGCTCGGTGGCCCGCATCGCGACGAAGTGCCGCCAGGCCCGGTAGTTGCCGGAGACCACGATCCGGGTCTCGGTGGCGTTGGGCAGCACCGCTCGGGCAGCCTGCCGGGCCTGCTTGCGACGCAGCGTCGGGTTGGGCTCGTCGGAGAAGCGCTGCTCGAGGCCCTCCAGCAACTCGGTGTACGCCCGAACGCTCGCCTCGGCGGCCTCCACGAACTTCTTGTGCAGCTCCGGGTCGTCGGCGATGACGGCCGGCTCGACCATGGCCGCGTCCCGCTCCGGGACGTAGCGCTGCGACAGCTGGGAGTACGAGAAGTGCCGGTGCCGGATCAGCTCGTGGGTGAAGGAGCGGGACACCCCGGTGAAGTAGAAGGTGACCGACCCGTGCTCCAGCACGCTCAGGTGGCCCACCTCGAGGATGTGCGCCAGGTAGCCGGCGTTGGTGGCGGTCGCCGGGTTCGGCTTCTTCCACGACTGGTAGCAGGCCCGACCGGCGAACTCGGCGAGCGCCTGGCCGCCCTCCGCGTCTGTCGACCACGGCACGTCGTCCGGGGCCGCGAATTGGGTCCACGCGATCAACTTGACCTGGGGCTGCACCATGTCCGGCATTCCTGGGACTTTAGTGGTGGGGTACCGCCCGACCCAACTCAGGCGCGCCCCGTGCAATGTCGATCACTCGGACAGCGCCGAACCCGCCGACGCCCCCGGGCGTCGGCCGAGGGCCGGGGCCGAGGTCCAGGGACCAGGGCCGAGGTCCAGGGCCGGGGCCGGGGCCGAGGTCCAGGGACCAGGGCCGAGGTCCAGGGACCAGGGCCGAGGTCCAGGGACCAGGGCCGAGGTCCAGGGACCGGGAGCCGGGCATCGTCGTCGACGCCGGGGCGGACAGGTGCATCGGCGTCCTTTGGAGCTGAATCGTTTGCGACATCAGCCCCGGAAGGTGGGCCGCCCGAGCCTGCGACCGAGGCCCGAGCACCGTTCAGCGCCTGGGCGACCCGAACGAGCCGAGCGACCTGGGCCCGAGCGGCTCGGCAGCCGCTTCCGCTCGCAAGATCGCGCAACATCATGGATGTAGTGGCATCCGTCGCGCCCGACTCCACTACATCCAGGATCGAGCGCGATCTTGGGGCGAGGTGCGTCTGCCGCCGTGGCGCGGACGCGGGGTGTGCGGCTGCCCACTGGGTGATCGACTCGGGTTCCTGAAAGTCGGGGTATCCAAGTCGGGTGGATGGCCCAGTTTCCTGAGAGCCGAGTCGATCATGGGTGATAGGCGCCGGCGGGCCCGTGATGTCGTAGACGAATCAGGTCCAAAGGACGCCCGAATAGCGCCCCGACCGAGGTCCGCGACCGAGGTCCGCGGTCACGGTCACGGTCACGGTCGCGTTCTCGGGCACCGGCGCGTCCGGCGCCAGACAGCGGTGCGTCGGGCGGCGGCAGGTCCCGGCGGCGGCGCAGCGGGCACTGGGCGGGTCGGACGGCGGCGGCGCGGCCAGACGACAGCGCGGCCAGGCGACAGCGCGGCCAGACGACGGCCCGGTCAGACGTAGAGCGAGGTGAACGGCGCCCAGGGCAGGTTGCGAAGCACCGAGAAGGCCAGCCACGCGGCGAGGAACCCGCCGATGACCTTCGAGCTGATCCGCAGCTCGGGCAGTCGCCAACCGAACGCCTGGTTCCCCGCCCAGGCCACGAAGAGGTACGCGAGGAACGGCAGCGCGAAGACGAACAGGAAGTGGTGCCGGGCCGCGGCCGGCAGGTCGCCGTGCAGCACGTACCAGAGCGCGCGGGTGCCACCACAGCCCGGGCAGTCCAGCCCGGTGGTCAACTTGAGCAGACAGGTGGGCGCGGCGTCCGGGTCGGCGTGGGTCGGGTTGCTGAGCAGCGCGTAGCTCATGCCCACGGCGACGCAGCCGACCGCGGCCAACGGCACCGCCCAGCGCGGGGAACGTTCGTAGAGCCGCAGCACGAACCGGGTGAGCCGGTCGGGCTCAGGCGCCGGGTAGCCACCCGTCGGGGTCGTCGGCCAACCCTCCGGACCCGAGCCGCCGGGACCGAAGCCACCCGGACCGAAGCCACCCGGACCGAAGCCGGCGGGACCCGTGTCACCGTCTGCCGGCGCCGTGTGGACCGCGCCGGGGGCGGGGTGCGGCTGGTCGACCGGTCCGGGAACGCTCGTCACGCGCTCACGGTACACCGGACACGCCGGCCAACGCGGCGGTGAGCGGACCGGCCAGATCGCCGGCCGCTGGCGGGGCCACCGCGTCCAGGCCGAGCCAGCCGGCGAGGCGGTACAGCTCGGCGGCGAGCGCGACGGCGGTCTCCCCCGGGTCGGCGCCGGGTTCGAGCCAGGCGGCCGGCACCAGCAGCACGCCGGCCTTCCGATCGGCCTTCAGATCGACCCGTGCGGTGAACCGGTCGCCCTGCAGGAACGGCAACACGTAGTAGCCGTAGACCCGCTGTGGCGCCGGGACGTAGATCTCGATCCGGTAGCTGAAGTCGAACAGCCGCTCGGTGCGGGCCCGTTCCCAGATCAGCGGATCGAAGGGGCTGACCAGCGTGTTGCCCCGCACCCAGCGGGGCAGCCGGGCGGACGTGTGCAGCCAGGCCGGCTGTCGCCAGCCCGCCACTGTGACAGGCACCAGCTCACCGGCCTCGGCCAGCTCCGCGACGGCCTGTCGGGCGCCGGCCAGCGGCAACCGGAAGTAGTCGCGCAGCTCCGGCTCGGCGGCGACCCCGAGGGACCGCGCGGCGAGGGAAACCAGCGTCCGGTACGCCTCGGCGTCGGTCGGGGTGGGCGCGGCCAGTACCGCCGCGGGCAACACCCGCTCGGGCAGGTCGTAGCGGCGGGCGAAGGAGGTGCTGCGCTCGGCGGCGGCCACCTCCCCGGCCCAGAACAGGAACTCCAACGCCCGCTTGACCGCCGACCAGTTCCAACCCCAGTTGCCGGTCTCGCGGGGAGCGTCGTGCTCGATCTCGGCGGCGGTCAGCGGCCCCCGGGCAGCCACCTCGTCCCGCACCCAGGCGACCAGCTCCGGCTGCTCCTGGGCGATCCGCCGCATGCCGCCCCAAGATTCGCTGTGCGCCCGGGCCATCCGCCAGCGCAGCATCGGGTGCAGCTCCACGGGGACCAGCGACGCCTCGTGGCCCCAGTATTCGAACAGCTCACGGGGGCGCCGGTAGGCGGCCTGGTCGAGCAACGTGGTCGGGTAGGGCCCGAGCCGGCTGTAGAGCGGCAGGTAGTGCGCGCGTTGCAGCACGTTGACCGAGTCCATCTGGATCAGCCCGACCCGGCCCAGCACACGACGCAGGTGCCGACGGGTGGGCACGCCCGTCGGCGTCGGGTCGGCGAAGCCCTGGGCGGCGAGCACCACGCGGCGGGCCTGGGCGAGCGAGAGCGATTCCGGTGCGGTCATCGTCGGCGACCTTAATTCATAGGTACGACGCCGGTGCGGGAAGCTGGACGTGAGGACCAACGGGGCATAGAACGGTGCAATGCTGACCATCCGTCGGGAGGAGCCGGACGACGCCGAGGCGGTCGCCCGGGTACACGTGCACGGCTGGCAGGCGGGCTACGCCGGCTTCATGCCGGACGAGGTGCTCGGACGGCTCAACGTGGTGGCCTGGGCGCAGCGTCGTCGCGACGTCGGCACCGCCGATCCGGAACACCCGTTCATCACCCTGCTCGGCGAGGTGGACGGGTTGGTAGTTGGCTTCACCACCTTCGGACCGTACCGCCGCAACCAGGACCGGGACGACCTGGACCCGACGGTCGGCGAGGTGGTGGCGCTCTACGTGGAGCCGGCCCACTGGGGTGACGGAACCGCTGCGGCATTGCTGGACGCCGCCCGCAGCGGGCTCACCGAGCGGGGCTGGGCCGGGTACCGGGCGTGGGTGCTGGCGGACAACCGGCGGGCCCGGCGGTTCTGCGAGCGCGCCGGCCTGTCACCGGACGGTGAGCGGTCGACCTACCAGGTGCCGCTGGCCGGTGGGGGCCCGCCGGTCGGGCTCGTCGAGCTGCGGTACGCCGGACGCCTCGACCGCTGACCCGTTCGGGGTCAGCCACCGGCGGATCGGCAGGAAGGCGAGCAACGCCAGACTGACCCACACGTAGGCGTTGCTGCCCAGGAAGCCGTCGACGCCGGTGAAGTCCTTCTCCCAGAGCCAGACGGTCCGGCTGATCAGCAGCGCGTACCCGATGGTCGCGGCGACCAGCAGGACCTGCCGTCGGCGGCCGGCCGGCGCGGCCATCGCGTTGTCGACCAGCAGGATCAACGCGGGCAGCAGCCAGACCAGGTGGTGCACCCAGGTGACCGGGCTGACGAGACACATCACCGCGCCGGTCAGCGCCAGGCCGGTCGCCTCGTCGCCGGCCGCGACGGCGGCCCGGGACCTCCAGGCCCAGAGCGCGAGGGTGCCGAGCACCAGCACCAGCCACAGCAAGGTGCTCGGGTGCTCCGGGTCGAGCCGGGCGACCACCCCGCGCAGCGACTGGTTGGAGACGAAGGCCAGCTCGCCCACCCGCCCGGTGTTCCACAGCGCCTCGGTCCAGAACTCCCGGGACGCGTCGGGGAAGAGCGCGGCGGCCAGCAGTGACACCCCGGCGGCGGTGCCGCTGGCGGTGAGCGCCGCCCGCCACCGCCCGGTCACCAGCAGGTAGACGATGAACACGCCAGGGGTCAGTTTGATCGCGGTGGCGAGGCCGATGCCCACGCCGGTCCATCGGTTGCCGGCGGGCAGCAGCCGCAGCAGGTCCACCGCCACCAGGAAGAGCAGCAGCGTGTTGACCTGGCCGAAGTTGACCGTCTCCCGCATCGGTTCGAACGCGGCGGCCAGGCAGAGCGCCACGGCGAGGGCGAACCACCGGGTCCAGCCGGCGCGGCGGGCGATCGGGTCGACCAGCCACCAGATCAGCACAGTGGTGGTGACCACGCTGGCGAGCACGCTCACCACGATCGCGGCCGTCCACGGCAGGTACGCCATCGGCAGCATGACCAGCGCGGCGAACGGCGGATAGGTGAAGCCGTACTGGGTGCCCGGCTTGAGGTAGTCGTAGATCTCCCCGCCGTCGTGCACCCACCAGGTCAACGCGCCGTAGTAGACCTTCAGGTCGAAGAACCCGTGTCGGACGGCGGCGACGGCGAGGAACCCGGTGACCGCCGCGGCGAGCACCACCACCCCGACGACCTGCGCGGTTGTCCTGTTGGCACCCTGCGCCACCGTCGTCTCCCTCGCCTTGCGTAGGCTTCCGTCCCATGGCTCTCGGGTACGTCCGCCCGGCGCGTCCCGAGGACGCCGGCGAGATCGCACGCATCCAGCTCGCGACCTGGCGGGTCGCGTACCGCCGGATCCTGCCTCGGCATGTGCTCGACAACCTGGACGAGGCGTTCCTCGCCCGGCGGTGGAGCGCTGCGGTGCTGGAGCCGCCCTCGGGCGCGCACCGGGTGCTGGTCGCCGTCGAACAGGCCGAGCAATCGTATCTGGTGGGGTTCGCCGCCTCCGGCCCGGCCGACGCCGAGGCGTTGGCCCCGGGTGAGCCGGCCGACGCGCTCGGCCCGGACGTGGCGGCGGTGACCGATCTGCTGATCGAGCCCCGGTGGGGCCGGCGCGGGCACGGCAGTCGACTGCTCGCGGCCGCCGTCGACCTGTGGCGGGAGGACGGGATGAGTCGTGCGGTGGCCTGGGCGTTCGACGGTGACGAGGCGACCCGCAAGTTCCTGACCAGCACCGGGTGGGAGCTCGACGGCGCGGCCCGGGCGCTGGACGTCGACGACATGCTGGTGCCTCAGGTGCGCCTGCACGTGGGCGTGCCGACCGAGAAGGTACCGGCCGAGTGAGCCGCTGACCAGGTGCCCCCTCCTCGCCCGTGGTGGGCGACAACCCGGCGATCTTGCAGTTTCGGTTGTCGAGTTGCGTGAGATGCGCCTTATGTCGCGACAGAAAGTGCAAGATCGCGGGGCTCAGGGGGTTCGTTCGGCGATCAGCTCGTCGTCGTCCACGGCACCCGTGGGGTGGAAGCCCAGGGAGGCGTAGAGGGCTGCGGCCGGCGTGTTGTCGGGGTGGTACGACAGGCGGACCGGGGGGTTGCCATCCCGGGCGGCCAGCCAGGGGGCCAGCGTCTGCACCGTCGCCCGGCCGACGCCCTGGGCCTGCTCGGCGGCGTCGATCAGCATCCCGCCGATCCAGTGCGAACCGTCGTCGTCCACGCCCCACATGACGTGGCCGACGACGGTCTCGTCGGCGTACACCGCGAGCGAGTTCCACACCTCGGAGCGCATGCTCAGCAGCAGGTAACGCGCGCCCAACGCCGCCACGAACCGGCGCTGGTCGTCGCGCGGGGCGACGTCGGCCACCGCCCGCCAGTTGTCGTCGTCGACCGGCCGCAGCGTCACTCGGCGCCCGGCCCGGTCACCATGTCCACCATCGATCATCGGGGCAGCCTAGGGCCGGCCGGACCCGCGCCGCGACCAGGTTTCACCCCGGACCGACGTGGGCCGGTCAGTCGAGCAGGGCGTCCAGGCCGACGGTGAGGCCGGGACGGTTGCGCACCGCGCGGACGGCCAGCAGGACACCCGGCATGAACGACACCCGGTCGTACGAGTCGTGCCGGATGGTCAGCGTCTCGCCGGTGCCACCGAACAGCACCTCCTGGTGGGCGACCAGGCCGGTGGCGCGCACCGCGTGGACACGTACCCCGTCGATCTCGGCGCCGCGCGCACCCGGCACCTCGTCCTTGGTGGCGTCCGGGACCGGCCCGAGGCCGGCCTCGGCGCGGGCCCTGGCGATCTGCCGGGCGGTGTGGGTGGCCGTGCCGCTCGGGGCGTCCAGCTTGCGCGGGTGGTGCTGCTCGATGATCTCGACGGACTCGAAGTGTCGGGCGGCCCGCGCGGCGAACTGCATCATCAGCACCGCGCCGATACCGAAGTTCGGGGCGATGACCACACCCACCTCGGGCTTGTCGGCCAGCCAGCCGCGCACCTGCTCCAGCCGCTGCTCGGTGAAGCCGGTAGTGCCGACCACCGCGCTGATGCCCTGCTCGACGCACCACTGGAGGTTGTCCATGACGACGTCCGGCGTGGTGAAGTCGACGACCACGTCGGCAGCGGAGACGGAGGATCGGCTGTCGCCCTGGTCGATCGCCCCGGTCAGGGCGAGATCGTCGGCGGCGTCGACCGCCTTGCAGACCTCGATGCCCATTCGCCCACGCGCACCAAAGACGCCGACCCGCAGCTGCTGGGCCGGAGTCCTTCCCCGCTCGTCAGTCACGGGGCACAACCTATCCCAATCGGGACGGGCCCTTCCGGCCGGATCGCTGTGCTCCACCGGCCGGGACACCCGACCGGGCCGCCTCGACCGGGCCGGGCGGCAGACCTCAGACCGCGAAGTCGCCGGCGCCGAACGGGCCCACCACGGCCAGCGACATCGGCCGGCTGAGCAGTTCGGCGGCGAGGACGTTCACGTCCTCCACTGTGACCTCGTCGACCCGGCGGAGCAGCTCGTCGACCGGCATCAGGTCGCCGTAGAGCAGCTCACCCTTGGCCAGCCGGCTCATCCGGGAACCGGTGTCCTCCAGGCCGAGCACGAACGAGCCCTTGCTCATCCCCTTGCCCCGGGCCACCTCGGCCTCGGTCAGCCCGTCGGCGGCCACCCGGGCCAGCTCGGCGCGGGTCAGGGCCAGCACCTCGTCCACCTTGCCCGGCGCGCAGCCGGCGTAGACGGCGAACAGGCCGGTGTCGGCGTACTGGCTCGCGTAGGAGTAGACCGAGTACGCGAGGCCGCGCTGCTCGCGGATCTCCTGGAACAGGCGGCTGGACATGCCGCCACCGAGCACGTTGTTGAGCACCCCGAGGGCGAACCGCCGATCGTCGAGCCGGTCGATGCCGGGGCAGCCGAGGATGACGTGTGCCTGCTCGGTCTCCTTCGGCTCCACCAGTGTGGTCGCCGGCTTGGTGCGTACCGCCGGGGTCGCCGCGCGGTGCGGCGCCGGGCCGGCCGGGTCGCTGTCCAGCGGGGTGCCCCGCACTGCCTGACGGACCAGCTTGACCACCGCGGAGTGGTCGAGGTTGCCGGCGGCGGCGATGACGATCTGCGGCGCGGTGTAGCGACCCCGGTAGAAGCTCTGGATCTGCCGCCGGGTCATCGGGGTGACGGTCTCCGCGGTGCCGGAGATCAGCCGGCCCAGCGGGTGATCGCCGTAGACCGCCTCGACGAAGAGGTCGTGCACCTCGTCACCGGGCTCGTCGTCGTGCATGGCGATCTCCTCCAGGATCACGCCACGCTCGGTCTCGACGTCGGCCGGCTCCAACAGCGAGTCCGCGACCAGGTCGCACATCACGTCGATCGCCAGCGGCAGGTCCTCGTCCAGCACGCGGGCGTAGTAGCAGGTGTATTCCTTCGTGGTGAAGGCGTTCGTCTCGCCACCCACCGCCTCGATCTGCGAGGAGATCTCCAGTGCGGTGCGCTTGTGGGTGCCCTTGAAGAGCAGGTGCTCGAGGAAGTGCGCGGCACCGGCCTGCGGGCCGGTCTCGTCACGCGAGCCGACCGCCACCCAGATGCCGAACGAGACGCTGCGCATCGCCGGAATCGCCTCGGTGAGGACGCGCAGACCGCTGGGCAGCACGGTACGACGTACCGTGCCGCCCAGCGGGTCGTCGCTGAGCGTCCGGGTCACCGCCCGGGCGGTGCCGCCGGAGCGGCCCGCCCCGGTGTCCCGAGACGGGGCCACCCCCCGTCGATCCGGTGGAAACGGCGCGCTGATGGCCCGACTCACGACGTGCTCCCGGTTCGACGAGGGGTGGGTGATGCGTTGTACGACGATCAGCTGTGCCGGGTCCGACGGCGCGGACGCTCGCCGCCCTCGCCACCCTCGCCGCCGCCGCCGTTGCCGCCCTCGCCGCCGCGCTCCGGGCCACGACCGCCACGGTCGCCGCCACGCTCACGGTCGCCGCGGTCACGCGGAGCCCGGTCGCCCCGGTCCCGACCAGCCGGCCGGTCGCCAGCGGCGGCCTCACCGGCGGCCGGAGCCTCGGTGCCCTCCGGGCGGACCTTGTCGAGGTAGATCTTGCCGCGGGCGTCGATGTCCGCGATCTCGACCTCGACCCGGTCACCGACGTTGAGGAAGTCCTCGACGCGCTCGACCCGCTTGCCGTCGCCCACCTTGGAGATGTGCAGCAGGCCGTCACGGCCCGGCAGGAGCGAGACGAACGCGCCGAACGCGGCGGTCTTGACCACCGTGCCGAGGAACCGCTCGCCCTGCTTCGGCAGCGTCGGGTTGGCGATGCCGTTGATCCGGTCGACGGCCGCCTGGGCCGACGGCCCGTTGGTGGCGCCGACGTAGATCGTGCCGTCGTCCTCGATGGAGATCTCGGCGCCGGTCTCGTCCTGGATCGCGTTGATGGTCTGCCCCTTCGGGCCGATCACCATGCCGATCTTGTCCACCGGGATCTTGACGGTGGTGACCCGCGGCGCGTAGTCGGACATCTCGGCCGGAGCCTCGATCGCCGCCTTCATGACCCCGAGGATGACCTGCCGGGCCTCGTTCGCCTGCTGCAACGCGGCGGCCAGCACGTCCGACGGGATGCCGTTGAGCTTGGTGTCGAGCTGGAGCGCGGTGACGAACTCCGGCGTGCCGGCGACCTTGAAGTCCATGTCACCGAACGCGTCCTCGGCACCGAGGATGTCGGTCAGCGTCACGTACTGGGTCTTGCCGTCCACCTCGTCGGAGATGAGCCCCATCGCGATGCCGGCGACCGGCGCCTTCAGCGGGACACCCGCGGAGAGCAGGCCCAGCGTCGACGCGCAGACCGAACCCATCGAGGTGGAGCCGTTGGAGCCGAGCGCCTCCGACACCTGCCGGATGGCGTACGGGAACTCCTCGCGCGACGGCAGCACCGGGATCAGCGCGCGCTCGGCGAGGGCGCCGTGGCCGATCTCGCGACGCTTCGGCGAGCCGACCCGACCGGTCTCACCGGTCGAGTACGGCGGGAAGTTGTAGTTGTGCATGTAGCGCTTGCGGTTCTCGGGGGACAGCGTGTCCACCATCTGCTCCATGCGGAGCATGTTCAGCGTGGTGACGCCCAGGATCTGGGTCTCGCCCCGCTCGAACAGCGCCGAACCGTGCACCCGGGGCAGCACGCCGACCTCGGCGGTCAGCGCCCGGATGTCGCGCGGGCCACGCCCGTCCATCCGGACCTGCTCGCGCAGCACGCGGTTGCGCACCTCGGACTTGGTCAGCGACCGGAAGGCAGCGCTGAGCTCCTTCTCGCGACCCTCGAACCGGGCGCCCAGCTCCTCGGCGACCCGGGCCTTGACCCGGTCCAGGGCCTCCTCGCGGTCGGCCTTGCCGGCGATGGTGATCGCCTCGGCCACCTCGCCACGGGCCAGCTCGGAGACGGCGTCGTACACGTCGTCCTGGTAGTCCAGGAAGACCGGGAACTCGGTGACCGGCTTGGCGGCGACCTCGGCCAGCTCGCTCTGCGCGCGGCACAGCTCACGGATCGCCGGCTTGGCGGCCTCCAGGCCGCTGGCGACGACCTCCTCGGTCGGGGCGGTGGCACCGGCCGAGATGAGGGCGACGGCGTTCGGGGTGGCCTCGGCCTCGACCATCATGATCGCGACGTCGCCGTCTTCGAGCGTGCGGCCGGCCACGACCATGTCGAAGGTGGCGCGAGCCAGCTCCTCCAGGGTCGGGAAGGCCACCCACTGGCCGTCGATGTGGGCGACGCGGGTCGCACCGATCGGGCCGGAGAACGGCAGGCCGGAGAGCTTGGTCGACATCGAGGCGGCGTTGATCGCCACGACGTCGTACGGGTGCTGCGGGTCGAGCGCGAGGATGGTCTCGACGACCTGGACCTCGTTGCGCAGGCCCTTGACGAACGACGGGCGCAGCGGCCGGTCGATCAGCCGGCAGGTGAGGATCGCGTCCTCACTGGGCCGACCCTCACGGCGGAAGAACGAGCCGGGGATGCGGCCCGCGGCGTACATCCGCTCCTCGACGTCGACGGTCAGCGGGAAGAAGTCGAACTGCTCCTTCGGGTGCTTACCGGCGGTCGTGGCGGAGAGAACCACCGTCTCGCCCAGCTGGGCGATGACGGAACCGGCGGCCTGGCGAGCCAGCCGACCGGTGGAGAAGGTGATCTCGCGGGTGCCGAAGGACCCGTTGTCGATCACGGCGGTGCGGGATTCGGTGCCGAGTTTGGTCTCGGTCATGTGCTGTCGTGCTCCTTCGCGTCGTGGGCCCACGACATCGGGGAGCTGCTCAGCCGGCCGGTCTTCGATCGAAGCGCCCGGGTGGCCGGCATGATGCCGGGGTTCCCGGGGGCCACTACCGGAGACCGGTACGCTGACCGGCTCCCTCTCGGGTGGTCGCGCGGCCCGTGTTTCCTCAGGTGGGACGCGGTACGGGGGAGCGGCCGTCCGGCCACTCCCCCGTCACGTCACCGGCGCAGACCGAGCCGCTCGATGAGCGACCGGTAGCGGGCAATGTCCTTCTTCTGGACGTAGTTGAGCAACCGACGGCGCCGGCCGACCAGCAGCAGCAGCCCACGGCGGCTGTGGTGGTCGTGCTTGTGCACCTTCAGGTGCTCGGTCAGCTCGGCGATCCGCTTGGTGAGGACCGCTACCTGGACCTCCGGCGAACCGGTGTCGCCCTCGGCGGTCGCGTACTCCGCGCGGATGCTGGCCTTGGCTTCCTGATCGAGCGCCATGTTCTCCCTGTTTCGATGGGTTGATCAAGTGGGTGTCCGTCGTCCCGGTGGACCGGGAACGGACCGGTTCCTCGCACCCGCGGCGTCGAGCAGGCACGCGAGGCCCCACGCCGGTCACCCGACGTCCCGGCAAGACTACCAGCACTCGCCGGTAACACCCGGCGAAGGGCCTCGGTGGCGGCCCGTCACCCCGCCACGATCAGGCCAGTACGCGCCGGGTGCGCTCGACGTCCTGATTCATCTGGGCGATCAACGGCTCGATCGAGTCGTACCGGATCTGACCACGCAGGTGCGCCACGAAGTCCAGGGCCAGCCGCTCGCCGTACAGGTCTCCGGAGAAGTCCAGCGCGTACGCCTCGACCCGCCGCTCCCGGCCGGAGAAGGTCGGGTTGGTGCCCACTGACACCGCCGCCAGCAACGGCTCGTGCTGGCCGCGGCGGATCAGCCGGGCCGCGTACACACCGTCGGCGGGCACCGCCGCGTAGCGGTGGCAGAGCAGGTTGGCGGTGGGGAAGCCCAACTCCCGGCCCCGCTGGTCGCCGCGGACCACGACGCCCTCCACCCGGTGCGGGCGGCCCAGCGCGGCGGCCGCCGCGCCCACGTCACCCGCGTCGACGCAGGACCGGATGTACGTGGAGGAGAAGACGGTGCCGGCCTCGGCGACCAGCGGGGCGCCCTCCACACCGAAGCCGAACGTCTGGCCCAGCCGTTCCAACAACGCCACGTCGCCGGCGGCCCGGTGCCCGAAGCGGAAGTTGCCGCCGACCACCACCAACGCCGCGTGCAGGTGCTCGACCAGGACGTCGTGCACGAACTGCTCGGCCGGCACCCGGGAGAACTCCGGGGTGAACGGCACCACGCAGAGCACGTCCACGCCGAGCGCCTCGATCAGCTCGGCCTTACGGGCCGGCTCGGTGAGCACCGCCGGGTGCGAACCGGGGCGGACCACCTCGGCCGGGTGCGGGTCGAAGGTGACCACCACCGACTGCACGCCCAACTCGCGGGCCCGGGCCACGGCGTGCCCGATCGTCGCCTGGTGCCCCTTGTGTACGCCGTCGAAGACGCCGATGGTGACCACCGAGCGTCCCCACCCGCCGGGCGCCGCGTCGTAGCCCCGCCACCGCTGCATGCCGTTCCTCTCTGCTGTCCCGCCGGCACGGCGGGTCGACACCGCCGGCTGCGGGCCGACGGACCTGCGCTGCACTGTCAGGCCGGTGCGAGCACGATCTCCGCGCGGGCGCGCCCGTCCCGCTCGCTGACGATAGCGATCAGGCCGCCGGCCGGCCCGAAGACGGCGTACGGTCCGGTGAGGCCGGCCGGGTCCAGTGGCCCACCGTGGGCGAGCACCCGGGCCTCGTCCGGCGTGGCCTCCCGGCGCGCGAAGAACCGGTCGGCCGCCGCGTCCAGTGGCAGGTTCACCACGTCCGGGGCGCGCTGCTCCAGCTCGTCGAGCGTCGCCGCCTCGGCGAGGGTGAAGCCACCCACCGCGGTACGCCGCAGCGCCGTGAGGTGCCCGCCGACGCCGAGCGCCAGGCCGGCGTCCCGGGCGATGGCCCGGATGTACGTGCCGGAGGAGCAGGTCACGTCCACGTCCACGTCCACCACGTCCGGCTCGGTGCGACGGATCGCCAGCACCTCCAACCGGGAGATGGTGACCCGCCGCGCCGGCAGCTCGACGCTCTCCCCGTCGCGAACCCGCTTGTACGCCCGCTGCCCGTCGATCTTGATAGCGCTGACCGCGCTCGGCACCTGGTCGACCTCGCCGCTGAGCCCGGCCAGCGCCGACCGGATCGCGTCGTCGGTGACCTGCGCGGCAGGCACGGTGGCGGTCACGTCGCCCTCGGCGTCGTCGGTGACTGTGGTCTGGCCGAGCCGGATGGTGCCGGTGTAGCTCTTGCCGGCGCCGATCACGTAGGTCAGCAGCCGGGTGGCCCGGCCGACACCGATCACCAGCACGCCGGTCGCCATCGGGTCGAGGGTGCCGCCGTGCCCGACCCGTCGGGTCTTCGCCAGTCGGCGGATGCGCGCCACCACGTCGTGCGACGTCATGCCGCCGGGTTTGTCGACAACGATCAGACCATCGGTGCTCACGTCGGCCAAGCCTGCCAGACGACCGGTACCGGAGAGTGCGTGGGCAGGCCCCTGCGTGACCCGGACGACCGGCAGCGCCAGCAAGGGCTCTCAGCGGACCGCGCCGGTCACCGCCCACCTGCCGTCGCGCAGTCGCAGCAGCAGGGCGACCAGCCGGATCACCACGAACACCGTGAGCCCGGCCCAGATGCCGCCCAGCCCGAGGTTGAGCGCGTACGCCAGCCAGATGGCCGGCAGGAAGCCGCCGAGCGCCGCCACGATGGTGAGGTTGCGCAGGTAACGCACGTCGCCGGCGCCGATCAGCACGCCGTCGAGGGCGAACACCACCCCGGCCAGCGGCAGCATGACGACGAACCACGGCCAGGCCACCATCGCCTGCTCGCGTACCCCCGCATCGGAGCTGAACCACGACGGCACCACGCCCGCGCCGGCGGCGACGAGTAGCGCGAAGCCCACGCCGCAGACGCCGCCGAGCAGCCCGACCCGGCGGGCGAGCGCCCGCGCACCCGCGTCGTCGCCGGCGCCGAGCGCGGCACCGACCAGGGACTGCGCGGCGATCGCGAGGGCGTCGAGCACCAGCGCGGTGAAGAACCAGAGTTGCAGGGCGATCTGGTGGGCGCCGACGGCGGCGGCGCCGAAGCGGGCGGCGACGGCGGTCGCGGACAGGAAGCTGGCCTGGAACGCCAGCCCACGGATCAGCAGGTCCCGGCTGAGCACCAGTTGTTGGCGGATCACGCGAGGCTGGGGGCGCAGCGACACCCGCTCGCCGACCAGGGCTGCGGCGAAGAGCACCCCGCAGAGCGTCTGCGCGACGACGTTCGCCACCGCCGAGCCGACCAGACCCAGCCCGCCGGGGTAGACCAGCAGGGGGCAGAGCAGCGCGGAGAGCAGGTTGGGGCCGAGCACGAAGTACAGGGGGCGGCGAGTGTCCTGCACGCCGCGCAGCCAGCCGTTGCCGGCGGCGGCGAGGAGCAGGCCGGGAGCGCCGAGGGCCGCGATCCGCAACCACTGGGCGGCGGCGTCGGCGACCTCGCCACCACCACCGGCGAGGGTACGCGCGAGCGCGCCGCCGCCGACCTGCATGCCGATCGCGATCAGCAGGCCGACACCGAACGCCAGCCAGGACGACTGGACGCCCTCGGCGACCGCGGCGGCCCGGTCACCCGCGCCGAAGCGGCGGGCCGCGCGGCCGGTGGTGCCGTAGGCGACCACTGTGCCCACCCAGGCGGTGAGCGTCATGACCGTGCCGCCGACGGCGAGCGCGGCGAGTGGCACCCGGCCGAGGTGACCGACCACTGCGGTGTCGACCAGCACGTAGAGCGGCTCGGCGGCGAGCACCACGAGGGCCGGCAGGGCGAGCGCGGCGATCCGCCGGGGTGAGGCGGGTCGGTGAGCGGTGGTGGCGTGGTTCATCGCCGCCGATCCTGGCACGGCTGCGGTAAGGAGCACAAGGCCAGCGGTGACTTACGGACCCACCTCTCGACCAGCTCGGCGGACTCACCGAGGATCGAGGCCCTGATACGCCCCCCTGTCGCCGGCATCCCGGTTTGCGGCGCTCACTACCCTGTCCGAGGCTCCCACGCGGGGGGCACCACGACAGCGATAGGCCTTATGACAGTGAGCGACAGTTACCCTCCGCCCGACCCGAACGTCACCCCCTGGAGCGGCCCGCCGGCCCCGCAGCAGGGCGGCTACCCGCCATACGGACAGCCACCACCCCAGCCGTACTACGGCGCACCACTGCCGGCGCCGGACAAGTCGAACAAGGGCCTGATCATCGGGCTGGTCGCCGGCGCGGTGGTCGTCATACTCGCCATCTGCGGCGCGGGAATCGGCATCCTGCTCGCCTACGACGACGACGAGCCCGCACGGGGGACGTCCTCCACCCCCACGCTGGGCACCGGCAGCACGCCGGGCACCGGGACCGTCCCCACGCCGGGGCCGGCGGATCCACCGAACAACAACGCGATGACCGCCCGCTACTCCAGCGACATGGCGAACGTCTGCGAGGGCAGCCCGATCCTGAACGCGGCACCCTACGGCGGCCCGGCCGGCGCCAAGGCGTACACGTTCTCGAACAACCCCGACCGGCCGACGTCCTGGTCGTCGACGTACGTCCCGTCGGACAAGTCCTACTACGCCAAGGGCGCGGACTACCAGAAGGTGTCGGTGGTCGGCTGCCTGAAGTTCGACCAGGGCAGCCAGGGCGCCCCGAAGAAGTGTCAGTACAAGGACAAGGCGGAGAAGGCGGTCACCATCGACTACGTCTCGTCGCGCTACACCCTGACCTTCTACGCGGCCAGGACCGCCGAGAAGATCGGCGACGGCGGCACCGTGACCGCCCCGACGAACAGGTGCCCGAGTTTCATCTCGTACGACAAGACCACCATGAGGGCGTACGCGACGCCGGACTCCGGCACCATCGAGGCGGCCCTGGACACGTTCCTGTCCTGAACGACTCGACCCCCACTGGTGACCGGACGGTGATGCCGTCGGCGCGGCGCGGCGGCGGCGTCACCACCGGTCGAGACGAGTCACTGACGGGTGTCCATCGACGTCTGCAGCGCGCGGCGGGCCTGCTCGCGGGCGTCGTCGGTGGTGGTCTCGGTCTTGGGCTTGTTCGGCATGGTGGCGCTCCTCTTCCCAGGGCGTGAGCCGCCGACACGCGGCGGCCCTCACGGGCGGTCCTGCTGAGCGCCCCACGGCGGTCCGGGGTTACCGGAGCAGCCGACTGGGCAGCGTGAGCCCGGGTCGATCCGACCCTGGAGGGAGGCGGCACGGGGTGTGGCACCACCGCCCATGACCTGCACCGCCAGGCGGCACCGGCCTTCTCCCAAGTTATCGTTCAGGTCCACATACTGCTTACGGTTCCCGCCATTTGGACGGTCGGCAACCCGGCTCAGCGAGCCAGGAAGTGCCAGCCCAGCCACCACCAGAACCCGAACAGACCGATCCGGCCCACCGGCACCGGACCGACCTCGTAGCGCATCACGTAGGCACAGACCTCGCCGAGGGTGGGGATCCGCGACCCCTCCCGCCGGGCCATCCACTCGACCACCGCGAAGAGGACCAACGCGGCGAGGAAGCCGCCGATCGCGAGCGCGCGCATCATCGCCGCACCAGCCCCCAGAAGGCGGCCAACCAGGCGAACCAGGCTGCCGACCGGGTCAGTTGATCCTCCAGGAGAGGATCGGCCAGCCGGGAGAAGGTGGGGAAGTCATCGCCGGCGGCCAGCACGAACGTCACGCCCTCGAAGACCCCGAAGACCACCACCGGCACCGCCCACCAGGCCGCTCCCGTGCCCAGCCGGCGCGGCGCCGGCCGGCGAGGGACCCGGTTGCTCAGACCGAGCCAGATCAGCACCCCACCCGTCCCGAGGGTGAACAGATTCGCCTCGGTGGAGAAGGACGCGAACCGGCCACCGACGAGCGACAGGCAGACGAGGACGGGAACGGAGACGGCGGGCCGGTCCCAGGCGCGGGGGGCCTCAACGGTGAGGTCGTGCGGCTGCTCCATCCCGCAATTCTTCCCGGTATCACGGAACGCGGGAAGACCAACACTCCCCGGAGCTGACCCTGATCTTCCGGACCGACGGATCGATGGCGGCCGAAGCGCGTCAGTCGATCAGCGCCGCGTCCAACTGACCGCGGATCGACTCGACCACCTGCTCGACCGTGCCCCGACCGGTGAACCCGGCCGCGAACGTGTGCCCACCACCGCCCAGCGCCACCGCGACCCGACTGACGTCCACAGCGCCCTTGCTGCGCATCGACACCGCCCACTCGGCGGGCCTGGTCTGCTTCACCACACAGCTCACGTCAGCCTCAGCGGTGCAGCGCACGGAGTCGATCAGCGCCTCCAGCACGTACGGCCGCTGCTCGTGCCGGGCCAGGTCGTCGAGGGTGGCGAAGGTCCAGACCAGGCCCCGACCTCCGGCGGCGGCCGGCTCCAGTCGAGCGCGGCCGAGCACCTCACCGAAGAGGCGGACCGCGCCGAAGGGCCGGGTGTCGAAGACCCGCCGGGAGATGTCACCCGGTGAGATGCCGGTCGCCAACAACCGGGCGGCCATCTGATGCACCGCCGGAGTGGTCGCCTCGAACCGGAACGAGCCGGTGTCAGTGGTCAGCGCCACGTAGAGGCACTCGGCGATGGCCGGATCCACCACCACCCCGAGCCGGGCCAGCAGTTGCTCGGCCACTACCGACGTGGCCGCCGCACCCGGGTCGACCAGGTTGACGGTGCCGAACCCGGGGTTGGAGGCATGGTGGTCGAGCACCAGCGCCGCACCCGCCGACGACAACCGCCCGGCCAACTCGCCGAGACGCGACTCGCTCGCCGCGTCGAAGCAGATCACCAGATCGGGCGCCGGGTCGGCGGCGTCCGCCGGGACCAGCAGGTCCAGCCCGGGCAGTCCCCGGAACGGCTCCGGCAGCTCCGGCGGCCCGGGAAAGGTCGCCTGCACATCGCGTACGCCGAACTGCCGCAGACCCAGACCGAAGCCGAGCATGCTGCCCAGCGCGTCGCCGTCCGGGTTGATGTGGCAGATCAGCAGCACCCGGGCGGTCGGCGGGAGAGCCCGCACCAACGCCTCGGCCGCGGCCCAGTCCGCCTCGGCGGGGCCGAGCCCGGCTGCCCCGGCGAACGGGGCGCTGGCGGTGCTGGTCACCGCGTTTCCCCACCCCGCGGGGTTTCCTTGACGTCGGTGGCCTCGTCGGCCTCGTCCGTCTCGTCGGCCTCATCGGTCTCGTCGTCCACCCGGTACGGCTGGGCCTCGCCCGCGTACTTCGCCTGGGCGGCGAGCCGCTGCACCTCGGCATCGGCGTTGCGAGCGGCGGCGAGCAGGTCGTCGATGTGCTTGACCTGGTCCTGCACGTCGTCGAGGACGAACGTGAGCGTCGGCGAGTGGCGCAGCCCGAGGGCCTTGCCGACAGTGCTGCGCAGCAGCCCCTTGGCGCTCTCCAGCGCCGCCGCGGTGTCCGCCTGGGCCACCGAGTCACCGAGCACTGTGTAGAAGACCGTCGCGTCACGCAGGTCAGCGGTAATCCGGGCGTCGGTGATGGTGATCATCCCGAGCCGCGGGTCCTTGATCTGGCTCCGCACCACCGACGCGACCAGCTCACGCACCCGTTCCGCGTGCCGGCGTACCTTGGCCGGATCAGACATCTCGCCACCTCCACGGCGTCCTGCTTCCGGTCGACCCGGCGGCCCGGAGGCCGCCGGCCGACCGGCCAACATCTCGAACATTACCTTCGGGGCCGCTCCGGTCGCCCGGCACAGCCGGGCACCGTGGTCAGTCGTCGTCCACGCCGTAGAGCCGGCGTCGAACCGACAGCAACTCGACCTCGGGGCGATTGGCCACCAGGCGCTCACAGGAGTCGAGCACCTCGCGGACGTGCGCCGTCTCGGCGGCCACCACGGCCACCGCCAGTTGCGCTCGACCATGCAGGTCGAGCGCACCCACCTCGGCGGCCGACACCTCGAAGCGGCGCAGCGCCGCCACGATCGGCCGTACATATGATCTCTTGGCTTTGAGCGACCTGGAGTCGCCCGGCAGCAGCAGGTCGAAGACCGCGGTTCCGGTGAACATCGCCCCGGACGATACCGCCAACCCGCCCCGCATGATCAAGGGGTTTACGCCGGGTGGCGTAAACCCCTTGATCAGCGTGTCACTGCCGGATCAGGCGCGAACCTTCTCCCGCATCTCGAAGGTCTCGATGACGTCGCCGACCTGGACGTTGTTGTAACCACCCAGGGTCAGACCACACTCGAAGCCCTCGCGGACCTCGGTGGCGTCGTCCTTGAACCGCTTGAGCGAGGTGATCGTGAGGTTGTCCGCCACGACCGCCCCGTCCCGAAGCAGGCGAGCCTTCGCGTTGCGTCGGATGATGCCCGACCGGACGATGCAACCGGAGATGTTGCCGATCTTGGACGAGCGGAAGACGTCGCGGATCTCCGCGCTGCCCAGCTCGGCCTCCTCGTACTCCGGCTTGAGCAGGCCCTTGAGCGCTGCCTCGATCTCCTCGATGGCCTGGTAGATGACGGTGTAGTACCGGATCTCCACGCCCTCGCGGTCGGCCATCTCGCGGACCTTGTTGGAGGCCCGCACGTTGAAGCCGATGATCGTGACCGGCTCGGACGAGGCACTCGCGAGCATGACGTTGCTCTCGGTGATCGCGCCCACGCCTCGGTCGAGGACCTTGAGCTGAACCTCCTCGGGGATGTCGAGGTTGAACAGCGCGTCCTCCAGGGCCTCCACCGAACCGGAGACATCGCCCTTGAGGATGAGGTTGAGCGAGGTCTTCTCGCCCTCCTTGAGCTGCTCCATGAGCGTCTCGAGGGTGGCCCGACCACGGGAGTTGGCGAAGGACGCCGCCCGTCGCCGTGCCTGTCGCTGCTCGGCGATCTGCCGCACCGTGCGGTCGTCCGCCGCGGCGAGGAACGTGTCGCCCGCACCGGGAGGCGCGGTCAGACCCAGCACCATGACCGGACGCGCCGGCCCAGCCTCGGTGAGCTGGTTGCCGTTCTCGTCGAGCATGGCCCGGACCCGGCCGTGCGCCCCACCGGCGACGATCGAGTCGCCTGCCCGCAGGGTGCCCTTCTGCACCAGCACCGTCGCCACCGCACCGCGGCCCTTGTCCAGGTGCGCCTCGATGGCCACACCCTGCGCCGGCCCGTCGATCGGAGCGGTCAGCTCCAGCGACGCGTCGGCGGTCAGCAGGACAGCCTCGAGCAGTTCCTCGATGCCGATGCCCGGCTTGGCTGCCACGTTGACGAACATGGTCTCGCCGCCGTACTCCTCGGCGACCAGGCCGTACTCGGTCAGCTGCTGGCGGACCTTGTCCGGGTTGGCGTCCGGCTTGTCGACCTTGTTGACCGCGACCACGATCGGCACGTCGGCCGCCTTGGCGTGGTTCAACGCCTCGATCGTCTGCGGCATCACACCGTCGTCGGCCGCGACGACCAGGATCACGATGTCCGTGACCTGGGCACCACGAGCACGCATGGCGGTGAACGCCTCGTGACCCGGGGTGTCGATGAAGGTGACCGCCCGGTCCTCGCCCTCGTGCGGGACGTGGACCTGGTAGGCACCGATGTGCTGGGTGATGCCACCCGCCTCACCGGCCACCACGTTCGCCTTACGGATGGCGTCGAGCAGCTTGGTCTTACCGTGGTCGACGTGACCCATGACGGTCACCACCGGCGCACGGCTGACCAGACGCTCCTCGGCCACCTCCGCGTCGAGGTCGATGTTGAACTGCGCGAGCAGCTCGCGGTCCTCGTCCTCCGGGCTGACGATCTGGATGTCGAAGC
This sequence comes from Micromonospora hortensis, assembly GCF_022230935.1. Lineage (NCBI taxonomy): Bacteria > Bacillati > Actinomycetota > Actinomycetes > Micromonosporales > Micromonosporaceae > Micromonospora > Micromonospora hortensis. Next base: position 72,066 of record NZ_JAKKFE010000040.1, read on the forward strand.
CCAGGTGCTCACCCAGCAGGTGCAGGGTGTCGTCAGAACAGGACTGGGTCGCGGTCACCATCTCGCCCAGGTTGAACATCTCCTGGACCAGCGAACCCGGGTTGGCGTTGATCTTGTCGGCGAAGTCCGACAGCGAGGCGCCACGGGAGAGCCTGACGATCTGACCCTGACCCCGGGGAGCACCCGAGCTCATGGTCGGAGCCGACAGGTTGTCGAACTCCTGTCTGCGCTGCTTCTTGGACTTGCGACCGCGCGTCGGCCGACCACCCGGACGCCCGAAGGCACCCGCGGCGCCGCCGCCACGGCCACGACCGCCCGCACCCGGACGACCGCCGCCACCGGCCGGACCACCCGGACGGAAACCGCCACCGGGAGCACCCGCACCGCCGCCGGGACCGCCACGGTAGCCACCGCCACCGCCGGCACCCGCGCCGCCACCGGGGCCGCCGCGGTAACCGCCACCGCCACCGGCGCCACCGCCGGGACCGCCACGGAAACCGCCGCCACCGCCACCGGGACGACCTGCGCCGCCACCGGGACGACCGGCGCCACCGGGACCGGGGCGACCGGCAGCCGGCCGCTGGCTCGGCATGGACGCCGGGCTGGGCCGCGGCGGCATGGAGTTCGGGCTCGGCCGCGGCGGCATGCCCGCCGGGGTGTTGGGCCGAGGACCACCCGCACCGGCGGCCGGGGGCCGCTGCTGCTGGCCACCCTGGATGCCGAACGGGTTGTTACCGGCACCGCGCGCCGGCGGACGACCGCCCGGCCGGGCACCCGGACCGGGAGCCGGCGTGCTCGGTCGAGCTGCCGGCGAACCGGGACGGGGCGGCATCGCCGCCGGACCCGGCCGAGGGCCGGGGCGGTTACCGCCGTCTGCCGGAGGCTCCCGGCGAACGGGGTTGTCCCGCTGCTGCTGGCGGGCGGCCTGCGCGGCCTTGACCGCGGCCTCCTGCTCAGCCTTCAGCGCGGCGGCACGCGCCTCCGCGGCCGCCACCTCGATGTCGTGGGCACTCGCCGGCTTGGCGACCGGGGTCGCCGTCTGCGGCGCGCCGGGAACCGGACCCTTGGGCTTCGGACCGGGTGCCGGCGCGGCCGGCCGCCGAGGCGGCATCGGCTTGGCCGAGACCCGGGGCGCGCCCGGGGCCGGGGTTGGCGTCGGGGTCGGGTTTGAAGCCGGCGTCGACGCGGGCGCCGACGGGGCGGCCGGAGCCGGGGCTCCGGCGGACGCGACGAATGCGTTACGCAGCCGCCGGGCGACGGGCGCCTCGACGGTGCTGGACGCGGACTTCACGAACTCGCCCATTTCCTTCAGCTTGGCGAGAACGGTCTTACTCTCGACCCCGAGCTCTTTTGCAAGCTCGTGTACGCGGGCCTTGCCTGCCACTGCACTCCTCACTCCGAGGTCGTGCGGGCAGCACCCGCAGCGACCTCACTCGTGCACTTGAAGCCTGGTCATTTCAGGGACTTCATCGTGTGCTCATGTCGGTCGTCCTACCCTGCTAGCGACCCTCGCCCGGTCGGGCTGACCGGACGTAGTGGTTGGCGCATCGACGTGCTCCGCCAGCGCACCGTGGTCGAGGACCTCGGTGCTGCGCAGCGCACGCCCGAAGGCGCGGCGCCGCACCGCCAGCGCGAAGCAGGCCGGATCCGGGTGCATGTTCGCTCCCCGACCCGGCAGCCTGCGGCGCGGATCAGGCCGGAGGCTGTGACCAGCCTCGTCCCTGACCGCGACGATTCGCAGCAATTCGCTGGCCGGCGCACGTTGCCGGCAACCCACACAGGTGCGCTCCGGCTGCGCGCGTCGTACCACTGGAGGAAGTCTACCCCTAGCTCCCCGAGATCGCGCCGCCCGGCTCCCGCACGTGATCAGTTACCCCACGCGCCGCCGGCGCGGTCTGCTCCGCATCGGAACGAATGTCGATCCGCCAACCGGTCAAACGGGCCGCGAGTCGGGCATTCTGCCCCTCCCGACCGATGGCGAGCGAGAGCTGGAAGTCGGGAACTGTTACCCGGGCGGCCCGGTTGGCCAGGTCGACCACCTCGACCCGCAGCGCCTTGGCCGGCGACAACGCGTTGCCGACGAAGGTGCCCGGGTCGTCCGACCAGTCGATGATGTCGATCTTCTCACCGTGCAGCTCGCTCATCACGGCACGCACCCGCTGACCCATCGGGCCGATGCAGGCGCCCTTGGCGTTCACCCCGGGGGTGGTGGAGCGGACGGCGATCTTCGTGCGATGGCCCGCCTCACGGGCGATCGCGCCGATCTCGACGGTGCCGTCGGCGATCTCCGGCACCTCCAGCGCGAAGAGCTTCTTGACCAGAGCCGGATGCGACCGGGACAGGGTGATCTGCGGCCCGCGCATGCCCTTGGCCACATGCACCACGACGCAGCGGACCCGCTCGCCGTGCGCGTACCGCTCGCCGGGCACCTGCTCGGACTGCGGCAGAACGCCCTCCAGCTTGCCCAGGTCGACGCTGACGATGCCCTTCTCGGTACGCGTCTCGTGCGCCTGCACCACGCCGGTGACCAGGTCACCCTCGCGGCCGACGTACTCACCGAAGTGCACCTCGTCGGTGGCCTCCCGCAACCGCTGGAGGATCACCTGCTTGGCGGTCATGGCGGCGATCCGGCCGAAGTCGTGCGGGGTGTCGTCCCACTCCCGCACCAGGCTGCCGTCGGCATCCATCTCCTGCGCGTACACCAGGGCGGCGCCCGACCTACGGTCGATCTCCACCCGGGCGTGCGGCTCGGCCCCGTCGGTGTGCCGGTAGGCGGTCAGCAACGCGGTCTCGATCGCCGCGAGAATCGTGTCGAACGGGATCTCCCGCTCGCGCTCGAGTGCGCGCAGCGCCGCGAGGTCGATGTTCACCTCTCCTCGTCCTCCACATCATCTTCGTCGTCGATGTCGTCTGAATCGTCGATCTCGTCGGAATCATCCGCGTCGTCGAACTCGTCGTCCGGCTCACCGAGCTCGGCGAGCCGGGTGAACTCGATCTGCACACGGCCCGGGCCCAACTGGGCGTACGCCCAGGTGGCGCGGCCGTCGTCGGTCTCCAGGTGCACGCCCTCGTCGTCGGCCGCGACCACCCGGCCGGTCAGCTGACGGTCACCGGCGGGCTGCTCGCCCCGCTGGCCGGGCAGCGCGGCCGCGCCCCGGGCGGTGACCTTGACCAGTCGACCCACGTTGCGCCGCCAGTGGCGGGGCAGGGTGAGCGGCCGGTCGACGCCGGGTGAGCTGACTTCCAGCTGGTACTCGCCGGCGACGATGTCGCCACCGGTCTCCTCCGCGGCGTCCAGCGCGGCCGAGACCGCGCGGGAGACGACCGCGACGGCGTCCAGGTCGATCCCGCCGTCGGTGTCCACCATCACCCGCACCACGTGCCGGCGGCCGGCCCGGGAAACCGACAGGTCCTCCAGGTCGTAGCCGGCGTCGTTGACCACCGGCTCGATCACGGCCCGCAGTCGGTCCCGCCGTGCGGCGAGGTCACCGCCGCGGGGGCCCGCAGCACCGCGGGGTCGACCCGTCGGCCTGGTGGCACGGCCACGCTGCGTCATCTCCGCACCCTCTCCCTGGTCGACGGGGACCGGTAGTCCCGCCATGCCGGCACGCCACCGGAGTGGACACGCCGGTGGTTGCGCAGAGCGTAACGCGCCTGCCCGGCGGCGGACCGGGCGGCGCACCGACGCCGGTGACCCCCGGAGCGGCACGGATGGTGTTGACTTGGCCGGTGGGGAACGGCAGAACGACACAGCGCGACCAAGCATCCGGACATTCCCGGCGAAAGCTCCTGAGTGCCGGCGCGCTGCTGGTGCTCGGCGGCGCCGTGACGCCGCTGACCGGCTGTGATCTTTTCGACCGCGACGACCAACCAGCCCCGCCACCCGACCCGCTGCGGCCGATGGTGGACGAGTCACTCGCGCTGGCCGCCGCGTACCGGGCGAGCGCGACCGCCCATCCCGACCTCGCCGACCGGCTCAACCCGATCGCCGAGACGCACACCGCGCACGCCACCGAGCTGGCCCGGGTGATCGGCGTGACGGTCCCGTCGGCGGCCTCCGCCGCCCCGACCACGGCCCCGGCCGCCGATCCGAACGGCGCGCGCGCCGCCCTGCGGGCGCTGGAGAAGACCGCCCAGCAGTCCGCCACCGCCGCCTGCACCGCGGCGCCCGCGGAGCGGGCGGCACTGCTCGGGTCGATCGTCGCCGCTCGGGCGACTCACCAGGAGGCACTGAAGTGAGGCAGCCGTCCGCCGAGGAGGCACTCGCCTCCGCCCTGTCCGCCGAGTACGCGGCCATCTACGCCTACGGACGGATCGGTGTCCGGCTCAGCGGAGCGGCGCGGGACGCGGCACGTCAGGCTGAGGCCGCGCATCGACGTCGACGCGACGCGCTGGTGGTGCAGCTCACCACGGCCGGCGGCGTGGTCCCGCCGGACCGCGCCGGGTACGCCCTGCCGTTCCCGGTCACCGACCGGGCCAGCGCCCTGCGGCTCGCCGCCGAGGTGGAGGAGCGCACTGCCGCCCACTGGCGGGCGGCCCTGGCGTCCACCACGGGCGCCGACCGGGACCAGGCGCTGGCCGCCCTTGTCGAGTACGCCGTGCGGGCCACCCGGTGGCGGAAGACTGCCGGGTCGACCCCGCTGACTGTCCCGTTTCCCGGTCGACCGGCCTGAGCCGGTCCACTCCGGTTGCGGTACGCATACCAGGTATGCATACTCCGTTGCCATGTCCATCCGTCACGGGTTGCTCGCCCTGCTCGAACGCGGCCAGATGTACGGCTACCAGCTGCGCGCCGCGTTCGAGGAGTCGACCGGCTCGACCTGGCCACTGAACATCGGTCAGGTCTACACCACGTTGTCCCGGCTGGAACGGGACGGTTTGGTGCGCCCGCTGCCGGAGAGCGAGGCCGGGCAGCGCCCGTACGAGATCACCGACGCCGGCCGGGCGGACCTGGCGCTGTGGTTCGCCACCCCGATCAGCCGTACCGACCGCCCCCGCGACGAACTGGCGATCAAGCTGGCACTGGCGCTCACCACCCCCGGGGTCGACGTCCGGTCGGTGGTGCAGGCCCAACGCAGCGCGACGATGCGGGCCCTTCAGGAGTTGACCCGGTTGAAGTACGGCAGCAACCGGCCGGAGGACCTTCCCTGGCGACTCGTGCTGGACTCGATGGTGTTCCAGGCCGAGGCAGAGGTCCGCTGGCTGGACCACTGCGAGACCAGTCTGGTCCGGCACCAACCCAGCGGCCCGGCGCCTCCCCCGTCCCGACCCGATGACGCCGACGCGCGGGACGCGGCTCGCTGGGCCGGCGAGGAGGCAAGACGGTGAGCGGATCGGACGACGCGGTGCTGGAGCTACGCGCCGTCCACCGCACCCACGGCGCCGGGCCGGCGGCGGTGCACGCGCTGCGCGGCGTCAGCCTGGTCGTCCGGCCCGGCGAGCTGGTCGCCGTGATGGGGCCGTCCGGCTCCGGAAAATCGACCCTGCTGGCTCTCGCCGGTGGGTTGGACCGTCCGACCGGCGGCGAGGTCCGGGTCGAGGGGCAGCCGCTGGGGGCCCTGGACCGCCGCGGGCTGGCCCAGCTGCGCCGCCGTCGGATCGGCTACATCTTCCAGCAGCTCAACCTGCTGGGCAGTCTGAGCGCACTGGAGAACGTGGCGCTCCCGTTGGAACTCGACGGGACCAGCGGGCGTCGGGCCCGCGCACTGGCCATGGCCGCGCTCACCGAGGTGGGGCTACCCGCGTTGGGCGACCGTTTCCCGGACCAGCTCTCCGGAGGGCAGCAGCAGCGGGTGGCCATCGCCCGCGCGCTGGTGGGCGACCGCCGGCTGGTCCTCGCCGACGAACCCACCGGGGCATTGGACTCCCAGACCGGTGAGGCGGTGCTGCACCTGCTGCGCCGCCGGATCGACGCGGGAGCCGCCGGCGTGCTGGTCACCCACGAGGCACGGCACGCCGGCTGGGCCGACCGGGTGGTGTTCCTCCGCGACGGCGTCCTGGTCGACACGACTGCACCGCTGGGCAGTGTCGAGCAACTGCTGTCCGGCAGCGACCGGTGACCGTTCGCCGTCCGACGCGGGCCCCCGGTCGGGCCGATCCCGCGACGCAGCGGCCGGTCGCGCCACCTGCCCCGGTCGGCCGACGGCGGTTCGCCGAGCTGACCGGCTCCTGGCGGGCGGCGCTGCGGATCGCCCGGCGGGAGTCACGCCGGTCACGGCGTCGGACCGCCCTGGTGCTCGCGATGATCGCCATGCCGGTGGCGGCGCTGGCCTTCCTGGCGGCGAGCTACGACATGGCCGAGCTGACCCCACAGGAACGCGTCGACCGCCGGCTCGGCGTGGCCGACGCGCAGCTGCAGTGGATCGCCAACGGCCCGGTGGGGCAGGACGAGTGGGGCGAGGGTTGGTACACCCGCGACGGCGCTCCCCCCGGGAAGGTCACAGCGGACCGGCTGACGGCGCTGCTCGGGCCGGGCAGCAGGGTCACCGAGGTGCGTCAGAACGTCCCGCTGACCCTGCGCGGCCCGCACCGCGACGAGGTCGTGAACGGTCGGGTGCTGGACCTCACCGACCCGCTGGCCCGCGGGCTGGTGCGGTTCCGGGCCGGCCGGGCGCCGCAGCAACCCGGTGAGGTCGCTGTCAGTCCGAGGGCGTTGCGTCGCCTGGACCTTCGCCTCGGCCACGCCGTGGCCGCCGCCGACGGCAGCAGGGCGTACACAGTGGTGGGCGTGGTCGAGTTCCCGGACGACCTCGGACCGGTGGTCGCGCTGCACCCGGGGGCCGTGCCGTCGACCGGCCCGGAGCCGGACGGAGTCTGGCTGGCGGACGTGCCGGGCACCGTCGACGAGGCGCTGGTGTCCCGGCTCAACGCCAGTGGGGTGGTGGTCACGGCGCGGTACCAGATCGGCTCGGCGACCGGGGCGGACCGGACCTGGCTCGGGTCGGTCTTGGGGGACAACCCGAACGACCTGAGCACCGGCGTCCTGATCGCCGGCCTCGGGCTGCTGGAGGTCGTCCTGCTGGTCGGGCCGGCCTTCGCCGTCGGAGTCCGTCGCCGTCGACGGGATCTGGCGCTGGTGGCGGTGGCGGGCGGGGACGCCGCCCAGCTTCGCCGGGTCGTGCTGGCCGACGGTGTGGTGCTGGGTGTGCTGGGGGCCGCCGCCGGCCTGTTGGTCGGCGTCGGAGCGGCGTTCGCGGGTCGCCCGCTGATGGAGCAGTACGTCTTCAGCGCCCGTTTTGGCGGCTACCGCTGCTGGCCGAGCGCGCTGGTCCTGCTCGGTGGCGTCGCGGTGCTGGCCGGGGTGCTCGCCGCGCTGGCACCGGCCTGGACAGCCGCCCGGCAGGACGTCAGCGCCGGGCTCGCCGGACGACGTACCCCGGCGAAGTCTCCGGGCCGGTGGTTGGCTCTCGGACTGGCGCTGGTGGTCGGCGGGGCGGGGCTGGCGGCGTTCGGGGCCACCCGGACTTCCCCGGCGGTGGTTCTCACCGGGCTGATCCTCGGCGAGTTGGGCCTGGTCTGCTGCACGCCCACGCTGCTCGGGGTGCTCGCCCGCCTCGGCCGGGTGTTGCCGCTGGCACCACGGATCGCTCTGCGCGATGCCAGCCGCAACCGGGCCGCCGCGGCACCGGCCATCTGCGCCGTGATGGCCGCCGTGGCCAGCAGCGTCGCCCTCGGCGGATACCTGGCCAGCGAGGGCGCCCGCGAGGCGCGCGCATACCGGCCGGCGCTGCCGACCGGCCATGTCATGGTCAACCCGGTCGGATCGGCCGGGCAGCCCACGCTGGCCCAGATCACCGACGCGGCCCGCAGTCAGTTCGGGGTCGGCGCTGTTGCCCCGGTGCAGACACCGAGCTGCGGGGCGGGGCGCACCGGCTACTGCGACATCGCACCGGTGCTCCCGCTGACCCGGGCCTGCCCCTGGCAGCCCGGCGTTCACCTTCCCGCGGAGCAGCGCCAGCAGGCCCGCGCCGATCCCCGCTGCCAGATCAGCGAGGCGGACTACTTCGGCGGCTACGTGGAACCCGGAGTCGACGACGGGACCGCACTCCCCCTGCTCACCGGCGTGGACCCGGCGACGACAGCCGCCGCCACGGCCGTGCTGCGCGCCGGAGGCGTGCTGGTGACCGACCCGCGCTACCTGCACGACGGCCTCGTCACCGTCCGGGTCAGCGAGGTGGAGGCCGGGCCGGACCGGCCGGTCACCGTCCACGACCTTCCGGGGTACGCGCTGCCCCGGGCGACCGGCCAGTCCCGTCTGCTGCTGTCCGCCGCCGCCGCGCGGCAACTCGACCTGAGCTGGTCTCAGACCGGTTGGGTGATCGGCACCACGACCCCGCCCGACGAGGAGCAACAGGCACGGTTCGCCGCCGTCCTGCGGCCGTTCGGGACGCTCGCGCTGAGCGTGGAGAACGGTGGTGCCCCACGCGACGTCTCACCGTTGCTCCTGCTGCTCGCGGCGGCGGCCGGGCTGATCACCGTGGGGGCGGCCGGGATCGCCACCGCGCTCGCCGCCGCCGAGGGACGCGCCGAGCTGACCACCCTCGCGGCCGTCGGCGCGGCCCCAGCGGTACGCCGGCTGCTGGCGATCTGCCAGGCCGGGGTCATCGCCGGCCTCGGGTCGGTGCTCGGCATCGTGGCCGGCCTCGGCACCGCCGCGATCGTGCTGGTCTCGGTCAACCGGCAGTACGCCAGTGACTGGCCGGTATCCGATCCGTACCCCTTTCTGGTGCCGTGGCCCGCGCTCGGGGTCCTGGTGCTGGTGCCGGTGGTGGCGATGCTCGGGGCGGGCCTGTTCACCAGGGCCCGACTGCCTATCGAACGGCGGCTGGACTGACCGATGCGCCGGGCCACCGAAAGGGACCGCGCGGGGGTGCCGCCGGGGCCGGGCAGCCGGCAGACTGACCGGCGTGTCAGTGCTCAGGAATGTCGTCCGTCGCGCCGGTCATCATCGCTGGTTCGGCGCCACCGCGCGCCTGCTGGTTCCGGCCGATCGGATGGTTGGTCGACTCACCCGGGGCCGGGTGGTCGCGCTCGGCCTGCTCCCCTCCCTGCTGATCACCACGACGGGCCGCCGCTCCGGCAGGCCCCGCAGTAATCCGCTGCTGTACGTGCCGGACGGCGACGCGTACGTGGTGATCGGCTCCAACTGGGGGCAGACCCACCACCCCGGCTGGGCGATGAATCTGCTCGCCGATCCCGCCGCCGAGGTGGACGTGAAGGGCCGGCGGGTCGCGGTGCGGGCCGAACGGGCCTCCGGCGCCGAACGGGACCGGTTGTGGCGGCTGCTGGTCACCGCGTGGCCGGCGTACCACACGTACGTGCAGCGTGCCGGCGGCCGGGAAATCCACATCTTCCGGCTGGCCCCGACCGGGCGCGGCGCGCCCGACGCTCCACCGTCGGCTGGCTAGGCTGACGCTCGGTAGCCAAGGCGAGGTGGTCCCGTGAGCGCGAGGAGTGAGCCGGGGTTGCGAGCCCCGCAGCCGCGAACAAAGGCGGTCCCGTGAGCGCGAGGAGTGAGCCGGGGTTGCGAGCCCCGCAGCCGCGAACAAAGGCAGTCCCGTGAGCGCGAGGAGTGAGCAGACCGGTGTCGACCGGGGCCTCGAGGATCGACGGTGGACGGTCGCGGAGCGGGTCGCCGAGGCGGTTCGACGTCGGTTCCCGGCCGATGCGCTCGCGATCGCTGTGCATGGGCCTCTGGCGCATGGGGACGACGACGGCGGTGGGGACCGGGAGGCGGGAATGCTGGTGGTCACCTATCGACCCGGGACCGGCCCACCGCCGGCGACCCGCCGGGTGGACGGGGTGCTCGTCGATCTGACAGTGGCCGCCGCCGAGGACTACCTGGCCCAGGCCCGGGTACTCTCCCCGCTCTGGCCGCTGACCGCCGACCGGTACGTCACCACGCAGGCGTTGCACGATCCGACGGGCTGGTTGCGGACGCTGCGCGACGAGCACCTCGGCCGGCTGGCTCGGGCCCGGCCGGCGGAGTTCAGCACCGCGGCCCGCCAGGCCTGGTACAGGGGCAGCGCGGCGCACTCCCGGGCGGCCCGGCTGGCCGAGTGGTACGAGACCGATCAGGCTCTGCTGATGCTCGGTGAGGCCCGGCTGGCGGCGGCCACGGTGACCGGTCTGCTGAGTCGCACCTACTTCCGTGACCCGGGGGACGCGGTGCGGCGCACCGGGTTGGCCGGCGCGGACATGACCGAGGTGGGTGTGGTGCTGGCCCGGCAGGCCGAGGAGTTGGCGGCCCGTGGTCGCGCTGTCGACGGCACGATCGACGAGCTGCTCAGCACCTGAGGCGCGTCACAGCCCGCCCGGTACGCCGATCAGCGAGCCGATCAGGTAGGTGGCGCCGGCCGCAGCGGCGCCCAGCAGCAGCTGGCGTAGCCCACTGGTCCACCAGGGACGGCGGGTGAACCTGGCCACCACGGCACCGGCGGCGAACAGCCCGAGCCCACCGACGGCGAGCGCCAGCCACAGTTCGGTGGCGCCGAGCAGGTACGGCAGCAGCGGGACCAGCGCGCCGACCGAGAAGAACAGGAACGACGAGATCGCCGCCGCCCACGGGCTGGGCTGATCGTCGGGGTCGACGCCCAGCTCCTCGCGGACGTGCACCCGCAGCGCCTCCTCCGGGTCGCGCCGCACCGCCTCGGCGACCTGGGTGGCGAGGTCCCGGGGCAGGCCCCGGGCCACCCACGCGTCGGCCAGCTCCCGGGCCTCCGCCTCGGGGTGCCGTTCCAGTTCCCGTCGCTCCTTTGCCACCTCGGCGGCGACCTGCTCGTTGGCGGAACGCACGCTGGTGTACTCGCCGAGGCCCATGGAGATGGCACCGGCGACGAGGCCGGCGCTGCCGGTGAGCACGATGCTGCGGGGCGACACCCCGCCGCCGCCGACACCGGCGATCAGGGCGATGTTGGTGACCAGGCCGTCCATCGCGCCGAAGACGGCCGGGCGCAGCCAGCCGCCGGAGACGTCCGCGTGGTGCGCCTCGCGTAGCGCCGCCGGGGTGTCGGTCACGGCGCCTGCCCTTCGTTCGCGACTGCGGGACTCCGCTTCGCTGCGTTCCTCGCGCTCACGGCAGGGTCAGGATCTCGTGGCCGTCGTCGGTCACCACGATCGTGTGCTCGAACTGCGCCGTCCACTTCCGGTCCTTGGTGACCACTGTCCACCCGTCGTCCCACATGTCGTACTGGTAGGTGCCGAGGGTGATCATCGGCTCGATGGTGAACGTCATGCCGGGCTCCATGATGTCCGTGGGGCGCGGGCTGTCGTAGTGCGGCACGTAGAGGCCGCTGTGGAAGGCCTCGCCGATGCCGTGGCCGGTGAAGTCGCGGACCACGCCGTAGCCGAACCGCTTGGCGTACGACTCGATGACGCGGCCCACCACGTTGATCTGGCGTCCCGGGGCGACGGCGCGGATGCCGCGCATCATCGCCTCGTGGGTCCGCTCGACCAGCAGCCGGGCCTCTTCGCTGACCTCGCCGACGCAGAAGGTGGCGTCGGTGTCACCGTGCACCCCACCGATGTACGCGGTCACGTCGACGTTGATGATGTCGCCGTCGGTCAGGACCGTGGTGTCCGGGATGCCATGGCAGATGACCTCGTTGAGGCTGGTGCAGCAGGACTTCGGGAAGCCCTTGTAGCCCAGCGTCGACGGGTACGCGCCGTGGTCGCACAGGAACTCGTGCACCACCTTGTCGATCTCGTCGGTGGTCACGCCGGGCTTGCAGTGCTCGCCGGCGAGCTGGGTCGCCTGGGCGGCGAGCCGGCTGGCGAGCCGCATCTTCTCGATGGTCTCCGGCGTCTGCACGTGCGAGCCACGCCACTCCCGCGGACGCGCCTTGCCCACGTACTCCGGTCGGGCGATCTGGGGTGGCACCGGTCGCATCGGGGAGAGCGTGCCTGGTGTCAGCGGCGGACGGACGGTCATGCCGCAAGCCTATCGCCGGGGCCGCCGGTGACCCGCGCCACGGCCACCCGGTGGAGGTTGTTGCCCTGCCAGGGTGGCTGTGCCATGGTGTCAGCGTGGATCAAGGGGGAGCACCGCCCGTCTTCTCCGCCAGCGCCGAGATCGACGGTGACCACCTCCACGTCGTGGTGGCCGGCGAGGTCGACATGGCGACAGCGGACACGATGCTCCAGACGGCGCTGCGCGAGCCCGCCGGGAAGATCACTCTCGACCTGAGCGCTGTCACCTTCTTCGACTCGGCCGCCATCCACGCCCTGGTCCGGCTCGCCCAGGAGTTTCCGGGGCGACTCACCGTCCGCCCGTCCCGGCAGGTCCGTCGGGTGCTGGAGATCTCCGGCCTCGGCGAGCAGGGCTGGCTCGACCCGGCCTAGGCGCCGGCCGCCGCCGGGCGCGCGGTCAGTCCTGCAACTGCCGGCGCAGCGTCACCTCGGTGCCCTCAGCGGTACGCCGCACCGACAGTTCGCCCAGCGCCCTGATCAGGTCCAGGCCGCGACCCCGGAAGCCGGAGCCGGTCGACTCCCGCCACTGCCCGCTGTCGCGCACTGTGGCCGTCACCGTCCGATCCTCGATGGCCACCTCCACACTGATCATGGCCTCGGCCGGGTGGACCGGGTGTTCGATGGCGTTGGCGGCGGCCTCGGAGACGGCGACCGTCAGGTCGAACAGGTCGGTCTCGCCGACGGAGTGCGCGACCAGGAAGTCCTCCAGCCGCTTCCGGAGCACGCTGAGCCGGGTCGGGTCCGCCGGTAGCCGCAGCGCGAAGCGGTTCAGTTCTGCCGCCTCCAGGGCGAGCACCGCCACGTCGTCGCGGCGCGGCCGTCCGGTGACCCGCTCCACGACGGCGTCGATCAGGTCCACCACGTGCTCACTCGGGGTGGCCGCGTCGATGCGCAGCTGGGCCAGTGAGGCATCGATGCCGATCTGACGGTCCTCGATCAGCCCGTCGGTGTAGAGCAGCAGTCGAGTGCCGGCCGGCAACTCGCCCACGACCGACTCGTACGTCGCGTTGGGGAGGGCGCCGACCGGTGGACCGAGCGCCCGGTCGTGCAGGAACGCCACGTCGCCTCCCGTGATCAACAGTGGGGACGGGTGACCGGCGCTCGCGTACCGCAGCCGACCGGTGCGGGGGTTGAACAGCAGACAGACCACTGTCGCGAAGGAGCGGCCCTCGGTGGAGCCGACCAGCCGGTTGAGCCGGGTCAGCGATTCACCCGGATCGAAGCCCTCCAGCACGTACGCCCGCAGCGCGTTGCGCAGCTGCCCCATCGCCGCGGCGGCCCGGACGCCCTTACCGACCACGTCGCCGATGACCAGCACCAGCTCATCGCCGTTCAACGCGATGGCGTCGTACCAGTCGCCGCCGACCTCGACGTCGGCGCTGCCGGGCAGGTAACGGCTGGCCACCACCGCGCCGGGCAGTTGGGGCAGCGACCGGGGCAGCAGGCTGTGCTGCAGCGTGGTGGCGATGCGGTGTTCGGCTTCGTAGAGCTGGGCGTTCTCCAGTCGCACCCCGACGAGCCGGGCCAACTGGGTCAACGCGGCGTCGTCGGCCTGCGCCTCGTCGCCGGCCGCCCGCCAGACCTGCAGCTCACCGAGCTGCTTCCCGGTCGTGCCGGTCAGCTCGGCCACGAAGGACGGGTCGGCGGCGGTGGTGCCGCCGCCATCCGCCTCGAAGCGCGTCTCGGCCGCGGTGACCACCACCCGAGCGGCCTCGGCGAGAGTCAACGCGTGCCGGGCGGCGACCTGGAGCACGTCGGCGGTGGATCGGGCGGTGTTCACCGCCACCGCCGCGTCGGCCAGCGCCCGGAGCCGGCGGATGATCTGCCCGCGCAGCTGGCCCAGCTCGACGTTGGCCCGGACCCGGGCGATCAACTCCTGCGCGGAGAACGGCTTGGTGAGGTAGTCGTCGGCGCCGACGGCGAGCCCGGCAACGGCCTCCGCGGAGCCGGCGCGGGCGGAGAGCAGCACGATCGGCACATGCCGGGTACGCGAGTCCGCGCGCAGCGCGCTCACCAGCCCGAACCCGTCCAGCCGCGGCATCATCACGTCGGTGAGCACCAGGTCGAATCCGCCCTCGCGGGCCAGCGGCAGGGCATCGAGCCCGTCGTTCGCGGTGACCACGTCCCAGGTCGGGGAGAGCAGCCGACTGACGTGCTCCTGCAGGTCGGCGTTGTCGTCGACGACCAGGATCCGGCCAGCCGAGGTGCCCTTCACCGGCTGCCGGTCCAGCTCGGGTGTCGACGCGACGCCGGCCCACAGCGCGGTCTCCGCAACGAAGAGCCGGGCCTGCTCGGGCTCACCCACGGGCAGCGGGTCGAACGCCGCCACCCGGTCCGCCGGCAGGTGCGCCGAGCCGAACGGGACGGTCACAGTGAAGGTGCTGCCCACGTCGACAGTGCTGGTCACCCCGACCCCACCGCCGTGCATCTCGACAAGTTCCCGGACCAGCGCGAGGCCGATGCCGGTGCCCTCGTGGGTGCGTGCCCGCACCCCGGGCACCCGGTGGAACCGTTCGAAGACGTGCGGCAGCTCGTCCGGCACGATGCCGACGCCGGTGTCCGTTACCTCCAGCCGGGCCGCGCCCTCGACGGCCCGGATCCGCACCCGGATCTCGCCGTCGAAGGTGAACTTGACCGCGTTCGACACCAGGTTGAGGACGATCTTCTCCCACATGTCCCGGTCGACGAAGACCGGCGTCGGCAGCGGTGGGCAGTCCACCACCAGTCGCAAGCCGGCCCGGTCGGTGGCCGAGCGGAAGGTGCTGGCCAGGCGGGCGGTGTAACCGGCGAGGTCGGTGGGCTGGTATCGGGCGGCGAGCCGACCGGACTCCAGTCGGGAGAAGTCCAGGACGGTGTTGACCAGCTTGAGCAGGCGCAGCGCGTTGCGGTGCATCATGGTGAGCCGGTCGGTTTCGGTGGCGGGCAGCTCCGGGTCGGCCAGCATGTCCTCCAGCGGGCCGAGCACCAGGGTCAGCGGGGTACGGAACTCGTGGCTGACGTTGGCGAAGAAGTTGGTCTTCGCCCGGTCCAGCGCGGCCAACTCGGCGGCGCGGGCCCGTTCCTGCTCGTACGCCCGCTGGGTGCCGACCGCCCGGGAGATCTGGGCGGCGACCAGGCCGAGGAAGTCGCGGTAGTCGTCGCTGAGCGGCAGCTGACGGGCCACGCCGACGACCAGCGCGCCGACCGTCTGGTTGCTCGCCGTGAGCGGCAGCACGAGGGCGTGGTCGGCGGCGTCGACAGGCGACGCGTCGAGCAGAGCGGCCACCTCGATCGTGGCGGGCGCGTCATCGTCGGTCAGCCGGGCCACCAGCCGTGCTGTGACATCGGCGGCGGGCGGGGTGGTACCGGTGCAGCCGGCCAGGGTGAGCTGGTCGTTGTCGTCAGCCAGATAGATCAGGGCGAACGGCACGTCGGGCCGGTGCCGGCCGAGCACCCCGGCGGCGGTCCGACCCAGTTCCGTGGCGCTGCCGATGTCGCTCAGCTCGGCACCCAGCTCGGACAACGCTCGCAGCCGACGCTCGCCGAGCACCCGCCCGGTGGTCTCGCTGACGATGCAGTAGACGCCACTGACCGCGCCGTCGTCCCCCCGGATCGGGTCGTACGAGACGTTGAAGTACGTCTGCTCGACGAAGCCGTAACGGTCCAGCAGAAAGGGATGGTCCTCGCCCCGATAGGAGCGGCCGGTGCTCCGGACGCTGTCGAGCAGCGGGCCGAGCACCGCCCAGGTCTCGGCCCAGTTCGTGGGGGCCGGTTGGCCGATCACGTCCGGGTGTTTGCCGCCGATGGTCGGCCGGTAGGCGTCGTTGTAGAAGGCCAACTGCTCGTCGCCCCAGAACATGACGATCGGCGCGCTGGAAGCGAGCATCATGCCGACCGCGTTGGAGAGCGCCGGGGGCCATTGATGGGGCTCACCCAGCGGGCCGGAGGACCAGTCGAAGGAGGCCAGTCGCTCGCCCATCTCACCGCCGGCCGCGAACGCGGCCGCCAGCATCGGCGGGGTCTCGCGACCGGACAGGGCGGGATGCCCGATGTCCGCGCCCCCCTGGGCCGAGCTCATGCAGCCTCCCGCTCCGGCCGTACCCCTCGACCGTTGATCTTCACCCGCCGTGCTCCGACTTGTACCCCAGCGGACCAGCAACGTAACGCATCACGACAGATGGACGCTGGTTACGTACGCGTGAGCGGTCGGGCACCGGACAGTGCGGGTGGACGGAGGCGTCGAACGGCGGTGGCCGGAACGCTCTGACGAGTCAGAAGACCGGCAGCCCGTCAATGCTTGCCGCGTTCTTGGTGGCCCGGTAGGTGACCAGATCATCGGCGCTGCGGCGGGAGTGTGAGGTGAGTAACAGATCACGTTCGGCCCGGAAGTCCATCAGTGGCACCGCGTATCCGCAGGAGTCACTGACCCGCTCCACCTCGACAGTGATGACCGCCCGCACGGCGTGCACGTCCGGAGGCGCGGGAAACTCGGCGAGCCGATCGGCGAAGGCGTCCTCGGTGACCGCGACGCTGCTGCCCCGACCGTGCAACCGGACGATCTTCGGCGGGCCGTCGAAGGCGCAGAACATCAGCGTGATCCGGCCGTTGTCCCGCAGGTGGGCGATGGTCTCCGCCCCACTGCCGTGATAGTCGAGGTAGGCCACCCGGTGCGGGCCAAGGATCACGAAGGTGCCCCGCATGCCCTTCGGTGACACGTTGACGTGCCCCTCGACCCCGGACGGGGCGGTCGCCACGAAGAAGAGTGGCTGGGCCACTATGAAGTCACGCAGTCGAGCATCGACCTCCGGATAAACCTTGCCCATGCGCCGATCCTCCCACCGGTGCCGTCGACGGGCGGGGGCGATCCCCGTCACACCCGCCGGCCGGCGGCCTGCACCAACGCCGTGATCGGGGCGGGATCCGACTCGTTCTCCGGATGCCACTGCACCCCGAGCACGAACGGCAGGGCCGGATCCTCCACCGCCTCGACCACGCCGTCCCCCGCCCAACCGGTCACCGTGAGCCGGCCCGGATCGGCGACCGCCTGGTGGTGGTACGAGTTGACCTGGTCGACCCCGGCCAGCACCGTGGCGGCCAGGCTGCCCGGTGTGAACCGCACAGCGTGCGCCCCGTACACCCCGGGCGCGGGGCGGTGCGCCTCGTGACCCACCACGTCGGGCAGGTGCTGGTGCAACGTGCCGCCGTACGCGACAGCCAGCAACTGCATGCCCCGACACACGCCCAGCACCGGCACCTCGGCGGCGAGCGCGGCGGCCAACAACGTCAACTCGCCGGCGTCCCGGTCCGGCCGGTCCTCGGTACGGGGGTCGGGTGGCTGGCCGTACCGCTCCGGGCCGACGTCCGCGCCACCTGCCAACAGCAACCCGTCGAGGACGGCCACCACGTCCGCGTCCACGTCGTCCGGAGGCAGGACCACCGCCCGGCCACCCGCTGCCGTCACCGCCCGCGAGTACGCCTCCGGCACCAGCACCGCCCGCACACCCCGCCAGACCGCCCAGTCGGCGGGTTCGACGTACGCGCTGACCCCGATCAGCGGCCTCCTCCTCATAGAGGAGTGACGTAGGCGCCAGTGATGCCGCCGTCGACCACGAACTGCGCGGCGGTCATGAACGAGGCGTCGTCGCTGGCCAGGAACGCCACCGCGGCGGCGATCTCCTCCGGTTGCCCGAAGCGACCCATCGGCACGTGCACCAGCCGACGGGCGGCCCGCTCCGGGTCGGCGGCGAAGAGCTCCAGCAGCAACGGGGTGGCCACCGGGCCGGGGCAGAGGGCGTTGACCCGGATGCCCTCACGGGCGAACTGCACACCCAACTCCCTTGTCATCGCCAGCACCCCGCCCTTGCTCGCGGTGTACGCGATCTGCGACGTGGCCGCACCCATCAACGCCACGAACGAGGCGGTGTTGATGATCGAGCCCTTGCCCTGCCGACGCATGTGCGGAATCGCGTACTTGCAGCACAGGTAGAC
Source organism: Micromonospora hortensis (assembly GCF_022230935.1). NCBI lineage: Bacteria > Bacillati > Actinomycetota > Actinomycetes > Micromonosporales > Micromonosporaceae > Micromonospora > Micromonospora hortensis. The sequence goes on from NZ_JAKKFE010000040.1 coordinate 90,000, forward strand.
GCTCGTGGTGTTGACCCGCAACACCCGCTCCCACGCGTCCAGGCCGGTGTCGAGGATGGAGTCGTCGTCCGGTGGTGAGATGCCGGCGTTGTTGAACGCGACGTCCACCCGGCCGTGCCGGTCGGCAACCCCGTCGAACAGGTCGCGTACCGCCGACTCGTCGGCCACGTCGGTGGCCACGAACTCGCCGCCGCACTCCTCGGCGGCCTTCGTGCCGGCCGCCGCGTCGATGTCCACGCAGACCACCCGGGCCCCCTCGGCGGCGAACCGCCGCACGGTGGCCAACCCGATGCCACTGCCCGCTCCGGTGACCACTGCCACCCGGTCCTGCAACCGACCCTGCACTGGCGTCACTCCTCCGTCGCGATGAACACGTTCTTGACGTCCGTGAAGGAGTGCAACGCGTCCGGGCCCAGCTCGCGGCCGAGCCCGGAGCGCTTCATCCCGCCGAACGGGGTCCAGTAGCGCACCGAGGAGTGCGAGTTGACGCTGAGGTTGCCCGAGTCGACGGCGCGGGCCAGGCGCAGGGCCCGACCCACGTCCCGGGTCCAGATCGAGCCGGAGAGGCCGTACTCGGTGTCGTTGGCGAGCCGGACCGCGTCCGCCTCGTCGTCGAACGGCAGCACCGAGACCACCGGGCCGAAGATCTCCTCCCGCCAGTGCCGGTCGGCCGGCGATTCGGCCAGCAGCACGGTGGGCGCGTGCCAGAACCCGGGGCCGTCGGGGCAGGAGCCGGTGAAGGCGACGGTCGCCCCGGCGAGGTAGCCGGCTACCCGCTCCCGTTGGGCGGCGGAGATCAGCGGGCCCATCTCGGCGGTGTCGCGGGACGGGTCCTCGACGCGCACCGCGCGTACCGCCGGTTCGAGCAGTTCCAGGAACCGGTCGTACACCGGACGCTGGACCAGGATCCGCGACCGTGCGCAGCAGTCCTGGCCGGCGTTGTCGAAGACCGCGCCCGGCGCGGTCGCGGCGGCGCGCTCCAGGTCGGCGTCGGCGAACACGATGTTCGCGCTCTTGCCACCCAACTCCAGGGTGAGTCGCTTCACCTGCACGGCGCAGCCGGCCATGATCCGGGTGCCGACCTCGGTGGAGCCGGTGAAGCAGATCTTGCGGACCGCCGGGTGGGTGACGAACCGCTCCCCCACCACCGAGCCCTCGCCCGGGATGACGGTGAAGACGCCGTCCGGCAGGCCGGCCTCGCGGGCCAACTCGGCAAGGCGCAGGGCGGTGAGTGGGGTCAGTTCGGCGGGCTTGAGCACCACCGTGTTGCCGGCGGCGAGCGCCGGGACGAAGCCCCAGGCGGCGATCGGCATCGGGAAGTTCCAGGGCACGATCACGCCAACCACACCGAGTGGCTCGTGGAAGGTGACGTCCAGGCCGCCGGGCACCGGGATCTGCCGCCCGGTCAACCGCTCGGGCGCGCCGGCGTAGTAGTCCAGGACGTCGCGGACGTTGCCCGCCTCCCACCGGGCGTTGCCGACGGTGTGCCCCGAGTTGCGCACCTCCAGCGCTGCCAACTCGTCCAGATGCGCGTCGACCACCGCGGCGAACCGCCGCAGCAACCGAGCCCGGTCCCCCGCCCCCACGAGACGCCAGGTCTCGAATGTGGCAGCCGCCCGCGAGATGGCCGCGTCAACCTCGTCCACCGAGGCCGCGGCAACCTCCCGAAACCCGACCCCGCGAGCCGGGTCCACCAATACCGTCACACCGCCACCCCCATCCTCACCTGGTCAGAGGCGTTCGAAGCCACGGGTCAGCTCCCAGTCCGTCACCGCGGCGTCGAAAGCGGCCAGCTCGACCCTCGCCTGGTTGGCGTAGTGGGCCACCACCTCAGGGCCGAACGCCTCCCGGGCCACAGTGGAGTCCTCCCAGAGGGCCAGGGCGTCGCGCAGGGTGCCGGGGACCCGCTCGGCCTCCGGGTCGTCGTACGCGTTACCGGTGCACTCCGCGCCCAACTCCAGCTCGCCGTCGATGCCGTGCAGCGCCCCGGCGACCAGCCCGGCGATCGCCAGGTACGGGTTGACGTCAGCGCCGGGGACCCGGTTCTCCACGCGCATGCCCTGCCCGTGCCCGACCACCCGCAGCGCGCAGGTGCGGTTGTCGACACCCCAGCGCAGCGCCGTCGGGGCGAACGACCCCGGCTGGTAGCGCTTGTAGGAGTTGATGTTCGGGGCGAAGAGCAGGCTGAACTCCCGCATGGTGGCCAGCAGCCCGGCGAGCACCCGCTGCCCGGTCTGCGACAGGTGCGCCGGTCCGTCACCGAGCATCGCCGACGAGCCGGAGGAGTCCCGAAGCGAAAAGTGGATGTGGCAGGAGTTGCCCTCCCGCTCGTTCGGCTTGGCCATGAAGGTGATCGCCATCCCCTCCTGGGCGGCGATCTCCTTGGCGCCGTTCTTGTAGATCACGTGGTGGTCGGCGCAGGCCACCGCCTCGTCGTACCGGAACGCGATCTCGTGCTGCCCGAGGTTGCACTCGCCCTTGGCGCTCTCCGGGGTGAGCCCCGCGGCGGCCATCTCGACGCGGATGCGGCGCAGCAGCGGCTCCACCCGGGCGGTGCCGAGCAGCGAGTAGTCGACGTTGTACTGGTTGGCCGGGGTGAGGTCGCGGTAGCCACGCTGCCAGGCGTCCTCGTACGAGTCGCGGAACAGCACGAACTCCAACTCGGTGCCGGCGTACGCGGTCAGCCCGTGCTCGGCCAGCCGGTCCAGCTGCCGGCGCAGGATCTGCCGGGGCGAGGCGACCACGTCACCGGACCCGTCGAGCCAGGTCAGGTCGGCCAGCAGCAGGGCTGACCCGGGCTGCCAGGGCACCCGGCGCAACGTGGCGAAGTCCGGCACCATCGCGAAGTCGCCGTAGCCGCGTTCCCAACTCGACATCGCGTATCCGTCGACGGTGTTCATGTCGACGTCCACGGCGAGCAGGTAGTTGCAGCCCTCGCTGCCGTTTGTCACCACCTGGTCGAGGAAGAAGGGCGCGTGGAACCGCTTGCCCTGCAACCGGCCCTGCATGTCGACGAGGGCCAGCACCACGGTGTCGATCTCGCCCTCGGTCACGGCGACCCGCAGTTGTTCCAGCGTGAGCGGAGCTTTCCTCATTCGCGGGCCTCCATCACCAAGGTCTACTGGCAAACCGGATCACCGTCAATGCCCCCGGCGGCACGTGCGGCAAACCCGACCGTCGGCCGGCGGGACGGCAGCACCGCCCGTCCCGCCGGGTGCCGATCAGGTCGGGCCGTCGGCCGGCGCCGGGTCGGCCGCCACAGCGGGTTCCTCGACGGTACGAACCGGGCCGGTGAACCACGTGCGGGCCGAGGCGTACCACCAGACGGCGACCACCAGGAGCACCCCGCCGACGGCGAGCGGCGCGTAGTTCACCGCCGACCAGGTGAACCCTTCGTTGCCGGGCACCCCGGCGGGCACGATGGGCAGCACGAAGTAGACGGCGATGATCGCGATCTCGATCACCGCGATCCAGCCGAGCAGCTTGTACTTGCGGCCCAGCGTCCATGGCCCGGGGACGAACCGGTCGCCCATCCGCAGCCGGAGCGCGATCGGGATGAGGAACGACAGGTAGAGCCCGAGCACCGCGACGGAGACGACAGCGTAGAACGCGATCGGGATGCCGGCGGAGCTCTCGTACAGCGCCGGCAGGGTCAGCACCAGGCCAGCCAGTGTGGCGCCGATGATCGCGTTGACCGGGGTGCCGTTGCGGTCGACAGTCGACCACAGGCGCCATCCCGGTACGGCACGGTCCCGGCTGAACGCGTACGCCATCCGGCTCATCGAGGTCACGCAGCTCATGCCGCAGAAGAACTGGCCGATGGTCGAGATGATGATGACGATCTTGAAGAAGACCGGGGTCAGCGCCGACTCGAAGATGGCACCGGAGAAGCCGCCCGCGGCGTTGACCGCCTCGACGTCGGTGGCCGCGAAGAGGAACGCCAGCAGCAGGATCCAGCCACCGACCGCCGAGTAGAAGATCGACTGCCAGAGTCCGCGGGCGGCGGCCTGCGAGGCGCCCCGGGTCTCCTCGGAGACGTGCGCGCAGGCGTCGAAGCCGGTGATCGTGTACTGCGTCAGCAGGAAGCCCAGCGGCAGCACGTAGAACCAGAACGTGAGCCCGCCGACGTCCCCGTCGCCGAAGCCGGAGTTGTTGAACCGCTCGGTGAACACGAACTGGAAGCTCTGGTGGTTGTCGGGCACGAAGACCAGGATGGCCACCACGACGGCCGCGCCGGCCACGTGCCACCAGACCGAGACGTTCTGGAGTACATCGATGATCCGGTGCCCGAAGATGTTGATCAGCCCGTGCAGCACCAGGATGATCACGAAGAGGACGAACGCCTGACGCAGCGTCCCGGCCCAGCCGTCGAAGAGCGCCGACAGGGTGAGGTTGAGGAACGTCGCACAGCCGTAGTCCACCGAGGCGGTGACCGCCACCAGGCCGATCAGGTTCAGCCAGCCGGTGAACCAGCCGTGCACCGGGCGGCCCATGGTGGCCGCCCACCAGTAGATCCCACCCGCTGTCGGGTACGCCGACACCAACTCCGCCATGCAGAAGCCGATGATCAGGATGAACAGCGAGATCAGCGGCCAGCCCCAGGAGATGGCGACCGGCCCGCCGTTGTTCCACGCCTGACCGAACGTGGTGAAACAGCCGGCCAGGATCGAGATGATCGAGAAGGAGATGGCGAAGTTGGAGAAGCCGCTCCACTTACGGCGCAACTCCTGTTTGTAGCCGAGTTCGGCGAGCCGCCGGGCGTCGTCGTCCATCGGTTGCTCGGCGGTCGGCACGGGCGTCGTGGCCACTGCACACCTCCCTGAGGTGGTTCCGCGTGCGAGTGGGCAAAGTGTCGACCCGGCCGATCAAGGCGGTCAATACGTAGTCGGTGGGAACCTCACCGCCGTCGGGCTAATTGCGTTGCCGACCGGCTGCCCCGGCCGGCATCCTGGACCAGTGACCAGGCCCGACAAGGGCCCACCCCGGGCGCTCGGACCGCCCGACCCGGTGGCGCGGGGCACGCCTCTCTCTCACGTACGGCCACTCCGCCGTACCCGAAAAGTGCCCCGCGCCCCACAAACCCACCCCACCCCACCCCGCCCCACCCCGCCCCGCCCCGCCCCGCCGATCTTGCACTTTCGGTTGTCGAGATCGGCGTTGATGCCCCTTATGTCGGGACAGCAAGTGCAAGATCGCGGAGCAAGGACGGACCGGGACGGGCCGGGCCGGTCAGGTCAGGAGGAGCCCGGCTACCCAGAGGGCGGCGACGAGCAGACCGGCCAGGAACTCCACAAGCATCGACAGGCCGGCGGCCTTCAGGGCCTGCACCGTGGACGGCCAGGCGAGCTGGTTACTGCCCAGCCGCAGCCGTTCGGCCGCCCACACCCCGGCGACGAAGCCGAGCACCAGGCCGACGACCGGCACCACGAAGAACCCGATGATGCCCAGCACCCCACCGGCGAGCAGCGTGGACGTCGGCACACCGGTGCGCTTCAGGTTCCGGCCCGGCCACGCGTACTTGATTACGGCGCCACCCCCGGCGACCAGCGTGGCGGCGGCGAACACCGCCCAACCACCCAGGCCGGCGCCACCGAAGACCGCCCACAGCAGCACGCCACCCCAGCACAGCGGCAGCGCCGGCAGACCGGGCACCACCACACCGGCCAACCCGGCCAGGATGGCCAGCCCGGCCACCACTGTCACCGCCGTCTGCGAGTCCGTCAGATCCACGCCGCCATCCTCCGTCGCCACCCTCCGGACCGGACCGGCCCCCGCTCACGCCGGCACTCCGCTTCGCCGCGTGCCGTAGCCTCGCGCCACGCCGCCGTGCCTGGTGATTCGCTCGCTGCGCTCGCTCACGCCAGCACTCCGCCGCGCAGCCGGGCGGTGATCACGTCGGCCGGGGCGGGCGCACCGAAGTATCGGCCCTGCCCGGTGTCGCAGCGCAGCGCCCGCAGCCGTTCCGCCTGCACGCCGGTCTCCACCGCCTCGGCCGTTACCCACAACTCCAGGGCGTGCGCCAACCGGACCAACGCGTCGACGATCCGTTCGTCGCGGTGGTCGGCCGCCACGTCGGTCCCGTCCGCGCGGATGCCCTCGACGAACGGACCGGCGAGCTTCAGGCAGTGGATCGGCAGCCGGCGCAGGTACGCCAGGTTGGAGTACCCGGTGCCGAAATCGTCCACAGCCAGCCGGACGCCGAGCGCGGCGAGCCGGTGCAGGCTGCGCAGGGGTTCACCGGCACTGCCCATCACGGCGCTCTCGGTCAGCTCCAGTTGAAGCAACTCCGCCGGCAGCCCGCTGGTCTGCAACGCGTCAGCGACGGTGTCCACGATGGCCGGTTCGTCGGCCTGCCGGGCGGCCAGGTTGACGCTGACCACCAGCCTGGCGTCCGGGAACTCCCGCCACCACCGCTCGGCGTCCTCGCAGGCCTGCCGCAGCACCCACTCGCCGAGCCGGACGATCAGACCGGTCTCCTCGGCCAGGCCGATGAACCGGTCGGGCCCGATCAACCCCAGCTCCGGATGCTCCCAACGGACCAGCGCCTCCACCGCGAGCATGGTGCCCTCCAGCAGCGACACGATCGGTTGGTAGTGCAGCACGAACTCGCCCCGCTCCAGTGCTGCGGGCAGCCCGGCGACCAGCGCCGAGCGGGCGATGTCCCGGGCGCCGCGTTCCGGGTCGTAGACCGCCCACCGGCCCCGGCCCGCCGCCTTGGCCCAGTAGAGCGTGGTGTCCGCGGCCTTCATCAGCTCCGACGCGGTGGTCTCCGAGGCCGGACACTGCACGATGCCCACACTGGCCGAGACGGCCAACTGGTGCTCACCGACGTGGACCGGAGCCGCGACGGCGGCCAGCGCGGCCTGCGCGACAGCGACCGGGTCGTCGGTGTCGTCCCCTCCGTCGACGAGGATCACGAACTCGTCGCCCCCCATCCGGGCGACCAGGTGGCCGTGGTCGGCCACGCACGCGGCCAGCCGCCGGCCGATCATCACGAGCAGCCGGTCACCGAGGTCGTGGCCGAGACTGTCGTTGATCGCCTTGAAGCCGTCCAGGTCGAGGAAGCACACCCCGACGCGTTGCCCGGCGTCAGCGGTGTCGAGCACCCGTCCCAACGTCTCGAAGAACAGCGTCCGGTTGGGTAGCCCGGTCAGCGGGTCGTGCAGCGCCTGGAAGCGCAGCCGCTGCTGGAGTTCGTACCGCTCGGTGATGTCCTCGATCATCGCGACGGTGAATCGCGGCCGGCCATCGTGTCGGATCAGCGAGACGGCGAGATCCGTCCAGACCACTGTGCCGTCCTTGCGGTGGTAGCGCTTCTCCACCCGGGCGGCGTCGTGCTTTCCCTCGATCAGCTCCTGGTAGAGCTCCCACATCCCGGCGGCGTCGTCGGCGTGGAACAGCGCCGACACGTTGATCTCGCGCAACTCCTCGATCGAGTAGCCGAGCATGTCGGCGAACGCCTGGTTGACGTCGATGATCCGGCCGTCCACGCCGGCGATCCCGATCCCGATCGCGGCGCCGGTGAACACCGCCCGGAACCGTGCCTCGCTCTCGCGCAGCGCCTGCTCGACCTCGTCGCGCGCCTGCCAGGCCGACCGGGCGATCCGCTCCTGCTGGCTGAAGGTGCGGTCGCGCAGCGCCCGGGCGAACCCGGCGGCCAGCCCGCCCTGCACCGCCGCGATCCGGTCGGCGAGGTCGGCCGGCCGGTCACCGTCGCACAGCACCCGACGCCCGAAGGTCGCGCCGAGCGCGTGCAGCGTCCACTCCAGGGCCTGCGGCTCGGTGAGGTGCGCCTCCACCAGAGCCCGCCCGACCTCCTCGGCCGGGTGGGCGCTGAACGGCTCCGCCCGTACCGCCTGGGCCAGCCGGATCGTCTGCGCCAGCAGCAGCCGCTCGGTCTCGGCCACGCTGAGCGGCACGAAACCGAGCCGACGCACCGCGCGGGCCCAGTCGGCGGCGTACCCCTGGGCGTCCGCCCGACCGTTGACGACCCCGGTGGGGTCCCGGCCGGCGACGACCGCGGCGGGGCCCCGACCGGAATCGACCCCGGCGGGGTCCGGGACGGCGGCCACGGGATCAGCCGGCGGGCTGGTCGTACCGGGCGACGCCCCCGAAGGCGCCGAACCGCTCCGGGTGCTCGTCCACGTCGGACGGTGAGTCCGGGCGCCAGAGCGGCATGTGCACCACGCCCGGTTCCAGTACGGTCCAGTCGCCGAAGAAGCCGGTGACCTGAGCGCGGGAGCGCAGGGTGATCTCGGTGGCGGTGCGGGCGGAGAGGCGCTGGGCGTCCAGCATCTCCTGCGGCTGGTCCTCGAAGGTGGAGTGGGAGACGACCAGGAAGCTGGCCGGCGCGGCAGCGGCCCGCAGCGTGGCCAGGATCGCCTCGGGCCGGTCGGCGTCCGGGATGAAGTGCACCACCCCGGCCAGCAGGATCCCCATCGGACGACCGAAGTCGATCAGCCCGAGCTGTCGGGTCTCGGCGAGGATCCGCTCCGGCTCACGCAGGTCGGCGTGGATGACACCGGTCAGCTCGTTGCCAGCCAGCAACTCCCGGCTGTGCGCGACAGCCACCGGGTCGATGTCGACGTACACCACGCGGGCCTTGGGGTTCACCGCCTGCGCCACCTCGTGCACGTTGCCCACCGTGGGAATTCCGGAGCCGATGTCGAGGAACTGGTCGATGCCGGCGTCGAGCAGCACCCGGACGGCCCGGCGCAGGAACTCCCGACCGGAGCGCATGGTGGCGGCGAGATTCGGGGTCATGCTGGCGATCTGCTCCGCCAACTGCCTGTCGATCTCGAAGTTGTGTGCCCCACCCAGAAAGTAGTCGTACACCCGGGCCGCGCTCGGCCTGGTCAGATCGATCTCGGTCGGCAGTCCGTCCGGCATCAGCGTGCTCCCCAGTTCATCGCCGCGGCGCGGGACGGCACCGGCGTCGGGGCGCGCAGCGGGCACGCGTGGGCACCGGTCGACCCGCGGGTCGTGTGGTGTGGACCACTCTAGGCGGCTGACTCCAGCAACAGCGAGATGCCTTGACCAACGCCGATGCACATGGTGGCCAGAGCCCGACGGCCGCCGCGACGGCGTAGCTCCAGGGCGGCGGTCAACGCCAGCCGCGCGCCGCTGGCACCGAGCGGGTGCCCCAGCGCGATGGCCCCACCGTTCGGGTTGACGTGGTCGGCGTCCACCGGCAGCCCCAGCTCACGCAACACCGCCACGGACTGCGCGGCGAACGCCTCGTTCAACTCCACCACGTCCACAGCGCCCATCTCGACGCCGACGCGGTCGAGCAGCTTGCGGGTGGCCGGCACCGGGCCGATCCCCATGATCCGGGGTGGCACACCGGCCGCCGCCGCGCCGACGATCCGGGCCAGCGGGGTCAGGCCGTACCGGGCGACCGCCGCCTCGCTGGCCACCAGCAACGCGACAGCGCCGTCGTTGACACCCGAGGAGTTGCCGGCGGTCACAGTGCCGCCGTCGCGGAACGGGGTGGGCAGCGCGGCCAACTTCGCGAGCGTGGTCTCCCGGGGGTGCTCGTCGACCTCGACCAGCCGGGTCTCCCGACGACCGGCCGGCACCGACACCGCCACGATCTCCTCGGCGAACCGGCCGTCGGCCTGCGCCTTGGCCGCACGCTGCTGCGACCGGTACGCGAAGGCGTCCTGCTCGGCGCGGCTCACGCCGTACTCGGCGGCCACGTTCTCCGCCGTCTCCGGCATCGAGTCGACCCCCCACCCGTCACGCATCAACGGGTTCACCAGCCGCCAGCCCAGTGTGGTGTCGTACACCTCGGCCGAGCGGGAGTACGCCGACGTGGCCTTCGGCATGACGAACGGCGCCCGGCTCATGCTCTCCACCCCGCCGGCGATCACCAGTTCCGCGTCCCCGGCGACGATGGACCGGGCGGCGGTGGCGAGCGCGTCCAGGCCGGAACCGCAGAGCCGGTTGACGGTGCTGCCCGGCACCTCCTCGGGCAGGCCGGCCAGCAGCGCCGCCATCCGGGCCACGTTGCGGTTGTCCTCGCCGGCCTGGTTGGCGCAGCCAAGCACGACGTCGTCGACTCGTGCCCAGTCCACCGAGGGGTGGCGGGCGACCAGTTCCCGGATCACGTGCGCGGCCAGGTCGTCGGGGCGGACGCCGGCCAGCGCGCCCGCGTACCGGCCGATCGGGGTGCGGACACCGGCCACCAGGTATGCCACGGTCATCGCGAGTCCTTAGGGGGTGCAGACGGCGGGGGTGGGGCACGCCCACCGGGTCACGAGGGCTGCCGGCCGCCAGGATATCCGCGCGGGCAGCGGATAGGTTGACGGCATGGCCCGGGCCCAGTTCAGCGCAGAGACCAGCGGCGGTGGCGCGTTCGTCCGCCAGCCGAACCGGTTCACCGGTCGGGTCACCGCCGACTCCACCTCGCCGCCCGGCGGCGGCCCGGACGAGCAGGACCGCTGGCCGCTGGAGGCCGGCCGGTACCGGCTGGTCTGGTGCCGGGCCTGCCCCTGGGCGCACCGGGCGAGGATCGTGCGTGGCCTGCTCGGGCTGGACGACGCGATCTCGCTGGGCACCGTCGACCCGATCCGGGACGAGCGGGGCTGGGCGTTCGCCCTCGACCCGGACGGCTTCGACCCGGTGCTCGGCGTGAGCTTCCTCTCCGAGGCGTATCTGGCCACCGACCCGGACTACACCGGCCGGGTGACAGTGCCGGCGCTCGTCGACACAGTGACCGGCCGGGTGGTCACCAACGACTATCCGCAGCTCACCCTCGACTTCTCCACGCAGTGGCGGTCGCTACACCGTGCGGGCGCGCCGGACCTCTACCCGGAGGCGCTGCGCCCGGAGATGGACGCGCTGATGGCCGAGATCCACATCGACGTGAACAACGGCGTCTACCGGTGCGGGTTCGCCACCTCCCAGCAGGCGTACGACGAGGCGTTCCGGGCGCTCTTCGCCCGGCTGGACGCGCTCTCCGAGCGGCTGTCCGGGCAGCGCTACCTGATGGGCGACGCGATCACCGAGGCGGACGTGCGGCTGTTCACCACGCTGGTCCGCTTCGACGCCGCGTACCACGGGCACTTCAGGTGCAACCGCGACAAGCTGACCGAGATGCCCGTGCTCTGGGCGTACGCGCGGGACCTGTTCCAGACGCCGGGCTTCGGCGAGACGGTGGACTTCGACCACATCAAGCGGCACTACTACGGCACGCACCGGGAGATCAATCCCAGCGGCATCGTGCCACTCGGGCCGGACGAGTCCGGCTGGAGCACGCCGCACGGGCGTGGCTGAACCGGGTCGGCCGGCCGCCCCGACGGTGCCGAGGGCCCGCGGCGAGGTCGCCCGCCGGGTCGCCGGGTCCGCGGCGGCCGGCTGCACGCTGGCCGGTGCGGTGGCGGTGACGCTCGCCGTGGTCGCCGGTCCCGGTTCAGGGCTCACCGGGTACGTCAGCGAGGCGGGCATCGCCGGCAGCGCCCACGCCGCGACGTACCGGATCGGGATCCTGGCCCTTGCCGGCGCGTTGCTGCTGATCGGCGCGGCGCTGCCCCCCGGGGTGTGGGCGGCGGCCCCGGCGCTGCTCGCCACCGGGGCCGTGTTCACCGCCGTGTCCGGGGCGGTGACCTGTTCCGGTGGCTGCCCGTTGCCGCCGTTCGAGCGCGCGACGACGGCGGACCTGGTGCACGGCGGCGCCAGCATCGCGGCGACCGCCGCTGTGGTCTTCGCCATGATCACGCTGGCCGTTTCCGGGTCGGCCGGCCGGACGGTGCGTCGGCTGGCCGGCGTCGCGGCCGTGCTGGCCCTGCCGCTCTGTGCCACGGTGGGGCTGGCGATGTTGGTGATCGGTCGAGGCCCGGTGGTGGGGGTGCTGGAGCGGCTGATCCTCGCCCTCGCGGTGCTGTGGGGTCTGGGCACCGCCTCCGCGCTGGCCCTCTGTAAGGAGCCTCACGCTGTCCGGTCCTTCCAATGAGCGGGAATCGGCGTATCGTCGGCCAGCGATGACCAACGTCTGGGGCCTCACTGTCCGCCTGTATGTCGATCTCCGACTGCAGGCCAGTGGCATCTGTCCGGGCTAGCCGCGTTCCTACGCCTGCCCCGATCGGACCAGACAATTGGATACATCCTCATGCCCTTCAGCCTGCGCAAAATCCCCTTCTCCGTGCAGATCCTGCTCGGCCTCGTGCTCGGCGTCGCGCTGGGCTTCGTTGCCCGCAGCAACGACCTGAGCTGGCTGACCAGCACCCTGCACACAGTCGGTAGCCTCTTCGTCCAACTACTCAAACTGGCCGTGCCGCCGCTGGTCTTCACCGCCATCGTGGTCAGCGTGGTCAGCCTGCGCGGCGTCGCCAACGCCGCCCGGCTCGCCGTCAAGACCCTGCTGTGGTTCGGCATCACCGCGCTGATCGCGGTGAGCATCGGCATCGGCCTCGGCCTGCTCACCAACCCGGGCAAGGGCGTGACCCTCGACCTGGGCGGCGCGGCGCCGCCGAAGAACACCGGCTCGTGGACCGACTTCCTCACCGGCATCGTGCCCACCAACCCGGTCGGCGCGTTCGTCGAGGGCAACGTCCTCCAGATCGTCTTCCTCGCCGTCGTCATCGGTGCCGCTGCCCTGCTGGTCGGCGACGCCGCCGAACCGTTCGTGGCGCTGAACCGCTCCCTGCTGGAGATCGTCCAGAAGGCGCTCTGGTGGGTCATCCGGCTCGCCCCGATCGGCACCCTCGGCCTGATCGGCAACGCCGTCGCCTCGTACGGCTGGGACCTGCTGGCCCCCCTCGCGAAGTTCACCACAGCCGTCTACGTCGGCTGCGCCATCGTGCTCTTCGTGGTCTACCCGCTGGTGCTGATCCTGGCCGGCCGCCTCAACCCGCTGCGCTTCTTCGCCGGCGCCTGGCCGGCGATCGAGCTGGCCTTCGTGTCCCGCTCCTCGGTCGGCACCATGCCGGTGACGCAGCGCTCCGTCGAGCGGCTCGGCGTGCCCCGCGAGTACGCCTCGTTCGCGGTGCCCTTCGGCGCCACCACGAAGATGGACGGTTGCGCCGCCATCTACCCGGCCCTCGCCGCGATCTTCGTGGCCCAGGTGTTCGGTGTGCAGCTCGGCATCGGCGACTACCTGCTGATCGCCTTCGTCTCGGTGGTCGGCTCGGCGGCCACCGCCGGTCTGACGGGCGCGATCGTGATGCTCACCCTGACCCTCAGCACGCTGGGCCTGCCGCTGGCCGGCGCCGGCCTGCTGCTGGCCATCGACCCGATCCTGGACATGATCCGCACCGCCACCAACGTCGCGGGGCAGGCGCTGGTGCCGACGGTGGTCGCCGCCCGCGAGGGCACTCTCGACCGCGCCGCGTACGAGTCCGCCGGCCGGCGTGACCTGACCGACCCGGAGCCGGTCGCCGACACCCGGCCCGAGCTCAGCCCTGTTCCTGCCTGACCGATTCACCAGCACGGCGACGGGCCCCTCTCCCCGGGGGCCCGTCGCCGTGTCGGAGAGGATGACCCCATGAGTTCCCTGTTCACTCCCCTGGCCCTGCGCGGGGTCACGGTGCCCAACCGGATCGCCATGGCACCGATGTGCCAGTACTCCGCCGGCCCCGACGGCCTGCCCACCGACTGGCACCTGATCCACCTCGGCAGCCGCGCGGTCGGCGGTGCCGGCCTGGTGCTGACCGAGGCGACCGCCGTACTCCCCGAGGGCCGGATCAGCCCACAGGACACCGGCCTCTGGTCCGGTGCGCACGTCGACGCCTGGCGACCGGTGACCGCGTTCGTCGCCGCCCACGGCGCGGTGCCGGCCGTGCAGCTCGCGCACGCCGGCTTCAAGGCCTCCACCTACCGGCCGTGGGCACCCGAGCGCGGTGGCGTGCCGGACGCCGAGGGCGGTTGGACGCCCGTCGCACCCGGCTCGGAGCCCTTCACCGCCGGCTACCGGACGCCGACCAGCCTCGACGAGGCCGGCATCGCCGGTGTGGTCGAGGCGTTCGCGGCCGGAGCCGTTCGCGCCCTGGACGCCGGCTTCGCCGCCGTGGAGATCCACGCCGCCCACGGTTACCTGCTCAACGAGTTCCTCTCGCCGCTGACCAACCACCGCGCCGACTCCTACGGCGGCGACCGCGCGGCCCGGATGCGGCTGACCCTGGAGGTGGCCCGCGCGGTGCGCGCCGCTGTCGGCGAGGACGTGCCGGTGCTGACCCGGATCTCCGCCACCGACTGGGTCGAGGGCGGCTGGACGATCGAGGACAGCGTGGTGCTCGCCGGTGAGCTGGCCGGCGTCGGCGTCGACCTCGTCGACGCGTCCTCCGGTGGGGTGAGCACTGACCAGCGCATCCCGCTCGGCCCGGGTTACCAGGTGCCGCTGGCCGCCCAGATCCGCCGCGAGGCCGGCGTGCCGACCGGCGCGGTGGGCCTCATCGTGGAGCCCGAGCACGCCGAGCAGATCGTCGCCAGCGGCGAGGCCGACCTGGTGCTGCTGGGTCGGGAGTTGCTGCGCGACCCGTACTGGCCGCGCCGGGCGGCCGCGAAGCTCGGCGTCGCGTACTCCGGCCCCGCCCAGTACGCCCGCGCCTCCTGATCTCGGCCGGCCGGGCGGCCGCCGCGTGAGCGGCCGCCCGACCGCCGGTCAGCCAGCCAGGTGCGACCAGTCGCCCTCCAGGTCCTGCCAGGTGCCCTGGGCGGCCACCGTGCCGCCGATCAGCACCACGACGTGGTCGGCCCGGACCAACGCCGCGCGTTTCGCTGTCGAGCCGACAACTGTCACCCCGTGGCCGCGCAACGCCTGCCACAGCGCCAGCTCGGTGGTGACGTCCAGCGCCGACGACACGTCGTCGGCGACCAGCAGTTCGGTACGCGGGGCCAACGCCCGCGCCAACGCCAACCGCTGCAACTGCCCGCCGGAGAGCCGGGTGCCCTTGTGCCCGATGAGCAGGCCCAGCCCACCACCGGCGGCGGCCAGGTCATGGTCGAGCTGGGCGGTGCTGACCGCCCCCGCCGCGTCCACCTGGTGCCCGAGGGCGATGTTGTCGGCCACCGTGCCGGAGAGCACCCGGGGCAGCTGACCGACGTAGCCGACCTGGTTGGGACGCAGGAACAACTCCGGCTCGGTGACCGGGTCACCGTTCCAGGCCAGCTCACCGGTGTGGTGCACGATCCCGGCCAGCCCGCGCAGCAACGAGGACTTACCCGACCCCACCGGCCCGACGACCAGCACCAACTGCCCCCGCTGCACGGTGAGGTCCACGTCCCGCACGGCCACCGTGCCGTCGGAGTGCACCACCCCGAAACCGCGCAGCTCCAGCCGTCGCAGCGGATGCCGGGGCGGCATGGTCGGCGCCGGCGCCGTCCCGGCGGTCAGGTCGACCTCCGGCACCCCCGCTGAGTACGCGCTCACCCCGGTCATCGCCGCAGTGCGTTGGGTCCAGACCCGCGCCGAAGGCAGCTGGGAGATCAACGAGGCAGTCGTCCAGGCGAACCAGCGGGCCGCGCCCAGGGTGGAGACGGCCACCAGCACCGCCCCGGCGGAGAGCGAGCCGTTCAGGTAGAGCGCCCAAGCGCCGATCGGCAACAGCCCACTGGCCATCGACGGTGTGGAGCGCGCCCACACCTGCACCGAGATCTCCCGTCGCTGCCGGTCGCTGCGCAGCACGTCCAGGCTCGCCAGGTGGCGCAGCACCGCAGTGGTCGCGCCGGCGAGCTTCACCGTCCGCGCCGCGGAGAGCGCGGAGACCAGCGCCGTGGCGAAGGAGGCCCGCGCCGCCACCGTCGCCCGGGCCGCACGCTCCAGCTTCGGCCCGAACAACGTCGCGGCCAGCCCGGAGACGACCATCGTGCCGAGGAAGAACAGCCCAGGTACGACGCTGCCGGTGACCGCCGTCATGGCGACGACGAGCACCAGCGCGACGGTCTGGTCCAGCACGTTGTCGGCGAGCTGGACCACCCGCTCGGTGTCCCCGCCCTGCGCCACCACCTCGGCGGGGGTGTGTGAGCTGACCCGCCGCGGCCCGGTCTGGCCGTGCACCAGGCGAAGGCCGATCCGCAGCATCTGCCGCACCCACCACTGCGGGAACCAGACGTGGGTGTAGAACGGCAGGGGCAGGGTGACCAGCAATCCGGCGACGATCCCCATGGCCGGCAGGTACGGGTTGCCCGTCCCGTCGACCAGGTCCGCCCAGAGCCAGGGCAGCACCGGGCCGTCCAGCCCGAGCAGGCTGAGCCCGAGGAACAGCACGATCGCGGCCGCACCGTACCGGGGATCGTTGGTGCAGAGTCGGAAGATCTCCCGCAGTGTCCGGGCCGGCGGCACCGGCGGCAGCGGCGGCGGGTCGGCCCGGGTCGGCCCGACCGCGTCCCGCGTGCTGTCGGGCGGTGTCTCCCGCGTGGCCTTCGCGTTCGGCTCAGCCCGCGTCGATGCCGGCTCGGTCGGCCAGGCGGCGTGCTCGTTCGCCACGATCGGCTCGGTCGGCCAGGCGGCGTGCTCGTTCGCCACGATCGGCTCGGTCGGCCAGGCGGCGTGCTCGTTCGCCACGATCGGCTCACCCGGCGCGGGTGCCGGCCCGCTCGGCCACGCGTCCGGGCCGGGGCCGACCAGAAGGTCGGTGCCGACGCCGGTGCGACCGGCCGGCGCCACAGCGGCGTACGCGGCGGCGTGGCTGGTCGCCAGGAGTTCGGCGAAGCGGGTCGACGTCTCCAGCGGACCGGCCTCGACCACCGCGCCGTCGGCCAGGACGACCACCTCGTCACAGCGGCGCACCGAGGAGAGCCGGTGCGCGATGACGATGCCGATCCGCTCCCGCAGTAGTCGTTCGGTGGCCCGCTGCACCCGCGCCTCGGTGACCGGGTCCAGCCGTGCGGTGGCCTCGTCGAGGATCACCACGTGCGGCTCCCGGACCAGGATGCGGGCGAACGCCACCAACTGCTCCTGACCGGCGGAGAGCACGTGCCCGCCCTCCCCCAGCCGGGTCGTCAACCCGTCCGGCAGCTCGGCGATCCAGCTGGCCAGGCCCAGCTCGTCGAGCGCCCGAGCCGCCGCGTCGAGCAACTCCGGGTCGAAGAGCGTCACGTTCTCAGCGAGCGTGCCGGCAAGGATCTCGGTGCGCTGCGGCACCAACGCCACCCAGCGGCGCAGCTGCTCGACGTCGAGGTCGCACAGATCGGTGCCGCCGAGGAAGACAGTGCCCGGCGGCACGTCGACCGCCCGGGTGAGCACCTTCGCCAGCGTCGACTTGCCCGAACCGGTCCGCCCGATCAGCGCGTACGAGCGACCGCGCGCGAAGGTGAGGCTGAGCCCGCGCAGCGCGGCCCCCCGGTCACTCTCCCCGTACCCGAATGTCAGGTCCCGAATGCGCAGGTCACCCTCGCTCGGGCTGGCCCCGCCGACCGGCTCCTGCCGGGCCTTGTAGAGCAACTGCACCCGCGCCCACGCGCCGAGCGCCTCCTGGATCTCCGGCACCATCCGGCTGACGTGCTCCGCTGTCGCCCCGAAGGCCAGGGCGAGCAACCAGATGGCGGTGAGCCGGGCGGCGTCGATCCGGCCGGTAGCCAACGCCCAGGCACCGCCGAGCACCACCGCGCCGATGCCCGCCCGGATCGTCGCGGTGGCCACCGTCGCCACCCGGGCGGACAGCACCCAGACCACCAGGCCACGGGACAGCACGGCAGAGGCCCGCCGGGCGTACAACCGCAGCACGTACGGCCGCGCCAGACTGGTGCGTACGTCGTCCTGGCCGTGCACCGCCTCCTCCATCACGGCGGCCAGGTCGGACCACGCCTCCTCCTCGGCCATCCGGGCCGGGCCGATCCGCGCCGTGGGCCGGCGCAGGCCGACCGCGAGCACCACAGTGAGCAGCAGCATCGCGATCCCCGCCGGCCACCACACGAACACCGCCACGACCATCGACAACAGACCGACGCAAAGACCCTGGGCGAGCCGGGTGCCCTGGTTACGAATTGCCGACGCCACCTGATAGACGTCCCCGTCGATCCGGTCCAGCAACTCGCCCACCGGAGTGGTCTCCAGGGTGGGCAGGTCCTGCCCGAGAGCGACACGGCAGAGGCGGCGACGCACGTCGGCGGACCAGTCGGCGGTCAGGCCGGCCATCAGCAGACTCACCGCGAGGTCGCTGAGGACCACGGCGACAAGGGCTGCGGCCAGTACGACGAAGAAGCCAGCCGAACGATGCACCAGCACCGCGCCGGCCAGGGCCGACGCGCCCGCCTGCCCCGCGGCGCCCAGCACGATCAGGACGGCCACGATCGTCACACGACGGGTTGAAGTCCCCCACAGATCACGGAGCAGGCGCATGAAAAGTCCTCCGGGACGTGGGTGGCGGAGACCTCAGCCTGCCGGCACCACCCCGTCAACTCAACCGATTTTCCCGTCTCTGAGCTGGGCTTCCGTCCGTTCCGCCAGCGGGACAGCCGACCTGCTCGATGCTGCGGCCACGGCCGCACCGCCCGATACCTGAACCAGACAGGGGGCGCCGAACCGGCGGTTTCGGGGTCAGCCCCGCAGACGGCGGTGGCAAAGCCGGCAAGCACGGCACAGTAGGCGGGCCCGGGGGTTGGCGGGCCCGCGGGTGGGCGGGCCCGCGGGTGGGCGGGCCCGCGGGTGGGCGGGCCCGGGGGTTGGCGGGCCCGGGGGTTGGCAGGCCCGGGGGTTGGCGGATCAGGGGGTCAGAGACGGCGCGGCCGGCCGGTCAGAACCGGCAGGCCCGCGGCGAAGCCGGCGCGGTGGGCAGGTCAGGGCCGGCGGGCCCGGGGGACGGTGCCGGCAGCCCTGCCGGCAATTTAGGCGTTTCACACGGTCTGGCCTGATGTAGCCGATCGCGATGCGATCGGACGCTTCTTGTCGACTCGGGTTCCTTCAAGTCGCGCCGTCCGGGGCGTCCAGGATGCCCGACTTCCGTGAACCCGAGTGGATCACGCAGGTGAGGGCCGGTTCGGCGCTGTCGGCCCGGTGGGTGTGGGTGGTTCGTCCGTTGGTGGGTGTTTGTGGGTGGTGACTGGGCGCACCCTCAGGCCGGAATCGTGGCCGGGCCGGGGTCGTTACATACCCTGACGATCGCAGTACCTACCGGCCCGCCGCCCGACCCCTGAGGGCTGGTCGCGCAGGTTGGAATGCCAGCCTCCACCCGGTCGTTACAGTCCCCACGAACGACCGACGGACACCGCCTCGATAAGGGTGCCGGCAGGTGGGCCAACCCCGGAATGACCCCGGCCCCCCGGTCGTTACAACCCCCACGAACGACCGCAGGCACCGCCTCGACGAGGGTGCCGGCAGGTGGGCCACCCCCCGAAATGACCCCGGCCCCCGGGTCGTTACACAGGGTCCCGGCGCCACGAGCCCCCGCGCTCGGCAGGTCGCCGACCCGACGCCCCACACGGTGTCACCCCCCAAGACTTTTTCCCCGTTTGATGCAGCGCCGGACGAGGTGCTCACACCCATCAACCGCCGTTCCCCCGATCGGTGTGTGTGGGTGTTCAACCCCCGAAGGAGCTACCCCCATGAACACGATCTTCCGTAAGAGCATGCTGTCTGTTGCTGGTCTCGCGTTCGCCGGTGGTGTGTTCGCCGGCCCGATCGCCGCCCACGCCAACCCGGTGGATGCCAAGCCGGTCGCGGTCACCGTGCAGTCGGCGGCGCCGAAGCCGCAGGGCGACCAGTCCCACATCACCCTCAACGACGAGCAGACCGCGAACGTGAAGGCGATCATCGCCGCCACGAAGAAGGCCGGCCTCCCGGAGCGGGCCGCGGTCATCTCGATCGCGACCAGCCTGCAGGAGTCCAAGCTAGAGAACCTGGGTCACCTGGGCGACCTGAACGACCACGACTCGCTGGGCCTGTTCCAACAGCGCCCGAGCTCGGGTTGGGGTACGCCGGAGCAGATCACCGACCCTGAGTACTCCACGACCGCGTTCCTCAAGGGTTTGAAGCAGGTCGACGGGTGGCAGGACATGGCCTTGACCGACGCCGCGCAGACGGTGCAGGTGTCGGCGTACCCGGACGCCTACGCCCAGTGGGAGCAGCAGGCCACCGATCTCGTTGGCCAGCACTGGAACAGCTGACCCGCACCACCGCACCACACCACAAGCACCCAAGCAGACGGCACGACAACACCACAGCAGGACACCGACCGCTGGCCGGCACCCGCAACCCGGGGTGCCGGCCAGCGGTGTTTCTCTGCTCCGAGTCCGCAGACCTGAATCCGCAGATCTTGGACACTTTCCGTCCAGCGCGAACGGAAAGTGTCCAAGATCTGCGGGACATCACCGCCGCCGCGCGTGGCAACCGGCAGCGGTCAGAAGAGGACTGTGGCCAGGGTGCCGATCGGCTGGAAGCCGCAGCGCTCATAGACGCGGCGGGCCGGGAGGTTGAAGTCGTTGACGTACAGGCTGACGGTGGGGGCGACCCGCAGCAGCGCGTCGCGGACCACGGCTGCCATGGCGGCGGTCGCTATCCCCCTGCCTCGCCACTCCGGTGCCACCCAGACGCCCTGGATCTGCGCCGTCCGCTTGGTCACCACTGCCAGTTCGGCCTTGAACACGACCTTGCCGTCGATGATGCGGGCGTACGCGCGGCCGGTCCGGACCAGGTCGTTGACCCGCCGGCGGTAGCTGCGTCCGCCGTCCTCGGCAAGCGGGGAGACGCCGACCTCCTCGGTGTACATGGACACCGCTGCCGGGAAGAGCCGGTCGACCTCGCCGGAGCGAACCTGGCGTACCTCCGGATCAGCCGGTACGGGCGGCAGCGTGTCGGTGACCAGCAGTGGCTGATTGGGGCGAACGTCTCGCGCTGGCCCCCACGTGTCGGAGAGGCAGTCCCACAGCCCGAGGACGGCATCGGCGCGGCCGACGATCGAGGAGCAGAGCCGTTCCTCGCCCGCGAGCAGGTCGGCGAAGGCAGCCACCGCGGCGTCACTGGCCAGCACCGGGGTCAGGTTGCCGCCGAGCCAGCAGAGTGACTCAAGGTTGCGGCGAGCCCCGTACCCCAGGATTCTGCCCTCGGCTCGCCACCAGGAGAGTCCGCGCGCGGCGATCCGCTCGGCGACCTGCGCGCCCGCGAACGGGTCATGGTCGAGCAGTCGCTCGACCGCGCGGCGCTCCGATTCCCCCAGTTGGCGTACCGGCACCGTCAGCACGACTATCAGCCTGCCAGATCGACCCCCCACTCCGCCGGTCGAGTGGCGAGGCCGGCACCGGTTCTGCTGGCCCACTGATCGGCCGGGTCCGTCCGGCCCAGCGGACGACCGGGGGCACCAAGGCTCCGAGCAGGAGGAACAGCGCACCGAGCACGAGCCAGCCAGGTACGCCCCAGCCGAGCGCGAGGGTGGTCACCACGACCGGTGCGAGCATCTTGCCCAGTTCGTAGCCCATGCCGTACGCCCCCTGGTACTGCCCCTGGGCGTCCGCCGGCGCGAGCCCGAAGGAGATCCCCCAGCCGGCGGCGGAGTGCCACAGCTCCCCGGTGACGTGCGCGAGCGCGCCGAGGCCGAGCAGGCACACCGCGCCGGTGGTGGGCAGCGCGCCGCTGGCGGCGAAGAGTACGCAGGCCAGGGCGATGGCCACGCCCGCTCGGCGGGCGGCGCGGGCGGCTCCGGGCAGTGTGGCGGCGGTATTCGCGGCGCGTACCTGAAGGAGCACCACCAGCACGGTGTTGACCAGCGTCAACGCGGAGACCATCCAGGCGGGGGCCCGGGTGTGGCCGGCGATCCACAGCGGCAGGGCGATGGTGAGCAGGCTGAAGTGCATCGACATCAGCCCGTCGACCACTGTAAAGGCGAGGAACGGGCGGTCCCGTAGGGCGACCAGCCGAGGGCCGTGCGTCGGGGCGGCGACCGGGGCGACGGCTGGCAGTCGAAGGAAGACCACTGCTGCGGCCAGTGATGTCGCCGCCGAGGCCAGGATGAGCGCGACGTATCCGGTTCGGGTGTCGGCGGCGATGGCGAAGCCGCCGAGGACGGCGCCGACGGAGATCCCGACATTGGTGGTGGCCCGCAGGTAGGCGCGGGTGCGGACCCGCTGGTCGGCGGGGATCGCTCCGGCGATCAGCGCGCCGCGGGCACCTCGCTCGACCGCGTCGGCCAGCGCGGTGGCCGCTCCCACCAGCAGGAACGTGGGGAACGACCGGACGGCGACCAGGCCGACCGTCAGGGTGCCGGCGACGAACAGCGCGCCGACCTGCACACCGCGGGGGCCTACGCGGTCGGCCAGGTAGCCGCTTGGGGCGCTGGCCACCACACCGACCAGGGCCGAGATGGTCAACCCGACGCCGACCTGGGTGGCCGACAGGCCGACCGACCGGGTGAGGAAGAGCGCGCTGGCGACGAGCCAGAGGCCCCGCCCGACGGTCTTGACCAGAGTGCCGAGGGTGAGGACCCGGGCCGGACCCGGCGGGGGAAGCAGGCGCATGACCGAGACTTTAACAAGACGTACGTACGGTTTGGTAAATGAGGGTTGTCGGCGATGCATTGCCGATATATCGTTGATGCATCAGCGATAGTCCTAGGGAAGGAAGAACCCGATGAGGTTCCACCGACAGCACCACCCGATGCACGAGGCCCGGATGCGGGGGTTCGGCTTCCCGCCGGTCCCGCCCGGTCCGCACGGTCATGGCCACGAGCACGGACACGGCGGCCCCTGGGGCGGCCGGGGCCGTGGACGGGGTCGGGGCCGACGCCCCAACGTCCGAGCGTCCGTGCTGGCCCTGCTCACCGAGCGGCCGATGCACGGCTACGAGATGATCCAGGAGATCGACTCCCGCACCGGCGGTGCGTGGCGGCCGAGCCCGGGCTCGATCTACCCCACCCTTCAGCTCCTGGAGGACGAGGGCGTGATCGTCGCCAGCACCGAGGAGCCCAGCGGTGGACGGAAGCGGTTCACTGTCACCGAGGCCGGTCAGGCGGAGGCCACCGAGGCCGCGCAGACCCCGCCGTGGGCGGACGTCGCCCAGGGCGCGGTGAGCAGCTGGCACGACATCCGTGACTCCGGCGCGCAGGCGATGAACGCTCTGCGCCAGGTGATGATGAACGGCACGGACGATCAGCGTGAGCGGGCCGCCCAGGTGCTCGACGAGACCCGGCGCAAGCTGTACGCGATCCTCGCCGAATCCGAGTGACGCCAGGCCGCACCACACCGCCAGGCCGCACCACAGCTACGAGCACCACAGCGCACAACCGCACGATCAGCTCAAACGAAAAGCGGCCGTTCCCCGTGCGGGGAACGGCCGCTTTTCCACATGGAGAATCAGTGAACGGTGACGGTTGGGCCGGTGACCAGCCCGCGCAGCTCCTCGGGGAGCTCGGCGCCCATCTCGTCGGCGATTCGCAGCGCCTCTTCGATCAGGGTCTCGACGATCTGGGCCTCGGGCACCGTCTTGACGACCTGCCCCTTGACGAAGATCTGGCCCTTGCCGTTGCCGGAGGCGACGCCGAGGTCGGCTTCCCGAGCCTCGCCCGGACCGTTCACCACGCAGCCCATGACGGCGACCCGCAGCGGCACCGGCAGCCCTTCCAGGCCGGCGGTGACCTCCTCGGCGAGCTTGTAGACGTCCACCTGGGCCCGCCCGCAGGACGGGCACGAGACGATCTCCAGGCCCCGCTCGCGCAGACCGAGGGATTCCAGGATCTGGTTGCCGACCTTGATCTCCTCGACCGGCGGGGCGGACAGCGACACCCGGATCGTGTCGCCGATCCCCTCGGCCAGCAGCGCACCGAAGGCGACCGCCGACTTGATGGTGCCCTGGAACGCCGGCCCGGCCTCGGTGACGCCGAGGTGCAGCGGGTAGTCGCACTGCTCGGCGAGCTGCCGGTAAGCCCGGATCATCACGACCGGGTCGTTGTGCTTGACCGAGATCTTGATGTCGCGGAAGCCGTGCTCCTCGAACAGCGAGCACTCCCACAGCGCCGACTCGACAAGCGCTTCGGCGGTGGCCTTGCCGTACTTGCTCAGCAGGCGCTTGTCCAGTGAGCCGGCGTTGACGCCGATCCGGATCGGCGTCCCCGCCGCCCCCGCGGCACGGGCGATCTCCTTGACCTTGTCGTCGAACTGCCGGATGTTGCCCGGGTTGACCCGGACCGCCGCGCAGCCGGCGTCGATCGCGGCGAAGACGTACTTGGGCTGGAAGTGGATGTCGGCGATCACCGGGATCTGGGACTTCTTGGCGATCGCGGGCAGCGCCTCGACGTCGTCCTGGGACGGCACCGCCACCCTGACGATCTGGCAGCCGGACGCGGTCAGCTCGGCGATCTGCTGAAGGGTCGCGTTGATGTCGGAGGTGAGGGTCGTGGTCATCGACTGCACGGACACCGGCGCACCACCACCGACCGGAACCGAACCGACCATGATCTGGCGGCTGGCCCGACGGGGAGCGAGTGGCGGGGGCGGCACGGCGGGCATACCGAGACTGATAGCTGTCACTTCAGGCACTCACCTTGAGAAGAGCGTGATGGGGTTGACGACGTCCGCGGCGATGGTCAGCAGCGTGAACGCGCCACCGATCAGGATTACCACGTACGTGAAGGGCATCAGTTTGAGGTAGTCCACCCGGCCGGGGTCGGCCCGGCCGATCCGCCCGTAGACCCAGGAGCGGGCCCGTTCGAACCAGGCGATGGCGATGTGGCCGCCGTCCACCGGGAGAAGCGGCAGCAGGTTGAACACGCCGATGAAGAAGTTCAGCGACACGAAGAGCATGAAGAAGACCAGCCAGGCGTTGTTCTCCACCGCTTCCCCGCCGAGTCGGCTGGCGCCGACCACGCTGATCGGGGTGTCGACGTCCCGCTCGCCGCCGGTGAGGGCGGTCCACAGGGCGGGGACCTTCTGCGGGAGGCGCTGGAGCGCCTGGGCGGTGCCGACGGCGAGTTGACCGGTGAAGTCGGCGGTGGCGCCGAAGGCGCCGACCGGGCCGTACGTCACGCGGGTCGGGGTGCTGGGGACGAGCCCGACGCCGAGCGCGGCCACCGGCGCGGCGGCACCTGTCGGGTTGTCCAGCGGCGGACGCTGGGTCTGCGCGAGCACCGTGCTGGTGGTGCTCGTCTGCCCGTCGCGGACGTACGCGATCTGCGCGGTGTCGCCCGGCTTGAGCCCGCGCAGCGCGGTGAGCAGGTCGCCGTAAGAGTTGATCGAGGTGCCGTTGATCGAGGTGATCCGGTCGCCGTTGCGCAGTTGCGCCTGGGCGGCCGGGCTGGCCGCGTCGGTGCTCGTGCACGCCCGCACCGCGTTCTCCGGAACCACGCACTCGCTGAGCTGGATGACGGCGGGCTCCTGGCGGGCCTGCGCGTCGGTGGTCGGGAAGTCGGGGTTGGGCAGGCCGGCGGAGACGGCGAGGATCCAGATGGTGACCAGGGCGAGCGCGAAGTGCGTGATCGACCCGGCGGCCATCACGATCGTCCGCTTCCAGACCGGGTAGCGCCACATCACGCGCGACTCGTCGCCCGGCTCGACATCGTCGTCCTGCGGCGTCATCCCGACGATCTTGCAGAAGCCGCCGAGGGGGATGCCCTTGAGGCCGTACTCCGTCTCACCCCGCCGGAACGACCAGATGGTGGGGCCGAAGCCGACGAAGTACTTCGTGACCTTCATCCCGAACGCCTTGGCGGTCAGCAGGTGACCCGCCTCGTGCAGGCTCACCGAGATGAGAATGGCCAGGGCGAAGAGGACCACCCCGAGCAGGTACGACATCAAGCTCCTTCCACCGAACCCGCGATGATCTCCTGCGCGTGCGCGCGTGCCCACGACTCGGCCGCGAGCACGTCCTCGACGGTACCTGGTTCGTCGAAGTCCGGAGCCTCCTCCAACACGCGTTCGAGGGTGTCGACGATGCCGAGGAACGGCAGCCGGCCCGCCACGAACGCGGCCACGCACTCCTCGTTCGCCGCGTTGTAGATCGCCGGCCGGCAGCGCCCGGTCTCCCCGGCGGCCTTGGCCAGGGCGACGGCCGGGAACGCCTCGTCGTCGAGTGGCGCGAACTCCCAGGTGTGCGCGGCCGTCCAGTCGACGGCGGTGGCCGCCTCGGGCACCCGGTCGGGCCAGCCGATGCCGAGCGCGATCGGCAGCCGCATGTCCGGTGGGCTGGCCTGGGCGATCGTCGACCCGTCGACGAACTCGACCATCGAGTGGATCACCGACTGCGGGTGCACCATCACTGTGATGTCGGCGTAGGGCACGTCGAACAGCTCGTGCGCCTCGATCACCTCAAGCGCCTTGTTGACCATGGTGGCGGAGTTGATCGTGACGACCGGCCCCATGTTCCAGGTCGGGTGTGCGAGCGCCTGCTCGGGTGTGACCTGCGTCAACTCGTCGCGCCGCCGACCCCGGAACGGGCCCCCGCTGGCCGTGACGATCAGCCGACGCACCTCACCACGCGAACCGGATCGCAGACACTGGGCCAGCGCCGAGTGCTCGGAGTCGACCGGGACGATCTGCCCCGGCCGCGCCACAGCGGCCTTGACCAGCGGGCCGCCGGCAACGAGCGACTCCTTGTTGGCCAACGCGAGAGTACGACCACCGCGCAGCGCGGCCAGCGTAGGAGCGAGGCCCAGCGAGCCCACCACCCCGTTGAGCACGATGTCGCACGGCCACTGGGCCAGCTCGGTCATGGCGTCCGGTCCGGCCACGATCTTGGGAAGCTTGAAGTCACCGGTGGCCCACCCGCGTCGGCTCGCCTCGGCGTAGAACGCGAGTTGCAGATCCTGCGCGGCGGAGGCCTTGGCCACCCCGACCGCCTCGACGCCCAGTTCGAGGGCCTGCGCGGCGAGCAGCTCGACGTTGCCGCCGCCAGCGCCCACGGCGACCACCCGGAACCGGTCCGGGTTGCGCCGGACGATGTCGATGGCCTGGGTGCCGATCGAGCCGGTGGACCCGAGCAGAACGAGGTCGCGGGGGGAAGTCACCCGGCCATTCTTCCCCACCCTCGCTGCACGCCCGCCGGGAGCCTCAGCCCTCCCCCTCCGACGACGCTTCGGGCTGTGCCTCCTCGCCCAGCAGGTCGGCCGGATCGATGGAGAACTCGAACGGCTCCCGCATGACGAAGCGCGTCCCGGCCGCAGCGGCAGCCACGGGCCGGTACTCCCCCTCGGTCAGCTCGTACAACGCGATGGTCGGCACCCGATTGCGCAGGTCAACCCGGAGGAAGAAGGGCACGCGTGCGGCGGCGTACTCACGCGGGCGGTCGATGATGTCCTTGCGTCGGTTTCCGGGGGAGACGATCTCCCCGAGAAGCACGGCGTGCCCGATGTCCATCGTCGTGCGACCGCCGCCGGGCGCATCGAGAATGACGATGTCCGGGATGAAGAGATCCTGGCCCGAGACGACGTTCGTCTCAAGATAAAGCCACAGCTTCGCCTGACGGGCCGCCTGCTTCAGGAGATAGGCGAGGCCCAACTCCGCGTCCTGATGGTCGTACCCGGCATGTGGTGTCACGATCACGCTTCCGCTCAGGACCTCAACCTTGGGGCCGTTGGTCTCCGGCAACAGGTCGAGGGCGAGCTGCGCAGTCCAGGGTTCGTCGTGCCACCGCAGCACGTCGAACGACGGCTCGGTGTGCTGCGGCGCCGGCTCCGGCGCGAACGCTGCCTGGGTCATCCGGGCTCACCCCCTCAGCGGACCATCCTGCTCAGCTCAGCCTAGTCGCGCCGCCCCGCCCGGTACGGCATCGCACACGCGGTGCGACAGATTGGGATATCGGCCTGGCCCCCGCGTTCGGGCGGCGTTCAGACCGGGGCGACGCAGAACACGACGTCGAGATAGTCGGAGCGTTTTGTCCAGTTCGAGTAGTGGTATTCGGCGAAGCCGGGCGCCTGGGCCTCGCACACCGCGTCGGCCTGCGCCTCGTCGACGACGGCCTGTTCGACGCGAGCCAGCACCCGCCACGTCCCGGGACCACACGTGGCGATCTCGTACACCACTGTGGCCACGCCACCGACGTTGCGCACACACTGGCCGGCCTGCACGAACTGCTCGTCGCCGCTCGCCTTTGCGGTGGGCGTGGCCACTGTCGGGCTCGCTCCCGCGCTGCTCCGCACCTCTGGCGTCGCGCGGGAACCGGCCCATTCGATCACCTGGAACACCACACCGACGATGCCGGCGATCGCGGCAGCGGCACCCAACCAGCGCAGTAGGGCCCGCAGCGGCCGGCTTGTGGTGGACCCGGTTTCGTCGTCCATGCTCTGCCTCCGACCCTGCTGCTGGGCAGCCCTCCGCGCATCGCGGTGCCGATCTACCTTCCACATTGACAGGTCGCCGCGAGGCACGTCACGCACTCAAAGTCATCGTCAAGGGGCAGCACGACGTCCGCTGCCCACCCGGTAGCAACAGGTCAACGGCCACCCTCGGCGGTCACGACCGGTTCGGCCCGTCGGCGACGGCGTCGGATGTCCGACTAACGCCACTACCCGGCAATGATCGACTCGGGTACACGGACGTCGGGGTGTCCGCAGCGTGCGGACACCCCGACGTCACCGAGATCGTGGTGATCAGGCGCGGTTGTCGACCGGGGGCCGCCGCAGCGGCCCCCGGTCACTGTCAGCCGCCGTTGATGACGAACTGCGAGCCCGGCTGGATGACGATGTTGCCGTCGGCCGAGTTCGTGATTGTCACGTTTGTCAGGTTGGCGTTGCCGCGCGCGCCGCTCATCGCGAGGATGCCGGCACCGTTGACGGACTTGTCGATCCGCACGTTGGTGATCGCGAGGTTCGGTATGTTGCCGCCACCGTTCTTGAACTGGATGCCGTCGTACGTGGAGTCGATGATGTCGGTGTCCCGGATCGTGACCCCGACGATGTCCCTGGTGGCCGGGAAGATCGTGATGGCACCGAACTCCTGGTCCTCGTTCCAGAAGGCGCCGCCGGTGCGGTAGAGCCCGTTGTTGGCGATCAGCGTCGTGCCGGAGAACGGCAGCGGGTCGTGGTCGGTCGCCAGCATGATGCCCGGGTAGTTGGCGGTGTCGTAGATCAGGTTGTTCTCGATCGAGTTGTCGTAGCCGCCGTAGATGGCGATGCCGTTGGCCCGCCAGGGAAGCTGGATGGTGTTGTTGACGAAGTGGTTGTCGTGCGCGATGTCGACGTTGCGGTCCTTGACGTACGGGTTGGCCCAGACGGCGAGCGCGTCGTCACCGGTGGTGCGGAAGGACGAGTTGAACACCCGCGAGTTACGCGTGCCGTTGCTGAAGTTGATGCCGTCGGCGTACGTGTTGCGGATCCGCATCCCGGTGAACTCCAGCCCGTCGGCCGGCCCCCACAGGTCGGGGATGTTGTCGTAGTCGCGGCCCACCCAGGCGCCCACGTTGGCGTGCTCGATCCAGACGTTGCTGATCTTCGTGCCGGCGCCGAAGCGACCGTTCAGACCGACTCCGCCCTCGGCGTTGCCGTCACCGCCGCGGATCCGACCCGAGCCGAAGATGGCGATGTCGGAGATCTGGGTGTTCTTGTCGATGTCGAAGCCGAAGTTGCCCTCGTGCGGGTGGTTGATGCCGCCCACCACGTTCTGCGGCTCGGTCAGCGTGTAGAGCTGCGAGTGCCACATGCCGGCGCCCCGGATCGTGACGTTGCTGATGCCGACCTGGTTGTGCATGCCCCGGTTCAGCGGGTCGTCGGTCAGGATCTTCTGCTCCTGCCGCCACTGCCCGGCGGGAATCCAGACGCAGCTGATGACACCGTTCTGGTCGTCGGTCACCGCACGCTGGATGGCGGCGGTGTCGTCGATCCCGTCGTTCGCGACGGCACCGTACGAGGTGATCGAGGTGCAACCGGCCGGCTGGCTCGCCGCCGGCGCCACCTGCTCCAGATCGATCATGTCGATGACGTAGAAGGAGGCGGTGTCACCCGAGTCGCGCTGCAACTTGAACCGGGTGCCGGCCGGGTACGACTGCGCCAACAGCGCGTTCGACTCGTCGAAGAGCCGCCGGGCGTCGGCCTGCGGGGTGTTGGTCAGCGCCTCCGGCCCGTCGGTGTTGCCGTAGAGCCAGCTGTGCTTCGACGACAGGGTCAACTTCCGGGAGAAGACGTCGTTGACGTAGAGGCTGATGGTCGCCTCGATGCCGCCGCCACCGGCCGCGTCGGGGATGGAGTTACGCACCACTATGGAGTTGGCCTGGTTCGCCGAGGTGAACTCGACGAACTGGCCGGTGCCGGTGAGTCGTACCGACTTGCGACCCGAGGACTCGCTGGCGAAGTTGGTGTGCCCGAAGGTCCGTAGCGGGTCGGCCTCCAGCAGCGTGCCCTGGTAACGGCCGGCCTCCGCCTCGTAGGAGACGTACGGGACGGCAGCCCCACGACCAACCACTATCGACTGGCTGAACGCGTTGTTCGTCTCGTTGGTCTCGGCGACCACGTTCGTGGCGTCGGCGGTGGCGGTGATGGTGGCGCCGCCGCTGGTGGCGGTCCAGCTACCGCTGACGGCCACGGTGACCGTCGCGCCGGCGGCGATCGAGGCGGTGTTGGTGTTGAGCGTGGTGCTGCCCGCCACCAGCCGGGTGACTGTGGTCGCGCCGGTCGCTGAGGTGCCCCGGTTGCGAACAGCCACGGTGAAGGTGACGGACGCCCCGACGGCCGGGTTCGGCGGGTTCGAGGCGATGCTGAGCACCTGGAGGTCGGGGCCGGGGGCCTGCGCCACCACCAGCGGTGACGCGGCGGTGAAGCTGTTGTTCCCGTTGTTCTGCTCGACGATCGTGTTCGCCGGGTCGACCACCGCCGAGACGGCGTAACTGCCCATCGGCCGCGTACCGGCGTTGAACGACACGGTGGTCGAGGCGCCCGCGGCGAGCGCGCCCACCGAGGCGCTGCCGGCGACAGCGCCGGCCAGGCTGAAGTTCACAGTGGTCGCACCGGCGCTGGCCGATCCGATGTTCTGCACCACTGCCGAGAGGGTGACCGGGGAGACCTCGCTGGGCGACGTGGGCGACCAGGTCACCGAGCTGACGACCAGATCCGGGTTGGGTGCCGGGGTGCCGCAGACCTCAAGCTCGGCCACCTGGCCGGACGGGGCACCGGTGTTGCCGGTGAACCGCAACTGCACGTCCGCTGTGGTCGCGCTGACCGGGATGGTCACCAGGTTGGTGCCCTGGGCGAACTGGTAGGCCGCCGCCGACACCAGACTGGTGTACGCGGACGACCCCTGGTCGCGGCCGAGGACCTGGATGGTCTGGGTGCGGGTGCCCCAGGCCGGGTCCGGGTTGAGCTTCACCGTGACACGGGAGATGGAGTGGTTCGCGCCCAGCGCCACTGTCAGGTTCTGCGGGTAGGACGCCGCGCCCTCCCAGTAGGTGGTGAGCTGCCCATCGTTCGCCTTGTCGGGGGTGAAGCTGAAGGTGGAGCCGCTCGCCGTCATGCTCTTGCCCTGCGCCACGTTGGTGCAGGCGGGCGGGTTGCTGCCGGTGCGGGTGACGGTGTTGCTGTTGCCGGAGAGGTTGCCGGCGCCGTCGCGGGCCCGGACGTGGTACGACACGGTGGCCGTCGCCGGTTGGGTGTCCTGGTAGGTGAGGACGGTGCCCAGCGTCGCGATCAGACTGCCGCCCCGGTAGACGTTGTAGCCGGCGAGCCCGCTGCCACCGGAGTCGGTGGAGGCCCCCCAGTTGAGCGTGATCGTGCTGCCCGACGTGCTGTGCGACAGCGTCCCCGGGACGCTCGGCGCTGTGGTGTCACCGCTGCCGGTTCGGGTGACGGTGTTGCTGTTGCCGGAGAGGTTGCCGGCGGCGTCGCGGGCCCGGACGTGGTACGACACGGTCGCCGTGGCCGGCTGGGTGTCGTTGAAGGTGGTCACGGTGCCGACGGACTGGAGGAACGCGCCGTTGCGGTAGACGTCGTAGCCGGCGATGCCGCTGCCGCCCGCGTTGTCTGTCGACGCGACCCAGTTGAGGCTGATGGTGGTGCCCGACTGGGTGTACGAGAGGTTGCTCGGCACGCTCGGCGGTGTGGTGTCGGGGGTGGTGCCGCCGCTGCCGTACACCTCCAGCTCGGAGAGCTGCCCGGCCGGCCAGCCGCTGTTGGCGGTGATGGTGATCCGGACGTAGCGGGTGGAGGTCGAGCTGAAGTTGATGGTGGCAGTGCTGCCGCTCGCCGGGTTGAAGGTGTACGTCTGCGACCCGACCAGGTCGGTGAAGGACGAACCGTTGGTGCTGCCCCGCACGCTCAGCGCCTGCGTCCGGGTGCCCCAACCAGAGGTCGGCAGCTTCAGCACTACCTGGTTGACGCTCTGTGATGAGCCGAGATCGACCTGCACCCACTGCGGGAACGCGTTGTTGACGCTCTCCCAGTAGCTGCCCACGTTGCCGTCGACGACCTTCGACGAGTCGTAGACGTCGGCGTGGCCGCTCTCCTGGGTGGGACGGCCCTGGGCGAGGTTGGTGGCCGCCGGGGCGAAGCCGGTGCTCGGCGCGGCCGCCGGGGCGAAGCCGGTGCTCGGCGCGGCCGCCGGGCCGGCCGGGCGGGCGG
>NZ_JAKKFE010000041.1:0-31594 GCF_022230935.1 Micromonospora hortensis
CGAGTCTGGTGCACGGAGTTCAGATGTCGGGCATGCCCTGTCCCACTGCGCACCCCAGCCCAACCGCGCACCCAGCACCTGCGCGCCCGCGCTGCGCGCTGACTTAGCGGGCAGACGGTACTGTCGGGCACACAACTAGGCCATCCTGCGTGTCGACCGGGGGTGGGGGCGGGGGGGGGGGCCGGCGGCCCGGGCCGGGAGGGGGGGGGTGTGGGGGGTGGGTGGGTGGGAGTGGAAGGGGTGACCTGGGCTGGTGGGGCGGACTAGGCTGCCGCGGCATGAGCAGTGAGATTCCGGCCCGCGCCGACGTCGTGATCGTCGGTGCCGGGCACAACGGTCTGGTCTCCGCGGTACTGCTGGCCCGCGCCGGCCTGGACGTCCTCGTGCTGGAGGCCGCCGACGTCATCGGCGGCGCGACCCGCACCGAGAACCCGTTCCCGAAGGTGCCGGGGCTGCGCCACTCCACCGGGTCGTACCTGCTCGGACTGATGCCCCCGGAACTGCTCGCCACGCTCGACGTCCGGATCCCGGTGCTGCGCCGCGACCCGCACTACTTCCTCCCCACCCCGGGCGGCCTCGGCTCGCCGTACCTGCTCTTCGGCAGTGACACCGCCGCCACCCGGGCGCAGCTCGCCGAGTTCTTCTCCCCCGCCGACGTGGCCGCCGACGACGCCATGCAGGCCGAGCTGGCCGCGCTGCGGGACGACCTCGCCCCGGCCTGGTTGGCCGAGCCGCTCAGCGTCCAGGAGACCGCCGAGCGGCACGTCCGCCCGGCGCTGCGCCAGGTCTTCGTCGACCTCGTGCAGGGCTCGGTCGCCGACTACCTGGCCCGGTTCGAGTTCCGCTCCGAGCTGCTGGTCAGCATGTACGCGGTCACCGACGGCCTGTCCGGGCTCAACGCCGGCCCGGACGATCCCGGCACCGGCCACAACTTCCTCGTGCACAACATGTGCCGACTGCCCGGCTCCGGCGGCACCTGGATGATCGCCGAGGGTGGGATGGGAACCGTCTCCCGGACCTTCGCCGAGGCCGCCCGCGCTGCCGGAGCGACAATCCTGACCGGTACGCCGGTGCACGCGGTGACAGTGGACGGCGGCGCGGCGAGCGGAGTGGTGCTCGCTGACGGTCGGGAGGTGGCCGCGCGAGTGGTGCTCGGCGCTTGTGACCCGTACCGGTTGATGGACCTGTTGCCCGACGGCGCGCTCCCGGCGCGGCTCGGCGAACGGATGGCGGCGGTCCGCCGGCCCGGCACCACCCTCAAGCTCAACCTGGCGCTCACCGGGCTGCCGCGGTTCTCCTGCCTGCCGGACGGCACGCCGAGCCCGTTCGGCTCGACCATCCACCTGCTGCCCGGGTCGGCGTCGCTGGTCGGCGGAGCGTCGACCTCGCCGATGACCGCGCTGCGCGCCATGTGGGCAGACGTGCAGGCCGGGCTGCTGCCGGCGGAGCCCACCATCGAGTGGTACCTGCACACCACAGTCGACCCGTCGCTCTCCGACGCCGCCGGGCACCACTCGTCGGCGCTCTTCGTCCAGTCCGTCCCCTACGAGTTGGCCGGCACCACCTGGGACGCGGAGCTGCCCGGGTACGTCGACCGGCTGCTCGGGATCGTCGAGCGGTACGCGCCCGGCACCACCGACCTGATCGCCGACGCGGTGCCGCTGCCGCCGCCCGGCATCGAGGAGCACTTCGGCATCACCGGCGGGCACATCCACCACGTCGACAACACCGTCTCGTTCACCGACCGGATGCCCTACGCCACCGGCGTCGACGGTGTGTACGCCGGCAGCGCCGGCTGCCACCCGGCCGGCAGCGTCATCGGCGCGGCCGGTCACAACGCCGCCCGCCGCATCCTCACCGACCTGTCGGCCTAACCCCTAACCCCTAACCCCGGCCCCGGCCCGGCCCCGGCCCCGGCCCCGGCCCCGGCCCGGCCCGGCCCCGTTGATCATGAAGTTATTGCCCGCCGTGGCGGCGTTTCGTGACAATAACTTCATGATCAACCGGGCGGGTCAGATCACGGCCTCGCCGGCGGGGGCGGGGGTTTCCGCGTCTACTCGGTGGGCTCGCACCTTGTGGCCGACGCTCGTCAGGCAGCGGCCGCTGGGCAGGTCGAAGCGCCAGCCGTGCAACTGGCAGGTGAGCTGGTCACCGTCGACGATGCCGAAGCGGGTCAGGTCCGCCTTCAGGTGCGGGCACCGCCGCTGCACCACCCAGTCGCCCAACGTGATGTCCTCGGCGTCGGTGCTGCGCTCGTGCTCGTCGTACCAGCCCTCGGCGTACTGGAGCCGCTCCTCGGAGAGGCACTTGAAGAACGCGTAGACGAACTCGTTGTACTGGCCGATCCGGGCCGCCGAGAACCGGCAGGACAGGAAGAGCGAGTTGACCCAGTCCACCTCGTCGATGAAGAGCAGGTGCTCGATCAGCGACCGTTCGGTCCGGAACCGGTAGCGCACCTTCTCGTCCGCGTACGGCCGGACCTCCTTGCCGGGGAAGTCCACAACGATCGACTCGACGCTCTCGCCGTCATACCCCACCAGGTCGAAACGGACCGGGCCGCCAACCCCCTTGGCCAGGTAGATCGACTCGTCGAGCAGCGGCTCGATCCGACGCTTCATCTCGCCGAGCACGTCCACCTCGGGGTGCCGCCAGGACGCCTTCTCCGCCTCGATGATCGGGCGCTTGCGCTCCCGCATCTCCTCCAGGTGCGCGACCTTGTTCGCGAAGAACTCCTGCACCGGCACCGGGTGGGTGGTGCTCGCGCCCTCGGTGGTGACCTCGGCGACGCTGCCCGGCAGCAGCACGATCCCGTTGGTGCCGCCGACCTTGGCGTACTCCGACATGAAGACGGACTGGTCGGGGAAGATGTTGCCCTCGTCGCCGTGGATGTCGTTGAACTGCCACAGGGCGTCGTCGAGGAAGCACGGCGGGCCGGCGATCGGGAAGACGTGCGACGCCTTCAGGTCGTCGATGTACCGCCAGGTCCGGTCGAACTGCCGGTCACGCTTCTGCTTGCCGAACGCGGTCTTCGCCGCCTGCGGCAGTTCGTAGACCATCGGGTACCAGATCGCACCGGAGAACTGGAGCAGATGCGCGTGCACGTGCCCCAGCTCGGCGAAGACACTCAGGTCGGTGGGGCGGGCGTCGTTCTGGTTGAGCAGCCGCACACCCTCGTACTCGACCCAGAGCGAGGAGTCGCCGATCGGCCCGTCGGTCGGGCTGGTCAACGCCTGAATCATGATCTTCAGGCCGCCGGGCAGCTCCACCACCTGCTCGTTGGGCGCCTTCAGGAACTTGGTGAAGCCCAGCGCCCGGAACTCGTCCTCCATCTCCGAGGTGGGGAACTCGGGGAGCAGGACGGTGGCGTCCTTGGAGACGAAGTCGCGCAGGTGATTCGCGTCGAAGTGGTCCCGGTGCAGGTGGGAGACGTACAGGTAGTCGACCTGACCCAGGCTCTCCCAGTCCAGCAGAGAATTGTCCGGGAACGGGAACCACGACGCGAAGTAGGCCGGATTCACCCACGGGTCGCACAGGATGCTGCCCGCGGCCGTGTCGATCCGCATGCTGGCGTGCCCGGTTCCGGTCACTCGCACCGCACAGTCCCCCTCAAACAGACAATCAGGTGTACGCCAAACGCTACCGGAGCGGGTCTGACCGCCGCCCCGCGACGCCGGTAGTGCCGTCCAGCCCAGGTGGGGCAGGGCCGATGGCCAGGAAACCCCCACCCCACCGCACCGGGTACGAGGCGTGCCAGACTAACCAAAGATCCGATCGCGAGGGAAGGACCGACAGTGGCAGGAAGCGAGCCGGTAACGTCGCCAGACCAGCACAAGCCCGGGCACCGCAAGGCCGGGCAGATCGGCGCCGTGCTGTCCGCACTGGCGCTGCTGGCGATGATCTGCGGCAACCACGAGGGCAGGGTCGAGGACATCTGGCTGATCGGCCTGGCCGCGCTGTTGCTGATCATCGTGATCGGCGACGTCGTGTTGCGGCGCAGCGGTCTGCGCTCCTGACCCGACCCACCGCCGGACGACCGGCCGACGTCGTACGCCGAGGGCCCGCCCCCACCCGGGGGACGGGCCCTCGTCCGTATCGCCTCGGGGTCAGCGCCCGAAGAGGATGTCCTGCACGTCCTTGAGCGCGGCGTCGACCTCGGCCTCGAAGTAGCCACCCGGCACCAGGCCGAACCGGAGCGTGTCCAGGTCCTTCGGGTCGACCGGCATCGGATTGCGGCGCTGCATGCCACCGAGCAGGGTGTCGAAGAACCGGTCCACCTGGTCGGGGTCGTACCCGCTGCCGAACCGGCGCACCTGGAAGCTACGGCGGATCTGGTCGACCCGGTACAGGTCGCTGCCGGGCGGACCGGCCATCGGCGGACCGCCCATCGGCGGGCCACCCATCGGCGGGCCGGCCACCGCCGGCGGACCGGCCATCGGCGGGCCACCCATGCCCTGCTGCGGCAACGGAGGCGGACCGGCCGGACCACGGCGCATGTCGCGCAGATCCCGCTCCGGCATCCGGATCTCGGCCGTCATGTCGGCGCGACCGTGCCGCCCGGCCTCGAAGCCGTCGAAGCGCGGCTCCTCCGGCGGCGGCGGATAACCGCCGGGCGCGCGTTGGTCGTCAGGGCCGTACCCACCGCGCTGATCATCCTGGCCGTAGCCAGCGGGTGAGCGCTGGTCGTCCGGGGGGCCGTACCCGCTGGGACCGGCGGGCAGGCCGCGCTGCGGCATGCCGTGGCCACCCATCGGGCCGGGGCCCATCGGGCCACCGGGACCCATCGGCGGGCCGGCCGGGCCACGTGGCGCGTCGTAACCACCGCCGCGGGGGGCGTCGTACCCACCGGCGAAGGCACCGGTCGGCTCGTCGTAGCGGCCGTAGGGCGGGCCGGCCTGCGCGGGCATCGGCCGGGGCGGCATCGGCTGCGGGACCATGCCCCGGTCGTCACGCATCGGCGGACCCATCCGGTCCGGTGGGCCCATCCGGTCACCCATCCGGGGGTCGCCACCGCGCCCGGCGCTGTTGCGCTCCTCCAGCTCGGCCAACTGTCGCTCGACCCGGTCCAGGTGCAGGTCGACCTGCCACTCGTCGTAGCCGTTGAAGCGGACCCGGAAGACGACGTCATGAACCTCCTGGGAGGCCACCGGGGCACCGACCTGCCGGCCGTCGAGCGTCGCCTCGACCCGGTCGAGGAAGGCATCCACCTCGTCGACCTTGTATCCCCGGCGGAGCGCCTTGCGCCGGAAACGCTGACCCTGACTCGCCACTATGTCTCCTGGTCTCGTTCGCCACGCCCGGTCACGCCGGTGCCTCTCCGGCGCGGTCGGTGTTGGTGTCGTTGTCTTCGGCGGCGGCAAGCTGGCCACACGCGCCGTCGATCTCGCGACCTCGGGTGTCCCGAACTGTGGTGGACACCCCGGCGTCGCGCAACCGCCGGACGAACTCCCGCTCGACCGGCTTCGGGCTCGCGTCCCAGCGGCTGCCCGGCGTCGGATTGAGCGGAATGAGGTTCACGTGGGCCAATTTGCCGGCCAGCAGCCGCCCGAGCAGGTCGGCTCGCCACGGCTGGTCGTTCACGTCCTTGATCATCGCGTACTCGATCGACACGCGGCGGCCCGTCCGGGCGGCGTAGTCCCACGCTGCGTCCAGCACCTCGGCTACCTTCCAGCGCTGGTTTACCGGCACGAGTTCGTCGCGCAGATCATCATCGGGCGCGTGCAACGACAACGCAAGGGTCACTGAGAGGTCTTCGCTGGCCAGTCGGTGGATGGCCGGAACCAGGCCGACCGTGGAAACGGTGATGTGCCGCTGGGACAGGCCGAGCCCCTCCGGAGCCGGGCTGACCAGCCGACGGATCGCCGCGATCACCCGGTTGTAGTTGGCCAGCGGCTCGCCCATGCCCATGAAGACGACGCGCGACAGCCTCGGCGGGGAACCCGCCACCACGCCGGAGGCCGCCACCCCGGCCATGTACACCGCCTGGTCGACGATCTCCGCCGTCGACAGATTGCGGGTCAGCCCGGCCTGGCCGGTCGCGCAGAACGGACAGGCCATGCCGCAACCCGCCTGGCTGGAGATGCAGACGGTCACCCGGTCCGGGTAACCCATCAGCACGCTCTCCACCATCGCACCGTCGTGCAGCCGCCAGAGCGCCTTGCGGGTCGCGCCGTCGTCGCAGGCCAGCTCGCGCACCGGGTTGAGCAACGTCGGCAGCAACTGGTCGGCCAGCCGCTCCCGGGTCGCCGCTGGCAGATCGGTCATCGCCTGCGGGTCGCGGACCAACCGCCCGAAGTAGTGGTTGGAGACCTGCTTGGCGCGGAAGGCCGGCTCACCCAGCCCGGTAACCAACGCCTGGCGGCCGGCCAGGTCCAGGTCAGCGAGGTGCTGAGGGGGCATGGAGGCCCGGCGCGCGGCGGGGGCGACCGAGATGGCGGGGATCAAGGGCAGGCTCGTCATGGCTGGTCCAGTGTGTCACGCCGTCGGCGGCGGCTGCCGGTCCGGAGGTGTCGAACGGGCCGCGACCGCCGGAGCCGGAGGACCAGGTCGCCGTGATTCATACCTCAGCCCACCACCGGCACGAAGATCGCCAACAGCAGGTAGGCCGTCGGCACCGCGAACAGGATCGAGTCCAGTCGGTCCATCAGACCGCCGTGGCCGGGCAGCAGGTTGCTCATGTCCTTCACGCCGAGATCCCGCTTGATCATCGACTCGGCCAGGTCACCGAGGACCGCCGCGCACGAGACGGCCACCCCGAACAGCGCGCCCCACCAGGGGGCAACCTCGAACATCAGCCACAGCAGCAACGCTCCACCCAGGGCCGCCGCGGTGACCGAGCCGGCGAAGCCCTCCCAGGACTTCTTCGGGCTGATCGACGGGGCCATCGGGTGACGGCCGAAGGAGACCCCGGCCGCGTAGCCACCGGTGTCGGAGAGGACCACCCCGATCAGCGTGGCCAGGATGCGCAGGTGGCCATCGCCGGGGGCCGCCGCCAGCAACGCCGCGAAACCGGCGAGGAACGGCACGTAGACGGCGATCAGGGTGGCCGCGGTGAGATCCCGCTGGAAGCCGGCCGGCCCGTCACCCAACCGCCAGATCATGGTGCCCAGCACGGTGACCAGCAGCCCCAGGCTGAGCGCGTCCGGGCCGGCGTACCAGGCCAGACCCACTGTCAACACGCCGCCGGCGATCAGTGGCACCAGTGGCGGGTGCGCGCCGCTGCGCCGTACCGCGCGGGCCATCTCCCACATGCCGATGGCGACCGCGGCGGCGATCACCGGCAGAAAGGCCAACGGATAGACCAGCAGCGGCACCACGATCAGCGCGCCGAGGCCGAGCCCGACCCCGATCGCCGCGGGAAGGTTACGCCCGGCCCGTCCGGTGCCCACCTGCTGGGTGGCCGGTCGGTCGAGGCTGGCCCGACGTCGCCCCTTCGACCGTCGACCCGTCGTCGGAGCCTCGTCCGGCACCACGTCGGCCCGGACAGGCGCGAGCTGCTCGGTCGGGTACCCCGGGTCGTCGAAGCGGGCGGGAGGGCCGTCGAGACGGCTCGGCTCGTCGAAGCGCCCGCGGTCCGGGCCGTCGTACCGGGGCGGCCCCTCCCCCGTGGGAGGTCGGTCCGGGTAACGGTCACCGCGACCCCGGTCGTCGTACCGGTCGGGCTGGTTGCGGTCGTCGACGTGCCGGTCCCGGTCGTCGAAACGATCGTGCCGGTCCCGGTCGTCGAAGCGGTCGTCCGGGCGGGCCGGGCGGCCACGCTCGTCGTACGGGTCCGCGGGATGCGGATCGGCGTACGGCCGGGCGTGCGGGTCGGCGTACAGCTCAGGGCCGGCGGCCGGACGGCGGCTCCACTGGCCTGCCTCCAGCTCCTGGTCCGGCCAGGGCAGCGCCACCGGGCGCTCCGGCCTGTCCCAGCCGCGAGGCTCGCTGCCGTAGGGGTCGGGGTGGGACATCACGCACCGCGAAGCGGCACGAGAACCACCACATGACGCAAGACCACAAGCATCCCCTACACGTGCGATGTTCCTCGGATTGACCGCCCCGACGGTCGGTCGATCCCCGGTGTTCACCACCCGGTGGCCGGGAATCCTGCCGAGCCTACTGCACACGCCGGATCGGCACGGCGGACGAGGCACGCCCACGGACGCCACCCGGCGCCGCCGGCCCTGCGGCCAGCGACACACACCCATCCGGTACGGCAGACCACAGGCAATCCGCAGCCGTCGATCCGACTCGTCCGGTGCGCGATCGAGTACTGAGCGAACCCGCCCCGGCGTGGTCCGCTGGTGCCGCGCCGGCGCCAGCCCGCGCTCCGCAACGGGGGAAGGGCACTCACATGTACACGTTCGGTCTCGCGGTGTTGACGGTGGCCGCCATGGTCCTGGGAGCAGGGTCACCGGCCGCCGCCACCACGGCACGGACCAGGATCACCATCGACCGCCACACCAGCGAGCTGTACCCGTTCGAGCCGCCCGTCGGCGAGCCGGGAGTGACGTACCCGGCAGCAGGGGTCACCGCCACCGCCCGCAACTGCCCGGCCGGCATGGTCCTCATGTCGGCCTCGCTGGTGCAGGACGGCCTGCCGACCCTGTGGGCCACCGGGGGGCACGGCGCCGGCGAGATCCTCTGCGACGGCGGCACCGTCGAACTCGGGATGGGGTTCGCCCGGATCGCTCCCGCGCTGCACCCCGGCCGGGCCACCGCCCACTTCTCGCTGCGCGACTGGGACACCGGCGAGCAGTTCGCCGAGAGCACCAGGACCGTCTGGATCCCCTGCTGACCTATGGAACGAGGCTCGTTCCCGACGTCGGGAACGAGCCTCGCAGCATGGGTCACACCTCGAGCAGTTCGGTTTCCTTGTGCTTCACCAGGTCGTCGACGCTGGCAACGTACCGCTGGGTCAGGTCGTCGAGTTCCTTCTCGGCGCGGCGACCGTCGTCCTCGCCGGCCTCGCCGTCCTTGACGATCCGGTCCAGCTCTTCCTTGCCACGGCGGCGGACGTTGCGGATCGCCACCTTGGCCTCCTCGCCCTTGTGCCGAGCCACCTTGATCATGTCGCGGCGCCGTTCCTCGGTCATCTGCGGGAGCAGGATGCGCAGCTGGTTGCCCTCGTTGTTCGGGTTCACCCCGAGGTCCGAGTCGCGGATCGCCTTCTCCATGGCGTTGATCTGCGAGTTGTCGTACGGCTTGATGATGGCCATCCGCGGCTCGGGGACCGCGATGGACGCCATCTGCGTCAGCGGCGTGGGCGTGCCGTAGTAGTCGATGATGACCTTGGAGAACATGGCGGCGTTGGCGCGACCGGTACGGATGGCGCCGAACTCCTCCTTGGCGTGCTCGACCGCACGCTCCATCTTCTCCTCGGCCTCGAGGAGGGTGTCGTCGATCACCGGTCTCCTCGCCTCCTTCTGTGCTCGTGGTGGGCTCTGCTGAAAGTCGTCAGACCCGCTGTCGTCGTCGCCGGTCGGCGGGACTCAGGCGGTGATCAGGGTGCCGATCTTGTCGCCACCCACCGCGCGGATGATGGTGTCGTCACCCTGCGCGCCAAAGACCAGCATCGGCAGGCCGTTCTCCATGCAGAGGCTGAACGCCGCCGCGTCGGCCACCCGCAGGTTGCGGCGCAGCGCCTCGGAGAAGGTGATCGAGTCGAGCTTGCTGGCGGTGGGGTCGATCCGCGGGTCGGCGGTGTAGACGCCGTCCACGCCGTTCTTGCTCATCAGCACCACGTCGGCCCGGATCTCCAGCGCCCGCTGGGCGGCCACCGTGTCCGTGGAGAAGTACGGCATTCCGGCGCCCGCGCCGAAGATGACCACGCGGCCCTTCTCCAGGTGCCGGATGGCCCGCAGCGGGATGTACGGCTCGGCGACCTGGGCCATCGTGATGGCGCTCTGCACCCTGGTCTCGATGCCCTCCTTCTCCAGGAAGTCCTGGAGCGCGAGGCAGTTCATCACGGTGCCGAGCATGCCCATGTAGTCGGCGCGGGCCCGGTCCATCCCACGCTTCTGCAGCTCCGCGCCGCGGAAGAAGTTGCCTCCGCCGACCACCACGGAGACCTGCACGCCGCGGCGGACCACTGTGGCGATCTGCCGGGCGATGGCCTGGACGACGTCCGGGTCGACGCCGATCGCGCCGCCACCGAAGACCTCACCGGAGAGCTTCAGCACCACCCGGCGGGCACGCCCCGGCGGCGGTGCCGTCGGATCATCCAGCTCCAGCGTCCGGTCACTCACAACCTGCGTCATCCGCCCCGCCCTTCCCCACGCGCACGCCCCGTGCGGCGCGTACCGCGAACCTGCCGCTGCCGACCCTATGTGACGAGGAGGCCGCGGTGCCTGTCACGTACACCGGCGGCCTCCTCGTTGATGTCTCCTGCCCACGGGCGCCAGCGGCGCCCGGTGGCGGCTCAGGCCTGGCCGACCTCGAACCGCACGAAGCGGGTGACCTCGATGCCGGCCTCGGCCAGCAGCTGCTTCACCGACTTCTTGTTGTCAGAGACGGACGACTGCTCGATCAGGACGAAGTCCTTGAAGAAGGAGTTGACCCGACCCTCGATGATCTTCGGCAGAGCCGCCTCAGGCTTGTTCTCCTCGCGGGCGGTCTGCTCGGCGATGCGCCGCTCGGACTCGACGACCTCAGCCGGAACCTCGTCCCGGGTGAGGTACTTCGGCCGCATCGCGGCGATCTGCATGGCAACACCCCGGGCGTCGGCGTCGCCGGCCTCGTCGGTCTTGCCGGTGTACGACACCAGCACGCCAACGGCCGGCGGCAGGTCCTGGGCCTTGCGGTGCAGGTAGACGGCGGTGGTGCCCTCGACCCGGGCGAACCGGTTGAGCACCAGCTTCTCGCCGATCTTGGCGGACTGCTCCTGGATCAGGTCCGCGATGACCTTGCCGTCGAGCTCGCTGGCGAGCAGCTCCTCGGCGGAGTTCACGCCGGCGCGCTCACCGTGCTCGACCAGCTGCTGGCCCAGCGCGATGAACGACTCGGTCTTGGCGACGAAGTCGGTCTCGCAGTTGAGCTCGAGCAGCGCCTTGCCGGAGTGGGCGACCAGACCGTTCGCGGCCGTACGGCCGGCCCGCTTGCCGACGTCCTTGGCGCCCTTGACGCGCAGGATCTCGACGGCCTTGTCGAAGTCGCCCTCGGCCTCGGTCAGCGCCTTCTTGCTGTCCATCATGCCGGCGCCGGTGAGGTCGCGGAGCTTCTTGACGTCCGCGGCGGTGATTTGGGACATGGCTCTCTCTTCGGTGTTGAGACGGCGTGTGGATGGTCAGAGGTGCCGGTTACCCGGATCCGGGCGGATCGTGCCCGGCGTACCGTCGCTGCCCGCCGTTCGCGAAAACGGACGGCGGGGCAGCGACGGTGCGATCACTCCGCGGTGGCGGCCGCCGGCTGCTCGGTGGCGGCCTGCGCCGGCTGCTCCGGGGTGGCGGGCTGCTCGGCGGCGGCAGCGGCGGGCTGCTCGGCCGGAGCGGCCGCGGCGGCCGGAGCGGCCGACTCGTCGGCCTTCTTCGGCTCGAGCAGCTCGCGCTCCCACTCGGTCAGCGGCTCGTCGCTCGCGACGCCCTCGGGCTTCTCGTCGTTGCCCCGGCGACGGCCGGAACGCGCGATCAGACCATCCGCGACGGCGGCGGCGACGACCTTGGTCAGCAGCTCCGCCGAGCGGATCGCGTCGTCGTTACCCGGGATCGGGAAGTCGACCTCGTCCGGGTCACAGTTGGTGTCCAGCACCGCGATCACCGGGATGCCCAGCTTGCGGGCCTCGTCGACGGCGATGTGCTCCTTCTTGGTGTCGACGATCCAGACCGCGGCGGGAAGCTTC
Source organism: Micromonospora hortensis (assembly GCF_022230935.1). Classification (NCBI taxonomy): domain Bacteria; kingdom Bacillati; phylum Actinomycetota; class Actinomycetes; order Micromonosporales; family Micromonosporaceae; genus Micromonospora; species Micromonospora hortensis. The sequence goes on from NZ_JAKKFE010000041.1 coordinate 11,816, forward strand.
TGCATGTCCCGCAGGCCACCGAGGGTGCGGGTCAGCTTGATCTTCTCGCGGGAGAGCTGCAGGGTCTCCTTCTTGGTGTAACCGGCGGCAGTGCCGCTGAGGTCACCCAGGCCCTCCAGCTCCTTCATCCGCTGGAGCCGCTTGTAAACGGTCTGGAAGTTGGTCAGCATGCCACCGAGCCAGCGGTGGTTGACGTACGGCTGGCCGACCCGGGTCGCCTGGTCGGCAATCGCCTCCTGGGCCTGCTTCTTGGTGCCGACGAACAGGATGCTGCCACCCTCGGCGACGGTCCCACGCACGAACTCGTACGCCTTCTCGATGTACTCGAGGGTCTGGCGCAGGTCGATGATGTAGATGCCGTTGCGCTCGGTCATGATGAAGCGCTTCATCTTCGGGTTCCAGCGCCGGGTCTGGTGCCCGAAGTGGACACCGCTCTCCAGCAGCTGACGCATGGTCACGACGGCCATGGTTGGGGTACTCCTCAAGGTCCCTGGTTGTCACGCCCGGCCGGTGGCCGGGCGTCCTGGCGCCTGGTCGCCGACCCATGGTGGACCCGATCAAGATCGGGACCAGGGAGGCCGTCGCTCCACGACGATTCGTGAAGAGGGCGCGCGAGGTCGACCGCCGAGGCGGTCGCCAGTTGGCCAGTGTACGCCCTTCGCCCGTTCAGCCGCCCCGGGGTGCGCGTGGCGTGCTGCTCCGCGCTCAGCCGCTCGCCTGCCCGGCCGCGCGCCCGCGCGCCTGGCCGCGCGCCGGCGCGCCCGCGCGCCTGCGCGCCCGCGCGCCTGCTTGATCGCGCGCGTTGCCGGGAAGATCGCGCTGGTTCGTGGAAATAGTGGCCTCCGCGTCGCTGGAGGCCACTATTTCCTGGTTGTTGTCCGAACCATCAGCGCGCGACAGGCTGGCGGCGGGTCAGACGGGCCGGCGGGCCGGGCCGGGTCAGCCGGCAGCGAGCGCGGCGGCCACGAAGAGCACCAGGCCGACGGTCAGGTAGGCCGTCGGTGGGCGCAACCAGCCCCGACCGTTGTCGGCGAGCGCCAGACCTCCGGTTCGTAGCCCGTACAGCCCGGTCGCGAAGATCGGCAGACCGGCGACCAGGGCGATACCCGCCACCACGTCCCCGGCGTCCACCGGGTCGCCGGTCACGCCCGCCAGCAGCACCCGCAACGCGGGAACCTCGAAGACCAACACCAGCAGGGCGAAGAGTACGGCCAGCACCGGTCGACGGGTCCGATAGACGCCGTCGGCGGCCGGCGGATACACCGGCGGCTCACCTGCGGGCAGGTCGGGTCGCGGGCCGATCCCGGGCATCGGACCGGTCGGCATCTCCAGTGGGTGCGGAGTGTCGCCGCCACCCCGGGTCGGCTCGATGATCGGGTACCCACCGAGCGGAGCGGGACGAGCCTGGTCGGCGAGCACGCCGGCCGGCGCTGTCGACGTGCTGTCGCGGGACGTCTCCGGCGCCGCGCTGGTCACCGGAGATCCCGCCGTGGCCGTCTCGCGGGCGGCGCGGCGTCCGGGCAGCTCACCGGAGGTCTCCGACGGGTCCCGGTCCGCCCGACGCGATCGGGTGGCCCGGTAACCGTCCGCCTCCGGCCGCGCGCCGCCCAACGGGTCGACAGCGCCGAAACGCCCCGAATCAGCCTCGCTCGCCCCGAACCGACCGGTCTGATCGTCCAGGGCGCCGAAGCGACCCGAGTCCGACTCCGGCGTACCGAAGCGGCCCGCGTCCACCGCGCTCAGGCGACCCGAGTCCGACTCCGGCGTACCGAAGCGGCCCGCGTCCACCGCGCTCAGGCGACCCGAGTCCGACTCGGGCGTACCGAAGCGACCCCCGTCGACGGCGCCGAAGCGTCCCGAGTCCGGCTCGCGGCGGCGGCCGACTCCCGTGTCCTCGACGGAGCGGCCGTCTTCCGCACCACGCTGCTCGGGGATCTCGCCGTCCCGGTACCGCGGTTCGCCCGCGCCGCGCCACTCCGAATCGCCGTAACCGCGACCCCGCTCGTCGGGGTACCAGCGCGACTCCTGATCTTCCGGAAAACTCCGTCGTCCGTCCACGTCAGGCACCGTATGCGACCGGCCACGCCCGCGCCATTTCAGCCCGGCAGACGCCGTCAATCGACCAAGCCAGCGCGGTCGCACGATTCAGTACCGGTTGCACGGCCACAGACCTGGCACCTGTTCGTGAGCGCCATTGCGTGGGCCATCTTGCGCGATCTTGCACTTACTGTGCCGGCATAGGGGGCATACCACTCATTTCAACTACCGAAACTGCAAGATCGGCGCAGGGGGTGTCCTTGGGCCCCTGGGCGATTGCTGCGCGGGTTCGGTGGGAGGCCGTAGCACAGGGCGGGCGTGATCATCCGGTTGTCCACAGCACCCCCGTTGTCCACAGGTGGGCCGTTGCCGGGTCGCGGCGATCACCCTCCGGCGGGCACCGTGCCGGCCATGACGAAGCGGAACCAGGCGGTTGGCGCGTACGGCGAGCAATGTGCGGCCCGGCACCTGACCGAGGCGGGGCTGCGCCCGATCGCCCGAAACTGGCGTTGCCCGGCCGGGGAGATCGACATCATCGCGTGGGACGGGCCCGTGCTCGCCTTCTGCGAGGTGAAGACCCGACGGGGTGAGAGCTTCGGCACCCCGGCCGAGGCGGTCGTGCCGGCCAAGGCCCGCCGGCTGCGAGGGCTCGCCGCGCGGTGGCTGACCGAGACCGGTACGACCGCCGAGGAGGTCCGTTTCGACGTGCTGTCGGTGCGGCTTCCCCACGCCGGTCCAGCGCAGGTCGACCACCTCAAGGGCGCGTTCTGACATGCGTATCGGGAAGATCGGTGACGCGCCGTGAGCTACGCGAAGGTGCTCTGCGTGGGGCTGGTCGGGGTGACCGGCCACCTCGTCGAGGTGGAGGCCGACCTGGCCGCCGGCCTGCCGGCGGTGGTGATCTCCGGTCTGCCGGACACCGCCCTGCACGAGGCCCGTGACCGGGTCCGCGCGGCCGTTGTCAACTCCGGCCAGCGCTGGCCCAACCGGCGGATCACCCTCAACCTGCTGCCCGCCACGCTGCCGAAGTTCGGGTCGGCCTTCGATCTGGCCATCGCCGCAGCGCTGCTGGGCGGCTCGGGTGAGCTGCCGTTGCTCCCGCTGGAGGGGGTGGTGGTCCTCGGCGAGTTGGGGCTCGACGGGACGGTCCGGCCGGTGCGCGGCGTACTCCCGATGGTCGCCGCCGCAGCCCAGGCCGGCATCGTGCGGGTGATCGTCCCGGTCGGCAACGCCGCCGAGGCCGCCGTCATCCCCGGGGTACGGGTGCGAGCGGTGGACACTCTGCACCGGCTCGTCGCGTTCGTTCGGGACGGAACGCCGCTGATCGAACCACCGGCGGACATCCCGGAGCCGCCGGCCGGTGGGCCGGATCTCGCCGACGTCGCCGGGCAGCAGATGGGTCGGCGCGCCCTGGAGGTCGCCGCGGCCGGCGGGCACCACGTGGCACTGCTCGGCCCACCGGGCGCCGGCAAGACGATGCTCGCCGAACGGCTGCCGTCGATCCTGCCCGAGCTGGACGACGACGCGGCGCTGGAGGTCACCGCGCTGCACTCGGTCGCCGGGCTGCTGCCGCCGGGTGGTCGGCTGCTGCGGCGCCCACCGTTCCAGGCGCCGCACCACACCGCGACAGTGCCGTCGCTGGTCGGGGGCGGCTCGGGGCTGGCCCGACCCGGCGCGGTGTCGCTCGCGCATCGCGGGGTGCTCTTTCTGGATGAGGCTCCCGAATTCAGCAAGGGTGCGCTGGAGGCGCTGCGCCAGCCGCTGGAGCACGGCCGCATCCAGCTGAGCCGCAGCGGGGGCGGCACCGTGTACCCGGCCCGCACCCAGTTGGTGCTGGCGGCCAACCCGTGTCCGTGCGCGAAGCCGGCCGGCGACGCGCACTGCGAGTGCTCGCCGCTGGTTCGCCGCCGCTACCTGGGAAGGCTCTCCGGGCCGCTGCTCGACCGGATCGACGTCCAGGTGCGGCTGATGCCGGTGCGGGCGGCCGAGCTGATGGCGACCGACGGCGATGTCGAGCCCTCGGCGACGGTCGCCGCCCGGGTGGCGGCGGCCCGGCAGGCAGCGGCCAGCCGCTGGGCCGGCCTCGGCCGACGGCTCAACGCCGAGGTGGAAGGGCCGCACCTGCGCCGACCGCCGTGGCGGCTGCCGGCCCGGGTCACCGTGGAGCTGCGGGGCCGGCTCGACTCCGGCTCGCTGTCGGCGCGCGGCTTCGACCGGGTGATCCGGATGGCCTGGACCATCGCCGATCTGGACGGTCGCGACCGACCTGACCAGGACGACGTCCGGGAGGCACTTCAACTACGGACGGGGGAGGCGGCGTGAGCGCCGAGGAGGAACGAAGGCTGGCCCGGGTCGCCCTGACCTGGTTGGCGGAGCCGGGCACGCGCGCGGTGCATCACCTGGTCGAACGGCACGGCCCGGTGGCGACCCTGGATCTGCTGCTCGACGGCGGCAGCCCGAGCGGTTGGCTGCACACCACTGTCGCAGCACGCTCGGCGGTCGGCGACGTGCGAGCGGTGGCCGCGGAAGCCCTGGAACGGGGGGACCGACTGGGTGCCCGGCTGGTCACGCCGGACGACGAGGAGTGGCCGGCCCAGGTCGCCAGTCTGGCCGCGATGCGGCTACCGGACGTCAGCCGCCGGGTGGACGGTGAGACCGCCCCGCCGCTCTGCTTCTGGGTACGCGGGAGCTGGCCACTCGGTGAGGCGCTGGATCGCTCGGTGGCCGTGGTGGGGGCGCGGGCGGCCACCGGTTACGGGCAACACGTCGCGACCGAACTGGGGTACGGCCTGGCGGAGCGGGACTGGACGGTCGTGTCCGGTGGCGCGTTCGGCATCGACGCCGCCGCCCACCGGGGCGCACTCACCGCGGGCGGTCTGACCGTCGCGGTGCTCGCCTGCGGGCTGGACCGTCCGTACCCGATGGGCAACGCCGCCCTCTTCGACCGGATCGCCGAGACGGGGCTGCTGGTCAGCGAGTGGCCGCCCGGTGCCGAGCCGCTGCGGCCCCGGTTCCTGATCCGCAACCGGGTAATCGCCGCGGGCACCCGGGGCACCGTCGTGGTGGAGGCGTCGGCGCGCAGTGGCGCGACGCAGACCGCGCGGCGAGCCATTCACGCCAATCGGGTGGCCATGGTGGTGCCGGGCCCGGTGACCTCGGCGATGTCCGTCGGTGCCCACGAGTTCCTGCGCGAGTTCCCCGACAAGGCCCGGCTGGTCACCGGGGTGGCGCACGTGCTGGAGGAGGTGGGTCGGATCGGCGCGGACCTGGCCCCGCCAGCGCGTGGACCGCAGCGGGCCACCGACGCGCTGGACGACGACACGCGGTCGCTGCTGGAGGCTCTGCCCCGCCGAGGCGCGATGGGCGTGGACCGGCTCTCCGCCCGCGCGGGCGTCGACCTACGGACCGCGTTGCGCAAGCTGTCTCTGCTGGAGGAGCTGTCCATGGTGGTCCGTCGCGATGACGGCTACGCCCTCGCCCCACCCGCCAAACCAAAGCCTGCGGCGGCGTCCGGTCGAGCTGTTACCTGAGCGGTTGCGTGACCGCCGCCCGGCCGGGGTGGCCGTCCGGATGCCCGTACCTCTCGCGGCCGGGATCCGGCCGGCCGCTCGCGGTCGGGGTCCCAGCCAGCCGGTACTGCCGGTACCGTGCCCGGTCATGGGTGCAATCAAGCCGTGGCACATCAGCGTGCTCTGCTGTCTCGTCGTGACCGCCGTGCTCGTTGTCGGCTTGCTCGTCTTCCTGAGCAAGAGGAACAACCGCCGATAGTCGGGGGTGGACACCGGCGCCGTCGTGTCCCGTGGCGGCGGCGGGCCGGCCGTAGGCTGGTGCCGTGTCAGCCGTCAGTGAGGGTGCCGGGGCCGAGGAACCGGCCGGCACGTCGGCGCGGCCACGATGAGCCGGGCGGACCGGGGCACCCGGGCCATGCACCAGGCACTGCCGCCAGCGTTGCGTGACGCTGTCGACGACTTCGCCGAGCACCTGTCCCGGGTCCGTAACCGGTCGGCGCACACCGTCCGTGCGTACGTCACCGATCTGGTCTCGCTGTTCGACCACGCCGTCCGGATGGGCTGCGTCGACCTCGCCGAGCTGGACCTGTCGGTGCTGCGCAGTTGGCTGGCGCGGCAGCGCACCACGGGTGCCGCTCGCACGTCGTTGGCCCGGCGGGCCGCGTCGGCGCGGGCATTCAGCGCCTGGGCACACCGGGCCGGGCTGCTCCCCGCCGACGTGGGCGCCGCACTGGCCAGCCCTCGCGCGCACCGGGAACTGCCCAGCGTGCTGCGCGCCGACCAGGCCGCCGCTCTGGTCGAGGCACCGTCCCGGCAGGCACCGCCCACGGACCAGACGCGCACGGACCCAGAACTCCCGGACCAGGCGCGCCCCGACGCAGTGCGGACGGACGCGGCGGCCGGGCCGGCGTCGGGTGCAGCGGAAGCGGCCGAGGCGGTGCCGCTACGGGACCGGGTGCTGCTGGAGCTGCTCTACGCCACCGGCGTACGGGTCAGCGAGGCGTGCGGGTTGGACGTCGGCGACGTCGACCACGGCCGGCGGGTGATCAGGGTGTTCGGCAAGGGCGGGCGGGAGCGCTCGGTCCCGTACGGGGTGCCCGCCCAGCGGGCGTTGGACGACTGGCTGCGCCGGGGCCGCCCGGCGATGGTGGGTGCCCGCTCCGGCGACGCGCTGCTGCTGGGTGCCCGAGGCGGTCGGCTCAACCCGACGACCGCGCGTCAGATCGTCGGTGCGTACGCAGAGACCACCGGACTACCCCGGACCAGCCCGCACGATCTACGCCACTCCGCGGCCACCCACCTCCTGGAGGGTGGCGCGGACCTGCGTGCGGTGCAGGAGCTGCTCGGCCACTCGTCGCTGGCGAGCACGCAGATCTACACCCACGTCTCGGTCGAACGGCTGCGTGCCGCGTACCGGCAGGCGCACCCGCGCGCCTGATCAAGGGCCGTTAGGCGCCCGCGCCTGATCAAGGGTCGGAGGGCGCGCGAGCGTGGCGGTTACGATCATCAAGTGAGCGTCCCGAATCCTCCTGAGCCGATCCCGGGCGCCCGTCTGCTCTTCTCCCTGGACCCGGCGGTCAGCCACCTCAACCATGGCTCGTTCGGCGCGGTGCCGATCGGCGTGCAGCGCGCCCAGCAGCGGCTGCGCGACGAGATGGAGGCGAACCCGCTGCGTTTCTTCACGCAGGGGCTGGTCGACCGGATCGCGCACACCCGCCGGCACCTGGCCGGGTTCCTGGGCTCCGACCCGGATGGCAGTGCCCTGGTGGGCAACACCACCACCGGCGTCGCCGTGGTGCTCCAGTCGGTGGGCCTCAAGGCCGGCGACGAGGTGCTGAGCACCGACCACGGGTACGGGGCGGTGAGCCTGGCCATCCAGCGCGAGTGCCGTCGCACCGGCGCGGTCAGCCGGGTCCTGCCGATCCCCCTGGCCGCCACCGACGAGCAGATCGTGCAGAGCATCCGCGCCGGACTGCGCCCCGGGCGGACCCGGCTGCTCGTCGTCGACCAGCTCACCTCGGCCACCGCCAAGCTCTTTCCGACCGCCGCCATCGTCGCGGTGGCCCGCGAACACGGCGTGCCGGTCCTGGTGGACGCCGCGCACGCCCCGGGCATGCTGCCCACCACTGTTGCCAGCATCGGCGCGGACTTCTGGGTGGGCAACCTGCACAAGTGGGCCTACGCCCCGCGCGGGACGGCCCTGCTGGCTGTGGCACCGCAGTGGCGGGACCGGATCGAGCCACTGGTGGTGTCCTGGGAGCAGGAGTCGGGTTTCCCGGCCCGGCTCGAGTGGCAGGCGACGCTTGACTACACGCCCTGGTTGGCCGCCCCGGCGGGCCTGTTCACCATGCGCGGTCTCGGCGTCGACCGGGTGCGGGCGCACAACGCGGCGCTCGCCGCGTACGGCCAGCGGGTGGTGGGGGACGCTCTGGGGGTGACCCCCGCCGAGCTGCCCGATCCCGGCGGGCCGGGGGTGGCGCTGCGCCTCATCCCGCTGCCGGCCGGCATGGGCACCACTATCGACGCGGCGCGGGCGTTGCAGGCGCGGATCGGTGAGCGGCTCGCCGCCGAGGTGGCGGTGATGAGTTGGAGTGGTCGGGGGTGGCTGCGACTCACCGGCCAGGTCTACAACGCCGCCGACGAGTACGAACGGCTGGGCGCACGGCTGCCGGCACTGCTCGCCCAGCGCTGACCTGACGGCCGGAAGCGGACACCGGGACCGGACCGGCCGGGAGCAGACGCACCGGGCCGAGGCCGAGCAGGGCCAGCGGGTCGAGATACTCCTCGCCCCGGCGCAGGCCCCAGTGCAGGCACGCCTCGGCCGGGCACCCCGGATGCCCGCGCAGCAACTCGCCCAGCGGAGCGCCGGCGGTGACCGGCTGGCCGGGGCGTACAGCGGGTTGGACCGGTTCGTGGGTGGTTCGTAGCCCGTCAGCGTGCCCGACGGTGACCACCGGTCGACCGGCCACCAGGCCGGCGAAGAGCACTGTGCCCGGCCCGGCGCTGCGGACCACCGCTCCGGCGGGGGCGGCCAGGTCGACGCCGCGATGGCCGGGCAGCCACGGTCGCGGCGGCCTGTCGAACCGGCGCACCGGACGGGGTGGCCCGTCCACCGGCCAGCGGAACCGCCCGGCGGGCACCGGGTCGACTGCCAGCACGGCCAGGCCAGCGACCGGCACGCTCGGGGCCGCGACCGGCTCCGCCAGGGCCGCGGCCGGCACGGTCGGGGTCGGTGGTTGGCCGGGCACCGCCGCTATCAGCACCGCCAGCCCGCAGAGCTGGACGGTCAGTGCGAGCGGGAGCGCGGCGCAGAGCAGCAGCGTGCGGCGGATCGAACGGACGGATGGCTCTCGCATGACGCCAGCCTGCTGCCGAGGCGGGGTCGTCCGCCGGCCCTGCCGACGGGGCTGTGGACAACCGGAGGTGCTGTGGACGACCACCCGATGCCCTCGATGATCTGCTATGCCGGGAACGGCGGGACGCTGTCCACGGCCGTCGCGCGAACGCCGCCGTACCTCCGGTGCCGTTTTCGGGCCGCCACGGAGGGCCTAGGCTGGGCCGCGTACGGCGGGTGCCGCCGTCTGTGCAGGGGAGGCCGCATGACCACTCTCGATGACCGGACGCCGTCCTCCACCGGGCCCACCGTGGCCGACGTCAGCGGCCCGTCCCGGCTCGCGGAGCCGGACGAGACGATCAGCGCCGAGGAGTTGCAGCTCGCGGCCCGCAACCACGGCATCCCGTTGGAGGCGCTGCGCTACGACGTCACACCGGCCGGGTTGCACTACCTGTTGATCCACTACGACATCCCGGAACTCGACCCGGCGACGCACACGTTGACCATCGGCGGCGCTGTGGACCGTCCGTTGACGCTCACCCTCGCCGACCTGCGCGAGCGGCCCCGCGTCACCCGGCAGGTGACACTGGAGTGCGCCGGCAACGGGCGGGCCCTTCTGCACCCCCGGCCGGTCAGCCAGCCGTGGCTTGTCGAGGCGGTCGGCAACGCCGAGTGGACCGGCACCCCCCTCGCTCCGCTGCTGCGCGAGGCGGGCGTCGACCCGGACGCGGTGGACGTCGTCTTCACCGGCGCCGATCACGGCGTGGAGCGCGGAATCGAGCAGGACTACCAGCGGGCGCTTCCGGTCGCCGACGCGCTGCGCGAGGAGGTGCTGCTGGCGTACGAGATGAACGGCGCTCCCCTGCTGCCGCAGCACGGCGCGCCGCTGCGGCTGATCGTGCCGGGCTGGTACGGCATGGCGCACGTGAAGTGGGTCCACTCGATCGAGCTGCGGACCGAGCCGTTCGAGGGGTACCAGAACGCGGTGGCCTACCGGGTACGCCGCGACGCCGACGACCCGGGCGTGCCGGTGACCCGGATCGAGCCGCGGGCGCTGGTCCGCCCGCCCGGCTTCCCCGACTTCATGTCCCGCCGTCGAGTGCTGCGACAGGGCCCGTGCACGCTGGATGGTCGGGCCTGGTCGGGGCACGCTCCGGTGGTCGCCGTGGAGGTGACCACCGACGGGGGCCAGAGCTGGACGCCGGCCGAACTGGACCCGACGGACGCGGGGGACTTCGCCTGGCGGCGCTGGCGGCACGAGTGGGTCGCCACCCCCGGCCGGTACGTGCTCGGCGCGCGGGCTACCGACGCGTCCGGGCGAACCCAGTCGGTCGAGCAACAATGGAATCGTGGCGGCTTCGCCAACAACATGGTGCAGCGGGTCGAGGTCGTGGTGCCGGCCGAGTGATCGGCGGCGGGTGTCACGCCACGGGTGGGGGGCCCGTGGCACTGCCCGGCGGCTCGGGTGCGCTCAGCCGCCGAAGCCGGAGTCGGCGGGCAGTGAGATGTCGGGCTTCTCCAGCTCCTCGACGTTGACGTCCTTGAAGGTCATCACCCGGACGTTCTTCACGAAGCGGGCGGGACGGTACATGTCCCACACCCAGGCGTCGTGCATCTCGACCTCGAAGTAGACCTCGCCGTCGGAGTTACGCACGTGCAGGTCGACCTGGTTGGCCAGGTAGAACCGACGCTCCGTCTCCACCACGTAGGAGAATTGGCGGACAATGTCGCGGTACTCCCGGTAGAGCTGCAGCTCCATCTCGGTCTCGTACTTCTCGAGATCTTCCGCGCTCATCGCACTCCGCCTTCCATGGCCACATCTTCCCCCACCGGCGTCGGAGGCCGAGGCTGCTCGCCCAACGCCACGCCGACGGTACCCCCTGACGCCCACGAGCGCTCCATCGGCTCATCCAGGCCGTGACCGCCGGGCCGTCGGGCGCGCGGCGGCCGGCCGTCGCGACCGGAGACCGCGGCGACATTGACGTACGAGAACCGGTGCTCCCGGCACGGCCCGTGCTCCCGCAGCGCCGCCGAATGCTCCGGGGTGATGTAGCCCTTGTGCTCGGCGAAGCCGTACGCCGGGAACACCCCGTCCAACTCCACCATGAGCCGGTCCCGGGTGACCTTGGCCAGCACACTGGCAGCCGCCACACACGCGGCCACCCGGTCGCCCTTCCACACCGCCAACCCGGGCACACCCAGGCCGTCCACGCCGAACCCGTCGGTCAGCACGTACTCCGGGCGGGTGGTGAGCGAGGCGAGCGCCCGGCGCATCGCGGCCAGGTTGCACACGTGCAGACCCCGGGCGTCGACCTCCTCGGCCGGGATGACCACCACGGCGTACGCGAGCGCCCTGTCCACGACCTCCGCGTACACCCGTTCCCGGCTGGCCGGGGTGAGCAGCTTCGAGTCGGCCAGCCCCTCGATCTCGCCGCGCCGCCCCTCGGGCAGCACCGCAGCGGCGGCGACCAGCGGACCGGCGCACGCCCCGCGGCCCGCCTCGTCGGCGCCGGCGACGTGCCGGAAGCCACGGCGCTGCAACGCCCGCTCCAGGGCGTACAGGCCCGCCTCGCGGCGCACCACTGTGCGCGGCGGGGTCAGCACGACGCCTCGCCCCGGCCGGCGGTGCTCGACTGCCCCAGTCGGGTCAGCAGGGCGGGCAGTTCGGGCGGGTAGAACCGGTCGCCGCTGGCCGCCAGCTCAGCCGGAACCCACCAGCGGTGGTCGGCGATGCTGCGTCGCTCGATGTCGTTGAAGCCCGTGGTGTCCACCCGCCAGGAGTCCACCCGGAAGAGGAAGAAATCCTGCTCCTGGCGGTACCAGATGCCGTCGAAGGAGAACTCGGTCGCGTCGGACCAGACCGGCTCGCCCAACTGGGCCGGGTCGAGCCGCAGGCCGGTCTCCTCGGCCAACTCCCGGGCCGCGCCCGCCGCCGGGGACTCCGACGGATCGAGCCCGCCGCCGGGAGTGAACCAGTAGCGGTGCCCGGGTCGGGCCGGGTCGAAGCCCTCGAACAGCAGGACCCGGCCGGCCGCGTCGACGAGCAGCACGCGAGCCGCGCGTCGAGGGGTGTAGGCACGGTCGCCACTGCTCGCGCCTGCGGGGCTCGCAGGCTCACTCCTCGCGCTCACGGTCACCGCACCAGCCTGCCAGACCGACGACGGATCGCCCACGCCCCGTCGGCCTACGGCTTGGGAATGCCGTCGAACCCGTCGGGCACCGTCAGCCAGGTGGCCCGGTTGACCGGCCAGAAGACGGTGAACGCCCGCCCGACCACGTCGTCCTCGGGGATGGTGGCCTCGGTGATGTTCTGCCCGGACTGCTGCCAGTGCTCCAGCGAGTCGCCGGAGGCCGACCGGTGGTCGCCCATCACCCACAGCCGGCCCTCCGGCACGGTGATGTCGAACTCCTGGTCGGCGGCCTTGTCGCGAATCCCGTCCATGGAGAAGATGTACGGCTCGTCCAGCGACTTGCCGTTGATCATCAGCCGTTCCTCGGGGTCGCAGCAGACCACGTGGTCGCCGGGGATGCCGATCACCCGCTTGATGAAGTCCTCACCATCGGGGTTGCCGCTCCACGCGGTCGGAGCCTTGAACACGATCACCTCGCCGCGGTGCGGTGACCGGAAGTCGTAGACAAGCTTGTTGACCAGCACCCGGTCATCGATCTTGAGAGTGTTTTCCATGGACGGGGATGGGATGAAGAAGGTCTGCAGCACGAAGGCGCGGACCAGCACCGCGACCAGGATCGCCACACCCAGCAGGATCGGCAGCTCCTTCCAGAAGGAGCTGCGCGGCTTGTCGGTCTGCTCGTCAATCACGCCAAGGAGCCTACGTTGCCCGGCTGGACGCCACCGTCCGGAACGCGCGGGAACCCCGTAGCGCGGCTGCCAACGGAAGCATCAGCAGCACACCGCCCTGCGGGGTCGGTCGCGCCGGAGGCGCAGCGGGGGACGCCGTGGCCGGCCCGGAGACGTCCTCGAACGTCGACGGCACCGACAGCGCGCTCCACCGCGACGACGGCCAGACCACCATGAAGGCCCGGCCGACCACGTTGTCGATCGGCACCGGCCCCTGGCAACGCGCGTCCTGGGAGACCTCGCGGTGGTCACCCATCACGAAGATCTGACCGGGTGGCACGACGATCTCGTCGAAGCGCCGGGAGCGACACTCCGCCGGGTTGGGTGGCAGGTCCAGGGGTGAGTCCCGCAGGACGTACGACTCGTTGAGCGGGATGCCGTTGACTGTCACCCGGCCCTGGCTGTCGCAGCACTTGACCCGGTCGCCGGGGAGACCGATCACCCGCTTGATGAAGTCCTTCTCGCCGGGGCGGCTCACCCCGACCAGGTCGCCGACGGTACGGGCGAGCCGGCCGCCGACGCCGGGCTTCGGCTGCTCGTCGACCTGCGGCGCCCAGCGGTCGGTGCCCCGGAAGACCACCACCTCGCCGCGCAGCGGGTCACGAACGTCGTAGACGACCTTGTTGACCAGCACCCGGTCACCGACGAGGAGGGTGTCCTCCATCGAGCCGGACGGAATGAAGAACGCCTGGAGCAGGAAGGTGCGGATCAGCACCGCGAGGCAGAACGCGACCACCAGCAGCAGCGGCAACTCCTGCCAGAGAGGCATCTGCCGGCGGGTGCGGCGAGCCCGTCGGCGCCACGGATCGACGGTGCCGTCCTCGTCAAGCGTCTGCACCACGCCACTCCCCGGTCCGCAGAAAACACCACCGCCCGGGAGCCTCGTCGAGGCTCCACGGGCGGTAGTGGACAACTACCCGCCACCTGGGCGGGACCGCCGCCTCGCTGCGCCCGTATCGACCAGGGTAATGCGCTCTGGTCAGTACGGCATACGCGCAGCTCGGGCGGCGTGGCGAGCGGGAAGTCAGCTGGGCTGCTTCTCCCGCTTCTCCTTGATCTTGGCCTTCTTGCCGCGCAGCTCGCGCAGGTAGTAGAGCTTGGCGCGACGCACGTCACCGCGGGTCACGACCTCGATCCGGTCGATGCCCGGGCCGTTGAGCGGGTAGGTCCGCTCGACGCCGACACCGAAGCTGACCTTGCGGACCGAGAAGGTCTCGCGCAGACCGTCACCCTGGCGGCGGATCACGACGCCCTGGAAGATCTGGACACGGGACCGGTTGCCCTCGACGACGCGGGCGTGCACCTTGACGGTGTCACCGGCCCGGAAGTCGGGAAGGTCGGTCCGCTTCGACTGGGCGTCAAGGGCGTCCAGGATGTTCATCGCTGCGTCCTCGTAAGGCTCACGGCGCACCGTCACTCGGTGCGCGGGTGGGTGATTCTGATTCCCGGGTGGTGATCGGCGGACCGACCCCGGTCGGGGATCCTCGCAGCCGACCGCGGGCGCGGACGGATGCGGCAACCCCCCTACTTTGCCACATCCCCCGGCGGAGGTTGAAATCCGGCCTGGTCCAGGGCCGCGATGTCCCGTTTGTCGAGCCGATCGGCCGGCAACGCGGCCAGCAGGTCCGGCCGGCGGGCGGCCGTGCGCAGCAGACCCTCCTCGCGCCGCCAGCGGGCGATCTTGCCGTGGTCACCGGAGCGGAGCACCTCCGGCACGTCGTGCCCACGCCAACTCGGCGGCTTGGTGTAGATCGGCGCCTCCAGCAGCCCGTGCGCGTGCGACTCCTCGTCCAACGAGCCCGCGTTGCCCAGCACCCCCGGCAGCAGCCGGGTGACCGCCTCCAACATCACCAGGACCGCGACCTCGCCGCCGAAGAGCACGTAGTCACCGAGCGACACCTCGGTGACCGGCATCCGAGTGGCGGCGTGCGCCAGGACCCGCTGGTCGATCCCCTCGTAGCGGCCGCAGGCGAAGAGCAGATGCGACTCGGCCGCCAACTCGTACGCCATGGCCTGGGTGAAGGGGGCACCGGCCGGCGACGGCACCAGCAGCCTTGGCGGTGGGGCGTCGATCGGCGCGAGGGCGTCCAGTGCCTCACCCCACGGCTCGGGGCGCATGACCATTCCCGGCCCGCCACCGTAGGGGGTGTCGTCGACGGTGCGGTGCACGTCGTGGGTCCAGGTCCGCAGGTCGTGCACGGCGAGTTGGAGTACGCCGTTGGCCCGCGCCCGCCCGATCAGCGACAGGTCCAGCGGGGCGAAGTACTCCGGAAAGATCGACACGACGTCGACGCGCATGCGGGCTGGTCCTAAAGGTCGAGCAGTCCGGCTGGCGGGTCGACGATCACACGTCCGCCGGCCAGGTCGACCTCCGGAACGATCGCCCGGACGAACGGGATCAACGCGGTACGCCCCTCGGGGCGCCGCAGCACCAGCAGGTCGGACGAGGGCGCGTGGTCGATGCGGGCGACCTCGCCCAGGTGTTCGCCGGCCGGGGTCACCACAGCCAACCCGACCAACTGGTGGTCGTGGAACTCCTCCGGGTCGTCCGGTGGGGTCACGTCGGCGCTGTCCACCACGAGCAGCGTCCCGCGCAGAGCCTCGGCGGTGTTGCGGTCCGGGATGCCCTCGAACGCGATCAGCACCCGACCCTGGTGGAAGCGGGATTCCTCGATGGTCAGCTCTGCGGGAACCCGGAACGGCACCCCGGGCCCGTCCGCAGGCGTCGCCCCCGGCTCGGTGCTGCGCGCAGGCGGGGGTGTCGCCCCCGGCTCAGTGCGCAGCACTGTGCCGGGGGCGAACCGTGCCTCGGGCTCGTCGGTCCGCACTTCCACGGTGACCTCACCGCGGACACCGTGCGGCTTGCCGATCCTGCCGACGACGAGCTGCATCAGTACGAGTCGACGATGTCGACGCGAACCCCGCGCCCGCCGATGGAGCCGATCACCTGGCGCAGCGCCTTGGCGGTCCGGCCGGACCGCCCGATCACAGTGCCAAGGTCCTCGGGGTGCACGCGGACTTCGAGCCGCTTGCCCCGACGGGAATCGACAAGCCGCACCCGGACGTCGTCCGGGTGGTCGACGATGCCCTTGACCAGGTGCTCCAACGCCGGACGCAGTGGCATGTCAGGCCTGCTCACCGGCGTCGGCAGCGGCCGGCGCCTCGGCCGGAGCCTCGGTCTTCGGAGCCTCGGCCGCCGGAGCCTCGGCCGCCGGAGCCTCAGCGGGAGCCTCGGTCTTCGGAGCCTCGGCAGCCTTGGCGGCCTTCTTGGCCGGCTTGGCCGGGGTCTCCGGGGCGAGCCCGGCGGCGGCCTTCGCCTCAGCCTCGTACGTCGCCTTGCGGTCGGCCCGCTCGGGGGCGACCAGGAGCGGCGGCGGGGCCGGCAGGCCCTTGTACTTCTGCCAGTCACCGGTCAGCTCGAGCAGCCGCTGCACCGCCTCGCTCGGCTGAGCGCCGACGGACAGCCAGTACTGGACCCGCTCCGACTTGACCTCGATGATCGAGGGGTCTTCCTTGGGCTGGTAAATCCCGACGAACTCGATCGCCCGACCGTCACGCTTGGTGCGGGAGTCGGCGATGACGATGCGGTACTGCGGGTTGCGGATCTTGCCCATCCGCAGGAGCCGGATCTTTACGGCCACAGTTGTTTCGCTCCTGTTGCGATCTCACCGGCCCAGGCGGGCGGTGTGCATGGGTGAGCGCCGACCGGACCCGTGGGGTTGGGCCGGAGACTACTCGGTGGACTGGCGACGTGCCCGGGTTAGAGGGCGCCGGACGCGCGCCGGATACCAGCGACCCATTCTGCCAGATCCGCTGCCGATCGCACGCATCGGACCCGGACACCGCATCGTCGGTGACCTGGAACACGACTCAACGCACCGGCGGACGGTCCCATCCCGGCGGAAGCTTGTCCGGTACGCCCCACTCTGGTGGGGGTGCGAAGTCACACCAGGTGCCGTCGAACGGGAACTCGCCAGCCTCGGCGAGCGCGATCACCCGCTCCCCCTCGGCGCGGACCGCCTTCTCGTCGGTCACCCAGTAGTCGGCCCCGAAGGCGAGCCGCTCGACGAACTCGCCCTCGTCCTTCCACTCCCAGCTGCGGTCCGGCCACACCACCACGTCCAGGTCCTGGTCCACCACGTCGACGCCGGCAACCGAGCCGTCGTCCCAGCGGACACCGGGCTCCTCGAGGTTCACGTACCAGTGGGCGAACCGGCCCTGGGCGTCCCGGAACCACCAGACGGAGTGCGCCGCCCCGGTGGGCAGGAACTTCAACAGCGGCGGGCCGTTCCAACGTCCCTCCGCCAACCGGTACGTCGACGAGATCCACTCGGCGAACGGCATCGCCCGCATCCCCAACCCGGCCTCGGTCACCTCGTGGGCCACCGGCGAGTCCCGGGCGATCCAGACCAGCAACCCTCGATCGTCGTCGCTGACCACGCGGGCCGGCCGAACCCATCCGATCCGGCCGTGCCGCACGTTCCGATGCATGATCAGCCGACCCGGCGCGAACCGGTCGACGGGGTTGCCCGGCCGCACCTCAGTAGGCGCGGGCGAGGATGGCGACGAGATCCGGCTCGTCCTCCGAGTCCGGTACCGAACCGTCGGCGCGCAACAGGCAGCGCACCGTGACGCCCTGGCCGTTCGCCTCCGCCTCACCGGCGACGCCGATCGCCGACCAGGGCACCCGCGCCCAGCCGGTCGCGGCAGCCTCGATCGCCTCGGCCAGGGTGGCCACCTCCACGGTGCGGGACTCGCGGTTGGCCAGCGCCTGGTCGTGCAGCACCTGCTGGTCGGTCTCCAGGGCGGCCAGCACCGCGGTGACCACGTCCGCCACCGGCGTCGGGGTCTTCGAGCCGTCGGTCCGACGCACCACCGTCGCGTTGCCCACGGCCAGGTCACGGGGGCCGACCTCGACGCGTACCGGATAGCCGCGCAGCTCGGCGTCGACGGCCCGGCGGCCGAACGGGGTGTCGGTCCGGTCGTCGAGCGCGACTCGGACACCGGCGTCGCGCAGGCCGTCGCGCAGCTTGGCCGCCGCCTCGCCGACGCCGTCGCCGTCCTTGACGATCATGACGTACGCCTGGATCGGCGCGAGCCTCGGCGGCACGCGCAGGCCGTTGTCGTCGCCGTGGGCCATGATCAGGCCGCCGAGCATCCGCGTGGACGTGCCCCAGGAGGTCGTCCAGGCGTGCTCCCGGCCGCCCTCCTTGGAGGAGTAGCTGATGTCGAACGCCTTGGCGAAGTTCTGGCCCAGCTCGTGGCTGGTGCCCAGCTGCAACGCCTTGCCGTCGCCCATCATGCCTTCGCAGGTGTACGTGGCCGTCGCCCCGGCGAAGCGCTCGCGCGTCGTCTTCAGGCCGACCACCACCGGAATGCCGATCACGTTGACCATCAGGTCCTCGTACGCCTCGTGCAGGATCCGCCGCGCGTACACCCGGGCGTCCTCACGGGTGGCGTGCGCGGTGTGCCCCTCCTGCCAGAGGAACTCGCTGGTACGCAGGAAGATCCGCGGACGGAGCTCCCACCGGACCACGTTCGCCCACTGGTTGAGCAGCAGCGGCAGGTCCCGGTACGAGTCGATCCACTTGGCCATGAACTCGCCGATGACCGTCTCGCTGGTCGGACGCACCACCACCGGCTCGGCCAGGGGCTTGCCACCACCGTGGGTGACGACCGCCAGCTCCGGCGAGAAGCCCTCGACGTGCTGCGCCTCGCGCTTGAGGTAGCTCTCGGGGATGAACAACGGGAAGTACGCGTTCTCCGCACCCGCCGCCTTGATCCGAGCGTCCATCTCCGCCTGCATACGCTCCCAGATCGCGTAGGCGGCCGGTCGGATGACCATGGTGCCGCGAACCGGGCCGTTGTCGGCCAGCTTCGCCTTGGCGATCAGGTCCTGGTACCAGCGGGGGAAATCCTCCGCACGGGGAGTGAGCACGCGTGCCATGACCGCACATCCTATGCGCCGCTCGTCAGGGCGGTGCGCTCGGGCGCGGCATCGTCGGCATCCGCCGTCAGGACCTTCCTCGATCGGCACGCCGGAGCGGCTCGCACCCCCGAGCCCGAGGCCCCCGATCTGGCACACCGGGCCCCGAACCGGGTGCGCCGGGTGACCCGACACCGGCAGCCGACCAGCCCGATCGCCGACCGGTCCGGCCGACACGCCGGCCTACACTTCGACCACCATGATTGAGCAGAGGAGCCCTACGCCGGTCCGGACCGGCATCGTCGACGCCGCCCGCGCGCTGACAGTCGCGACCGGATGGGACGGCGTCCGGATGGGTGCCGTCGCGAACGCCGCCGGGGTGAGCCGACAGACCGTCTACAACGAGTTCGGCAGCAAGGCAGGGCTGGCCGAGGCGCTCGCCCGCGCCGAGGTGGACCGGTTCGTCGGCGCCGTCCGGACCGCTCTGCTCGCCCACGGCACCGATGTACGCGCCGGCGCGTACGCGGCTATCGCGCACACCCTCACCACCGCGGCCGAAAACCCACTGATCAAGGCGATCCTGACCAGCGCCCGGGGCGGCTCGGACGAGCTACTGCCGTACCTCACCACCCGGGCCGAGGTGGTGCTCACCGAGGCGTCCGGCGCTCTGATCGACTGGGCCGGCGACCACCTGCCCGGAGCGGACCACGCCGCGCTGGCCTTCGCCGCCGACACCATCGTCCGCCTGGTGGTCAGCCACATCGTGCTCCCCCGTGAACCGATCGAGCAGACCGCCACGTCCCTCGCCGACCTTGCCGTACACCTCTTCAGCGCCGCCGCCCGCCCAGCCCCCTGACCCCGCGGCCCGCGCAGGCCGCTCGCGCGTCCCCGCAGCCCGGGCACCCCGCACACCCGCCCGGCACGTCCCCGCACCCCGCACACGCCGCGCGCCCGCGCTCCCCGCACCCCGCACACGCCGCCCGCCCGCGCGTCCCCGCACCCCGGGCACCCCGCACCCCCGCACCCCGCGCACCCCGCACGTCCGCCCGCGCGTCCCCGCAGCCCGGGCACTCCCGCAGCCCGCACCTCGCAGCCCGCACCCCGCACCCCGCAC
>NZ_JAKKFE010000042.1:0-61462 GCF_022230935.1 Micromonospora hortensis
CGACGCCGCGACCGGGCGACGCCGCGACCGGGCGACGCCGCGACCGGGCGACGCCGCGACCGGGCGACGCCGCGACCGGGCGACGCCGCGAAACCAGGGCGGCGCGGGGAAACCCGGGCGACACGTCGGCGGGGTCGTCGTAGGGTGACCGGCGGTCTGTCGTACCCCGGGGGTAGACAGGTCGTGGTGGTCGGCGCGGTGGGCGGGGTGATCGGGTGAGTGCGGCGGGATCGGCGCGGTTCCCATGGGTGCCGGCGTACGCGGTGTTCGAGCACTACCTGGTGGGTCTGCGGCGCACCTGGCGGGCCGGGGTGTTCTCGTCGTTCCTGCTGCCGGTCCTGACCGTCCTCGGCTTTGGGTTCGGCGTCGGCGCCTACATCGACCAGGGCGTCGGCGGGGTGCGTTACCTCGACTGGCTGGTCCCCGGGCTGATCGCCTCGACAGCGCTCCAGGTGACAGTCGGCGACTCGACCTGGCCGGTGTTCAGCAACTTCCAATGGGTCAAGACCTACTTCGCGCAGGGCGCGTCACCGCTGCGGGTCAGTGACATCGTGGCCGGGCACCTGGCCTTCGTGCTGTTCCGGGTGCTCACCACTATCGTGGCGTTCCTGCTGGTCACCGGGCTGTTCGGGGCGTTGCGGTCGCCGTGGGCGGTGGTCACCCTGCCGGTGGTGGCGTTGCTCGGGCTGGCCGTCGCCGCGCCGACCTTCGCGTACGCCGCGTCGGTGTCGAGCGACAACTGGCTCGCGATGCTGTTCCGGTTCGCGGTCATCCCGATGACGCTCTTCGCCGGGGTGTTCTTCCCGGTCGAGTCGTTGCCCGACGCGCTGCGGTGGCTGGCGTACGTGACGCCGTTGTGGCACGCCGTGGACCTGTGCCGCGCGGCCACGCTCGGCGTCGCCCCACAGTGGTCGATCGTCGGGCACCTGCTCTACCTGGCCGCCTGGGCGGTCGCCGGCTGGTTGCTGGCGGTGCGCGCGTTCCGTCGCAAGCTCGTCGTCTGAGCAGCAGCCCGTCGTCTGAACAGCAACCCGAACAGCAAGCAGAGAGGGTGCCGTGGTCACGCTGATCCTGCCCCGGCTGGTCGACGTCTCCGCCGCGTCCCGGCGGTCGGCGTCGGTGTTCGAGCGCAACGTCGCGGCGCTGAAGCCGGCCTACTGGCTGCTGCTGCTCTCCGGCTTCGTGGAGCCGCTGCTCTACCTGCTGTCCATCGGGGTGGGCGTCGGCGCGCTGGTCGGCGACCTGCCGTTGCCCGGCGGGCGGCTGGTCTCGTACGCCGAGTTCGTGGCCCCGGCGATGCTCGCCTCCTCGGCGATGACCGGGGCGATCTCGGAGACCACATTCAACTTCTTCGGCAAGATGAAGTACATGAAGCTGTACGACGGGGTGATCGCCACCCCGGTACGGCCGTTCGAGATCGCCGTGGGCGAGTTGGGTTGGGCGATGCTGCGGGGGAGCGCCTACTCGGCGGCGTTCCTCGGTGTGATGGTCGCGCTGGAGTTGACAAGCGTCACCCGCGCGCTGACCGCCTTCCCGGCCGCGGTGCTTGTCGGCTTCGCGTTCGGTGCGCTCGGCATGGCGATCTCCACCTTCATGCGCAGTTGGCAGGATTTCGACCTGATGGCCTCCGCGCAGTTCACGCTCTTCCTCTTCTCCGGCACCTTCGTTCCGGCGCAGGCCTACCCGACAGTGCTGCACTGGCTCGTCGAGATCACCCCGCTGTACCGGTCGGTGCACCTGATCCGCGGGCTCGCGCTGGGCGGTGATGGCTGGCTCTGGCTGCTCGACGTGCTCTACCTGCTGGCGATGATGGCGGTCGGCTTGCTGGTGGCCTCCCGTCGAATGGCGAGGTTGCTCTACAAGTAGGGGTTATCCGCGTACGTCCACGGGGCATGTCCGGAGGTGACACCGCCGACCAGGAGGAGGGGCGATGACCTCGGACGAGTCTTCCGCCCAGCGTGAGCGTGATCCGGCCACCACGCCGGTCGGGCCCGACGCGGGCCCGGACAGCCCCACCGACCTGCCCGGCAGCGGCTGGAAGGCGGCGATGCGCCGGACGATCACCGAATTCCAGGACGACAGCCTGACCGACTGGGCGGCGGCACTGACCTACTACGGGGTGCTGTCCATCTTCCCCGGGCTGCTGGTGCTGATCTCCCTGCTCGGCCTGCTCGGCGAGAGCGCCACCGAGGGCGTCAAGGACACCGTCAACCAGGCCGTGCCGAACGACAGCATTCAGCAGATCATCGAGGGCGCGATCAATACCGCCCAGCAGAACGGCGGCCTGGCCAGCATCGCGGCGATCATCGGTCTGGTGGCCGCGTTCTGGTCCGCGTCCGGCTACATCGGTGCGTTCATGCGTGCGTCGAACACGATCTACGACGTGCCGGAAGGCCGGCCGATCTGGAAGACGCTGCCGATCCGGGCCGGTGTGACAGCGGTGATCGGCGTGCTGCTGCTGGTCTGCGCGGTGATCGTGGTCTTCACCGGCCGCCTCGCCGAGTCGGTCGGTGACGTGATCGGGCTCGGTTCGACGGCGGTAGCGGTGTGGGACATCGCGAAGTGGCCGGTGCTGCTCATCCTGGTCAGCCTGATGTTCGCGATCCTCTACTGGGCCTCGCCGAACGCGCGGCACGGCGGCTTCCGCTGGGTCAGCCCGGGCGGGGTGCTGGCCGTGGTGATCTGGCTGGTGATCTCCGGCCTGTTCGCCTTCTACGTGAGCAACTTCGGTTCGTACGACAAGACGTACGGGACCCTGGCCGGGGTGATCATCTTCCTGGTGTGGCTCTGGCTGAGCAACATCGCGATCCTGCTGGGCGCGGAGTTCGACGCCGAGCTGGAGCGTGGCCGCGCCATCTCGGCCGGTCACGCGGTGGACGACGAGCCGTACGTCGAGCTGCGCGACGACCGCAAGCTCAAGAAGAAGCGCAACCAGCGCGGTTCGGTCGGTTGAGGCGACGCGTCAGTGGCTGCCGGACCCGTGCCGGCCCGGCAGCCCCTGACGCGCCTATTGTGGATCCGACCGTCAGCTACAGGCTGTGGTGAGGCACCAGCCGTTTAGCGTGACTACCTGCAGGTCGTTCACCTTGTGCCAACCGGGGTAATATTTGTTACCCACGCTGTCGTAGTAAATGTAACCGCTGGGCACCTGGAATCCGTCGGTGTCCCGGAATTCGTAGTAGTACCTCGAGTCGGATGCGCTGCCCTGGCCAGCCGGCAGCCACATCGTCTTACTGTTGGTCGGCCAGTTTCCCGAGAGCTTGATGGATCGGCCGAGCCGGTTCTTCACCTCGCCGCAGAAGATCCCCGCGGTGCAGTTCCCGAGGGTGCCGAAGTCACCCTCAGCAGCGCTGGAAGCGGCCTGCCGGACGGGTGCCGCGGCCACAACGGCGACGTCGGAGCTGGTCGAGGACGGCGCCGCTTGGGCTGCCGATGGGGAGAATAGCGCGACGAACGCTACTGCGGACACGGCCGCGACAAAGCGCGTCGGTCGATTCATTGGGGTCCTTCCCGTCGGGGTGTTCGGGCACGCCAGAACGGAAGGTCATCGCGATTGGAGAATTGCGGTGCGCGACTCGCCCCGTAGCTGGCGATGCCCAGGAACGTTAACGACCATGTAGACGACTGTCAACGTCCTTTGCAATTGCGGAGACGGTGGCACCGACGATTCGGGTGGGCTGTGGACGTCCGCCTCGGTGGCGTAATCGCTGCTTGAGCGCATCGATACCGATTGACACCGATGGCGGGCCGATGGGCGCCGACGCACCTCCGTCGGGAACGCGTGGAGGTCGGCGTCGCCGCGGTGGGGTCGGGGCGGGCTCACCCGGTCGGTGGGTGCCGGTACGGCGACGGTTCACAGCGAAGCCGGCCCATCCCCTCGCAAGCGCGACCGAAACTTCTGTCCGTTTGAGCAAAAGTTAGCGTCGGAACAGCCGAAGCTCTGGACAGGCGATGCGACCGCTCTTACTGTGTCGGACACAACACATCGACATTGCGTCGATGTGAACGCTGCCAAAGTAGAGGGGGACCCGGGTGCGCACCGTCGACCCCCTACACGTGCGCCTGTTGCGGCTGCTCCGCGACGAGGGCGCCGTGTCCCGGGCCGAGCTGGGCGACCGGCTCCAGATGCCGCGTCCGCGCATGCTGGCCGAGCTGGACCGCCTGGTGACGCTGGGTTATGTGGCCGAAGCCGGGCTCGCCGCATCCCGAGGTGGGCGTCGCTCGACTCTCGTCGAGCTGAACCCGAAGCTGCGCTTCGCCGCCGTCGACCTCGGTGCCAGTTCGATGGACGTCGAGGTGGTCAACGGCCGCCTCGAACCGGTGGCCCACTACGCCGAGACTGCCGACATCCGCAACGGCCCGAAGGTGACCCTGCAACGGGTCAACGAACTTCTGCACAAGGCCCGGGTCGACGGCGCGTACGAGCGACTGGACGCGGTCGGCATCGGCGTACCCGGCCCGGTCAGCTTCCGCGACGGCGTTCCGGTGTCACCACCGATCATGCCGGGCTGGGACCGGTTCCCGGTGCGTGAGCTGCTCAGCCGGGAGCACGGCTGCCCGGCGGTGGTCGACAACGACGTCAACATCATGGCGATCGGCGAGCGGCACGGTGGGGTCGCCCACTCGGTGGACGACTTCCTCTTCGTGAAGATCGGCACCGGCATCGGGTGCGGCATCTACCTCACCGGCGAGGTCTACCGGGGCACCGACGGCTGTGCCGGCGACATCGGCCACATCCAGGTCGACTCGCACGGTCCGATGTGCTCCTGCGGCAACGTCGGTTGCCTGGAGGCGCTGTTCAGCGGCGCCGCGCTGGCCAAGGACGCCGCGGCCGCCGCCCGCAGTGGGACGTCGCCGGCGCTGGCCGAACGGCTGGCGCTGCGCGGTGTCGTCACCGCGCTGGACGTCGCCGAGGGCGCTGTCGAGGGCGACGTGACCTGCATCCAGTTGATCCGGGACGGCGGACGGCGCGTCGGCGGAGTGCTCGCCGGCCTGGTCAGCTTCACCAACCCTTCCATGATCGTGATCGGCGGAGGGCTGGCCCAGCTGGGCCACATCCTGCTCGCCGAGATCCGCAGTGTGGTCTACCGCCGGTCACTGCCGCTGGCGACCGGCAACCTTCCCGTCGTCCTGTCCGAGCTGGGCGGCCGCGCCGGTGTCACCGGCGCGGCGGTCCTCGCGAGCGACGTCGCCTTCGGGGAAGCCGCATGAAGCTGTTCGAGATTCCGTCGTGAGCGAGGAGGAGACTGTGGCTCTGCCCGAGGATGACCCCGCCACCGCGTCGGCCGAGGCCGTCGCCGAGGCGCCGCTGGTCGAGGCTCCCGCCGACACCGTCGCGGGCGAGGTGGTCCTGCGCCTCACCGATCTGGTGAAGACCTTCCCCGGCGTACGCGCGCTCGACGGCGTGCAGCTGGAGGTGCGTGCCGGCGAGGTGCACTGCCTGCTCGGGCAGAACGGCGCCGGCAAGTCCACCCTCATCAAGGTGCTCGCCGGGGTGCACCAACCGGATTCCGGGCAGGTGGAGTGGCGCGGTGAGCCGGCCACGTTCGCCAACCCGCAGGCCGCCATGAAGGCGGGCATCGCCACGATCTACCAGGAGCTCGACCTCGTCGAGGATCTGTCGGTGGCGGAGAACGCGTTCCTCGGGCACGAGTACCGCAACTTCGGATTCGTCCGGCGCGGCCGGATGGCCCGGCACACCCGGCAGATCCTCGGCCGGCTCGGCCACGGTGAGATTCCGCCGGGGCGGATGGTCCGGTCCCTGCCGGCGGCCGGCAAGCAGATCGTCAGCATGGCGCGGGCGCTGTCACACGAGGCCCGACTGATCATCATGGACGAGCCGAGCGCGGTGCTGGCCCACGACGAGGTCGGCAACCTGTTCCGGATCATCCGAGAGCTGACCGCGCAGGGCATCGCCGTCATCTACATCTCCCACCGCTTGGAGGAGATCCGCGAGATCGGCGACCGGGTCACCGTCCTCAAGGACGGCCGGACCACGGCGGCGAACCTGCCGGCGCGCGACACCCCGACCCGCGACCTGGTGAGCCGGATGACCGGCCGCACCATCGAGTACGTCTTCCCGGACCGGCCGACCGACGACACCGCGGGCGCCGACCTGCTCCAGGTGCAGGGGTTGACCCGCACGGGCGAATTCGCCGACGTGTCGCTGAACGTGCGTGCCGGAGAGATCGTGGGCATCGCGGGGCTGGTCGGCTCCGGTCGCTCCGAGCTGCTGGAGACGATCTACGGTGCCCGCCTCCCGGAGGCCGGCACCGTGCAGATGGACGGGAAGGTCCTCCGGCCCGGCGTCGGCGCGGCGGTTCGCGCCGGCATGGGAATGGCCCCGGAGGAACGCAAGAGCCAGGCGCTGCTGCTCGGCGAGCCGATCTACCGCAACGTCACGCTGGCCACCTTCGGCCGGTACGCGCGGCTCGGCTTCACCAACGCCGCCAAGGAACGCGCCGAGGCGGACCGGATCGCGGAGACCCTGGAGCTGCGGCCCCGGGACGTCGACCGGCCGGTACGCACGCTGTCCGGCGGAAACCAGCAGAAGGTGGTGGTCGGGCGTTGGCTGCTCGGCGGCACCAAGTTGCTGCTTCTCGACGAGCCGACCCGGGGCGTGGACGTGGGCGCCCGGGCCGAGCTCTACCAGGTCATCCGGGCATTGGCCGCTCAGGGCGTGGGGGTGCTGCTGGTCTCCAGCGAGGTGCCCGAGGTGCTGGGTCTGGCCGACCGGGTGCTGGTGATGCGGGAAGGGCGGGTCGTCCGCGAAGCCGCGGCCGGCGAACTCGACGAGAACACTGTGCTTGACCTCGTGATGGCGGGGTCCTTGATGGAAGGCGCACCGGCATGAGCGACGCGACTCCCACTCCCACCGCGACACCGGAGCGCCCGCAGCTTCCGGCGCAGTCGCCGCCGGTGGACCCGGCGGAGACGGCGGTGGCCAATAACAAGGCAGGATCCGGGGGCAAGCTCTCCTGGTGGCGCGGTGACGGTGGCGACGGCGCCAAGCGCAACCTCGGTCTGATCGGGGTGCTGGCCGCGCTCATCGTGGTCGGCGCGGTCACCAAGCCCGACCTGTACGGCGACCCGAACTGGGTCTGGAACAACGTCCTGGCCATCCTCCAGTTGGCCTCGGTCGTCGGCGTGGTCACCGTCGGGATGACCTTCGTGATCATCGGTGGCGGCATCGACCTGTCGGTCGGCGCGATCGTCGCACTGGCCGGGGTCTGGTGCACCACAGTGGCCACCCAGAGCTACGGCGCCGGCGGCATGATCTTCGCCGCCCTCGCTGTCGGCATCTGCGTCGGCCTCGTCAACGGTGTGCTCATCTCGTACGGGCGGCTGGTCCCCTTCATCGCGACGCTCGCGATGCTGGTGGCCGCGCGAGGGCTCGCAGCGTCGATCTCCAACAAGCAGACCCAGGTGTCGAGCAGCACCTTCATCAACGACATCGCCGCGCGCAAGGTGATCGGGATCCCGATCCTGGTCTACATCCTCGGCGCCGTCGTGCTGGCCGGTTGGGTGGTGCTCAACCGCACGACCTTCGGCCGGCGGACCATCGCCGTCGGTGGCAACCCGGAGGCGGCCCGGCTGGCGGGCATCAACGTCCGGCGACACACCATGCTGCTCTACGCGCTCTCCGGTCTCTGCTGCGGTATCGCCGCCATCATGCTCACCTCGCAGGCGACCTCGGCGCAGGCGGCGATGGCCAACCTGTACGAGTTGGACGCGATCGCCGCGGCGATCATCGGCGGGACGCTGCTCAGCGGCGGCCGGGGCACGATCGTCGGCTCGCTGCTCGGCGTCATCATCTTCGCCACCATCACGAACCTCTTCGCCATCAACGGCCTCTCCATCGAGGCGCAGAACATGGTCAAGGGCGGCATCATCGTCGCCGCCGTCCTGGTCCAGCAGTTCCAGTTCAAGTCAGTCACTCGGCTCCTCGCGCGGAACAGGGTCGCCACCGCAACCTGACGCACCGCACCGTTGTCCTGGCGACGTCGAGAACGTTCGACGCTGGCCGGGCCTCGCACACCCTCAATAGGTCAAATCCCGCTCCCAGGAGGTCATTCATGACCCAGCACAGTCGCGACCTGTCGCGCCGCCGGTTGCTCTTCGGTGGAGCCGCAGTGGGCGCTGCCACCCTTCTCACTGCCTGCACCAGCAACGAGACCCCGGCCGCCAGCACCCAGACCAAGGCCGCCGGAAACACCGAAGGCAACAACGCCCCGGGCAAGAAGGTCGTCATCGGCTTCTCCGCCCCGGCCGCCGACCACGGCTGGATGGGCGCGATCCACGCCAACGCCAAGGCCCAGGCCGCTGCCTACTCGGACGTGGAGTTCAAGGAGGTCGACGGCGGGTCGAACTCCGAGGCCCAGCGCTCCACGCTCGGCACCCTGATCGCCCAGAAGCCGGACATCATCGTCGTGCTGCCGCACGACGGCAAGGAGGTCAACGCCGTTGCCCTCCAGGCGATGCAGGCGGGCATCCCGATCGTGAACCTCGACCGGGCGTTCCCCGACGCGCTGGCCTCGCGGCTGGTCATCAAGGGCGACAACTACGGCATGGGCGTCTCGGCCGGGCACTACATCGGCAAGATCCTCAAGGACAAGGGCGTCGCCAACCCGGTCATCGGTGAGATCGCCGGCCTGGAGATCCCGCTGACCGTCGAGCGCAGCGAGGGGTTCAAGGCCGCCCTGGCGACCTACGGGTTCACGGTGCGGAACCGCCGTTCGGCCGAGTTCACCTCGGACAGCGGTCAGCGTGAGGCGTCCCAGCTGCTCCAGGCGCTGCCGAAGATCGACGCCATCTGGAACCACGACGACGACCAGGGCATCGGTGTGCTCGCGGCCATCAAGCAGGCCAACCGGTCGGAGTTCTTCATGGTCGGCGGCGCGGGCTCCAAGCTCGCGATCGACGCCATCAAGGCCGACAACACCGTGCTGAAGGCCACTGTCACCTACAACCCGTCGATGGCCTCCTCGGCGGTCTCGCTCGCGCGGCTCATCGCGCAGGGTCGGGGCCTGGGCGACCTGACGGAGCTGCAGGTGCCCAAGGAAGTGACCCTGGCCTCGGAGACGATCACCAAGGAGAACGCGAGCAGCTACGACAAGCTCGGGTTCTGACATACCGGGGGGAGACCCACCTTGTCCACGACAGACAAAGAACTGCGGGTCGGCATGGTCGGCTACGCGTTCATGGGCGCCGCGCACTCACAGGCGTGGCGCACCGTGAACCGTGTCTTCGACCTGCCGGCGCGGGCCCGGATGGCGTTGATCTGCGGCCGAGACACAGCGAAGGTGGCTGACGCCGCCGACACACTCGGCTGGGACGCGTACACCACCGACTGGCGCGACCTGATCAACCGGGACGACATCGACGTTGTCGACATCTGCACCCCGGGCGACAGTCACGCCGAGATCGCTCTCGCCGCGTTGGCCGCAGGCAAGCACGTTCTGTGCGAGAAGCCATTGGCCAACTCGGTGGAGGAGGCACGGGCGATGACCGCTGCGGCGGACGTCGCCCGGGCCTCCGGAGTGCGATCGATGTGCGGGTTCAACTACCGCCGGGTCCCCGCGGTCACGATGATGCGCCAGTTGGTCGCCGACGGACGGCTCGGGGTGATTCGACACGTCCGTGCGACGTACCTGCAGGACTGGATCGTGGACCCGCAGTTCCCGCTGGTCTGGCGGTTGCAGAAGGACAGGGCGGGCTCCGGCGCGCTCGGTGACATCGGCGCGCACATCATCGACCTGACCCAGTTCGTCACGGGTCAGCGGATCAGCGGCGTCAGCGCGGTCACCGAGACCTTCGTCAAGGAGCGGCCGTTGCCGGCCGAGTCGAGCGGTCTGGCGGCCTCGGTGGACGGCCACACGGCGCCCACCGGGACTGTCACCGTCGACGACGCCGCGGTCTTCGTGGCGCGGCTCGACGGTGGCGCCCTGGCCACGTACGAGGCGAGTCGGTTCGCGACCGGCCGTAAGAACGCGCTGCGCGTCGAGATCAACGGCTCGCTGGGCAGCGTGGTCTTCGACCTGGAGCGACTCAACGAGTTGGAGTTCTACGACGCGACCCGCCCGGCCGTAGAGCAGGGCTTCAGCCGCATCCTGGTGACCGAGGGCGAGCACCCGTACATGTCGGCGTGGTGGCCCCCGGGCCACATCATCGGCTACGAGCACTCGTTCACGCACGAGATGCGCGATTTCATCGAGGCGGTCGCCACCGGTGTCGACCCGACTCCCTCCTTCGCCGACGCGTTGCAGGTCCAGCTGGTGCTGGACGCGGTGGCCCGCTCGGCGGAGCTCGGCTCCTCCTGGGCCGAGGTGGAACCGACGCTGACAGCGGCGGCCGTCTGACCATTGACCATCCGCGACGGCGGTGTTCGCACCGCCATCGCCCGACCGGCTTTCCGAAGCCGACCGGCGAGGGACCAGCCACGGATTGCGCCCCGTGGCCGGGACAGAGGTCGGCTTCGGAGAGCGTGCAGCCGGGCCTCACGGCCCGGTGGCGCACGAGCAGGACGGTCGTCCGGTGCGACCGGACCGGGATTCCCCGGCCGCACCGGAGGACCGCCACCACCGGGAAAGTTCCGGAGCACCTGATAGCACCGCCCGTCGCGGCGGCCTGAGACGCCCGGCCGGGGCATGCCCATGCCCCGACCGGCCGGATGCGGGGGAGGCAGGGTCGAGACGCCGACCCGACCCTGCCTACCAGCCCCGTCTGCTCGCACCTGCCGGGATCCGGTCCGGCGTCGTCGCCGCCGACGCCGACGTCGGAAGCCGGTGCTGTTCCGGTGTGGGGCGAGCGGACGGGGCCCATCCACCCGGCCCGAAACTTTCCGAAACTGGGCCGTATCTTTCCGAAACATATTCTGATATTCCTATATTTAGCGGTACCGACGGTTCCTCGTGAATGGGGAAGGAGCACCATGCGAACAGGTGTCTGGCTGGTAGGAGCGCGCGGTTCCGTCGCGACCACCAGCATCGTCGGGGCGCTCGCGCTGCGGGCCGGCCTGGCCGGGCCGACCGGCTGCGTCACCGAGCTTCCCGAGCTACGCGGCCCGGCCCTGCCGGCCTTCGCCGATCTGGTCTTCGGCGGACACGACCTGGCCACCACTCCGCTGTGCAAGCGCGCCGAGGCCCTCGCCGACGCCGGTGTCATCCCCTGGCGACTGGTCGCCGCGCTCCGCGACGAGCTGGGCGTGGTCGAGCAGGAACTGCGCCCCGCGCCGGTCGGTGACACCCAGGCAGACCGGGCCGAGGCCGTGGTCCGCGACCTGACCAGCTTCCGCGAGCGGCACGACCTGGACCGGGTGGTGGTGGTCAACGTGTCCGCCACCGAGCCGGCCCCTGACCCGCACCCCGCGCACGCCGACCCGGCCGCGCTACGCGCCGCCCTCGACGGCCCGGACGAGGTGCTGCCGGTCAGCTCCCTCTACGCGTACGCCGCAGTGCTCGCCGGCTGCCCGTACGTCGACTTCACCCCGTCCACCGGGCTGCGGCTGCCGGCGCTGGCCGCGCTGGCCGAGGAGGCCCGACTGCCGTACGCCGGGCACGACGGCAAGACCGGGGAAACCCTGGTCAAGTCGGTGCTCGCGCCGATGTTCGCGATGCGCAACCTGGCCGTGGGCTCCTGGTCCGGGGTCAACCTGCTCGGCGGTGGCGACGGCGCCACCCTCGCCGACCCGGCCGCGAACGCGGCCAAGGTGCAGAGCAAGCAGCGGGTGCTCGGCGAGACGCTGGGCTACGTCCCGCAGGGCGGCACCCGCATCGAGTACGTCGAGGAGCTGGGCGACTTCAAGACCGCCTGGGATCTGATCACCTTCAGCGGGTTCCTCGGCACCGGCATGCGGATGGAGTTCACCTGGCACGGCTGTGACTCGGCGCTGGCCGCGCCGCTGGTCCTCGACCTGGCCCGACTCACCGCCGCCGCACACGCCGCCGGGCAGGTGGGGCCGCTGGCCGACCTGGGCTTCTTCTTCAAGGACCCGCTGGGCACACCCACCCACTCGCTGGGCGAGCAGTGGGCCCGGCTGACCGCCTTCACCCGGCAACTGAACGACGGCGGAGACGGTGACCATGACAACGTTGGCTGATCTGGCCGAGCTGGTCCGGGCCCCGGCCGCGCTCTCGGTGCCCGGTGACGTGATCGCCGGGGCCGCGGCGGCCGGGGCGTTGAGCCCGCGTACCCCCGCCCTGGCCGGCGCTTCGGTGCTGCTCTACTGGGCCGGCATGGCCGCCAACGACTGGGCCGACCGGCGTCTGGACGCCGAGGAGCGGCCCGAGCGGCCGATTCCGAGCGGGCGGGTCACCCCGGCCGCCGCTGTCGGTCTCGCGGCGGGCCTCACGGCCGCTGGCGTGGGCCTGGCCGCCGCCGCGGGCGGTCGCCGCGCCGTCGCGCTGGCCGTGCCGCTGGCCGCCACCATCTGGGGGTACGACCTGCTGGCCAAGAACACCGCGGCCGGCCCGGCCGTGATGGCCGCCTGCCGAGGGTTGGACGTGCTGCTCGGCGCGTCCGGCGGCCGGATGACCCGGGCGTTGCCGGCGGCGGCCACCGTCGCCGCGCACACCTGGACGGTCACCGCGCTGTCCCGCCGGGAGGTCACCGGCGCCGACGCCACCCTGCCGATGCGGACCCTCGCCGGCACCGCGTTGGTCGCCGTCAGTGCCGCCGTCGCCGTGCCGGGCGCCCGACGCGCGGCCCTCCGCACGACGAACCAGGCCGGGGCCACCGACCGGGCCGACACCGTCGACGAGACCGGTGCGCGCGCGGGTCGCAGCCGGTCGGCCACCATCGCGGCGGTGCTGCCCGCAGTGCTGGCCGGCTGGTACGCCGCCCGGTACGGCGCGGCCCAGGCCGAGGTCGTCCGGGACCCGTCGGCCGGGCGGGTCCGCGCTGCCGTCGGCGCCGGGATCACCGGGTTGCCGGCCCTCCAGGGCGCTCTCACCGCACGGGGTGGAGCGGGTCTGCTCGGGGTGGCCGTCGCGGCGGCCGCGCCGCTGGGTCGACGGCTGGCCCGGAAGGTCTCCCCGACATGAGCGTCCCCGAGCCCCGGCCCGGTGCGTCGGCCGCCGACGCCACCACGCTGCGCCTCGGGTACGGCACGAACGGCTTCGCCAACCACCGCCTCGACGACGCGCTCGCCGTCATCGCCGACCTCGGCTACGACGGGGTGGCGCTCACCCTGGACCACGACCACCTGGACCCGTTCGCGCCCGGGCTCACCCGCCGGGTCGCCGCCGTCGGTCGACGGTTGGAGTCGCTGGGCCTGGCGGTGGTCATCGAGACCGGCGCCCGCTACCTGCTCGACCCGTGGCAGAAGCACGCACCGACGTTGCTGCACGACGACCCGACCCGGCGGATCGAGTTCCTACGCCGGGCCGTGCGGATCGGCGCCGACCTGGGCGCGGAGGCGGTCTCGTTCTGGGCCGGTGTTCGACCCGAGGCGGTGTCACAGCAGTGCGCCTGGGACCGGCTGGTGGCCGGCTGCGCCACGGTGGTCGACGCGGCCGACACCGCTGGCGTCACACTCGGCTTCGAACCGGAGCCGGGCATGCTGGTGCAGGACATCGCCGACTGGCGTCGGCTGTACGCCGCGCTCGACAATCCGGCCCGGTTCGGCATCACCCTCGACATCGGCCACTGCCGGTGCCTGGAGCCCTGGCCGGTGCCGCAGTGCGTCGCCGAGGTGGCCGACCGCCTGGTCAACGTGCAGATAGACGACATGCGCCGAGGCGTGCACGAGCACCTGGAGTTCGGCGTCGGCGAGATCGACTTCCCGCCGGTGCTGGCCGCGCTGCGCGACGCCGGCTACCGCGGCCTGGTCGCCGTCGAGTTGCCCCGCGACTCGCACGCCGCACCCGCCGTGGCGGCCCGGTCGATCGAGTTCCTGCGTGCCGCCGCGGCCACCGAACACGACCCTGCCCGCACCCTTTGCTCTGCACCCGCCGAGGCGACACCCGCCGAGGCGACACCCGCCGAGGCGACACCCGCCGAGGCGACACCCGCCGAGGCGACACCCGCCGAAGAGGCCCCGGTGCATATGTAGGTGCAGAGCAAAGGGTGGCGACGGGGCACCGGGGAGCAGCACAAGGGAGGAGACGGGATGACACCGGATTCACTACGGGCCGCGCTGGGAGGCGTACCCGATCCCGAATGGCTGGACACGGCCCTGCGCCGGCTCAGCACCGAGCCCACCGCGATCACCCGGCTCTTTCCCGCCGTCGGCCGACGCTGCGGTCGGGCCGCGCTGCCCGACGCCCCCGGCTGGACCGCCGACGACGCGGCCCGGGTGCTGCTGCTCACCAGCCTGCCCGGCGAGCACGCGACGTACGCCGAGCGCCTCTACCAACACGGTGACGCGGCCGAGCGACGAGCGGTGCTGCGCGCCCTGCCGCTGCTGCCGATCGGCGCCGACGGGGTTGCGTTGCTGCACGACGCGATCCGGACCAACGACACCCGGCTGGTCGCCGCCGCGCTCGGCCCGTACGCCCGGCACCTCGACCAGGCCGCCTGGCGGCAGGCGGTGCTCAAGTGCGTGTTCAGCGGGGTCCCGCTGGCCACCGTGGCCGACCTGGACACCCGGGCCGACGGCGAGCTGACCGCGATGCTGGCCGCGCTGGCCGCCGAACGGCACGCCGCCGGCCGGGAGTTGCCCGCCGACGCCAACGACCTGCTCCACCGGCTCACCGCCGCACTGCCCCGGGAGGCGTGAATGCGCATCTTCGACCCCCACATCCACATGACCTCACGCACCACCGACGACTACGAACGGATGGCCGCCGCTGGGGTGCGCGCCGTGGTCGAGCCGGCGTTCTGGCTGGGCCAGCCCCGCACCAGCGCCGCCTCGTTCACCGACTACTTCGACTCGTTGATCGGTTGGGAGCCGTTCCGGGCCGGGCAGTTCGGGGTGCGCCACTTCGCCACCATCGCGCTGAACCCCAAGGAGGCCAACGACCCGCGCTGCCGGCCGGTCCTCGACCTGCTGCCCCGCTACCTGGACAAGGACGCGGTGGTGGCGGTCGGCGAGATCGGGTACGACTCGATGACGCCCGAGGAGGACGAGGCGTTCGCGGCGCAGCTCGCGCTCGCTGTGGCGTACGACCTGCCGGCGCTGGTGCACACTCCGCACCGGGACAAGGCGCGCGGCTGCGAGCGGACCCTCGCCGTGGTCGCCGAGTCCGGCATCGACGCTGGCCGGGTGGTCGTCGACCACCTCAACGAGGTGACAGTGAAGCTGGTCCGCGACAGCGGCTGCTGGCTGGGTTTCTCCATCTACCCGGACACCAAGATGACCCCGCAGCGGATGGTGGAGTTGCTGCGGGAGTACGGCACGGAACGGATGCTGGTCAACTCGGCAGCCGACTGGGGGCGCTCCGACCCGCTGCTGACCCGAGCCACCGGCGAGGCGATGCTCGCGGCCGGCTTCAGCGACGACGACGTCGACACGGTGCTGTGGCGAAACCCGGTGGAGTTCTACGGGCAGTCGGGGCGACTCGACCTCAGCGACCTGGAGACGGCCGCCGCCGTGGACCCGCAGACCGGAAACTCGATCCTGCGCGGCGGTAGCTGATGCGGCTGCGACATGCCGGCGGTGAGACCGTCCACCTGGGCTACTGCACCAACGTGCACCCGGCCGAGGACCTGGCCGGCATCCTCGGTCAACTGGACACCTACGCGGTGCCGGTCCGCGAGACGCTCGGCAGCGACCTGCTCGGGCTCGGGCTGTGGCTGGCCGCCCCGGTCGCCGCCGAGCTGGCCGCCGACCCGGCGCTACGCCGCCGGTTGCGCACCGAGCTGGACGCGCGCGGCCTGGAGGTGGTCACCCTCAACGGCTTCCCGTACGCGGCCTTCCAGGCCCCGGTGGTCAAGCAGGACGTGTACCACCCGGACTGGACCACCGAGCAGCGCCTGACCTACACCCTCAACCTGGCCCGGGTGCTCGCCGACCTGCTGCCCGACGACGCCGCCCGAGGTTCGATCTCCACGCTGCCGCTGGCCTGGCGTCATCCGTGGGACGCCGGCCGGGCCGACACGGCCCGACGCCGCTTGGACCAGCTGGCCGCCGGCCTGGCCGACGTGCAGCGGGACACCGGCCGTGAGGTGCGGATCGCCTTCGAGCCGGAGCCCGGCTGTGTGGTGGAGAGCACCGGTCAGGCGGCTGAGCTGCTGTCCGGGATGGACACCGACCGGCTGGGTGTCTGCCTCGACCTGGCCCACCTGGCCTGCGCCTGGGAGGAGCCGGCCGAAGCGCTGCAACGACTGCGGGCGGCCGGGCTGCCGGTGGTGAAGGTGCAGGTCTCGGCCGCTGTCGAGGCCGCCGACCCGGAGGGCGGGGCTGAGGCGTTGCGCCGCTGGGTGGAGCCGCGCTTCCTGCACCAGACCCGGGGCGCCGGTTGCGCCGGTCTGGCCGACCCGGCCGACCCGACGTGTGCGGCCGACGACCTGGACGAGGCGCTGGAGCGGGCGTTGCCGGGCCCGTGGCGGGTGCACTACCACGTGCCACTGCACGCCCCACCCGAGGAGCCGCTCGGCTCGACCCTGCCGGTGCTCCGCGCGGCCCTGAGAGCGCTCTTCGACGGCCCGGCCGCCGGCTGCGACCACCTCGACGTCGAGACGTACACCTGGGGGGTGCTGCCGGCCGCACGACGGCCCGGCACCGACGCGGAGCTGGCCGCCGGCATCGCCGCGGAGCTGGCCTTCGCCCGGGACGAACTGGTCGGCCTCGGCCTGACCGCAGAACGATCCGTGAGCATGGGAGTGACGCGATGAGTCGGCGACTGGTGGTCCTCGACGTGGTGGGGTTGACGCCCCGACTACTGGCGCACATGCCTCGACTGCGCGGGGTGGCCGACGGCGGCTTCCGGGCCGAGCTGGGCACGGTGCTGCCCGCCGTCACCTGCTCGGTGCAGTCCACCTTCCTCACCGGCGAGCAGCCCAGCGGGCACGGGATCGTCGGCAACGGGTGGTATTTCCGGGAGCTGGGCGAGGTGCTGCTGTGGCGGCAGCACAACGCGCTGGTCGGCGGGGACAAGCTCTGGCAGGCCGCCCGTCGGGCCGAACCCGGTTACACGGTGGCCAACGTCTGCTGGTGGTACGCCATGGGCGCCGACGTCAACTGGACGGTGACGCCCCGCCCGGTCTACTACGCCGACGGGCGCAAGGAACCGGACTGCTACACCGACCCGCCGGAGCTGCACGACGCGCTCACCGGGCGGCTGGGCACCTTCCCGCTCTTCACCTACTGGGGGCCGACCGCCGGGTTGCCGTCGTCGCGGTGGATCTGCCAGGCGGCCGAGCAGATCCTCGCCGACGTGTCACCGGACCTGACCCTTGTCTACGTTCCGCACCTGGACTACGACCTGCAACGCTTCGGTCCCTCGTCGGCCGAGGCCGCCGCGGCGGCGGCCGAGTTGGACACGGTGCTCGGTCCGCTCCTGGACGCCGCCCGGGCCCGGGACGCCACAGTGGTGGTGTTGTCGGAGTACGGCATCACCGACGTGTCCCGCCCGGTGGACGTCAACCGGTTGCTGCGCGCCGAGGGCCTGTTGCGGGTACACACCCAGGCGGGCATGGAGTACCTCGACCCGTGGACGTCGAAGGCGTTCGCTGTCGCCGACCACCAGATCGCGCACGTCTACGTCAAGGATCCGGCCGACGTGCCGGCGGTGGCGAAGCTCTGCGCGGGTCTGCCCGGGGTGGCCGAGGTGCTCGACGCCGAGGGCAAGGCGGCACACGGGCTGGACCATCCGCGCGCCGGTGAGCTGGTGCTGGTGGCCGAGCCGGACGCCTGGTTCACCTACTACTACTGGCTGGACGACGCCCAGGCACCGGACTTCGCCAGGCTCGTGGAAATTCACCGGAAGCCGGGCTACGACCCGGCGGAGCTGTTCTTCGACCCGGCCAACCCCGGTGCCGCGAAGGCCCGAGCCGGCGTCGCCCTGGCCCGCAAGAAGCTCGGCATGCGGTACCTGATGAGCGCTGTCGGCCTCGATTCCGGCGCGCGGGCGGTGCGGGGCTCGCACGGGCGGCTGCCGGACGACCCGGCGGACGGCCCGGTGCTGCTCTGCTCCGACCCGACCGCGGCCCGGGACAAGATCGCGGCGACCGAGGTCAAGGCGCTGCTGCTGGAGCTGGCCGGGCTGAGCCCCGGCGGTGCCGGCGGGTCGGGGGAGGGCTCATGACGGTCACCGTCGCGCCCACCGACGCCAGCGAGCTGCGGGCGCGCTTCGACGCGGAGCTGGCCGGGTTTCTCAGCCGGCAGGGCCCGGACTGGCCGGACGGGGCCCCGCGCGGCGTGTTCACCGCGCTGCAACGGTTCGTGCTGGCCGGTGGCAAACGGCTACGACCGCTGTTCTGCTACTGGGGTTGGCGCGGCGCGGGGGCGGCCGACGGCACCCCGATCGTGGTGGCGGCGGCGGCCCTGGAGCTGTTCCACGCGTTCGCCCTGATCCACGACGACATCCTGGACGGCAGCGACCGCCGTCGGGGTGAGCCGTCGGTGCACCGGCTCTTCGCCGACCTGCACGCCCGCTCGTCGTGGCGCGGTGACCCCGAGGCGTACGGCCGCAACACCGCCCTGCTCTGCGGGGACCTCTGCGCGGCCTGGTCGGATCAGATGTTCCACGAGTGCGGGCTGAGCACCGAGCAG
Source organism: Micromonospora hortensis (assembly GCF_022230935.1). Lineage (NCBI taxonomy): Bacteria > Bacillati > Actinomycetota > Actinomycetes > Micromonosporales > Micromonosporaceae > Micromonospora > Micromonospora hortensis. The sequence goes on from NZ_JAKKFE010000042.1 coordinate 18,653, forward strand.
GTGCACCGGGGGTACGGCGTGTTCGCGCTGATGCGTACCGAGGTGATCGCGGGGGAGTACCTGGATCTGGTCTCGGGTGTGGGTGACGGCTCGGTGGCCAGCGCGCTCACAGTGATCCGGATGAAGGCCGCCCGGTACACGGTCACCCGGCCGTTGCAGATCGGTGCTGCCCTGGCCGGCGCGGGGCCGGAGCTGATCGCCGCGTTGGGCGAGTTCGGTGACCCGCTGGGTGACGCGTTCCAGCTCCGCGACGATGTCCTGGGCGTGTTCGGTGACCCGGCGGTCACCGGTAAGTCGGTCCTGGACGACCTGCGTGAGGGCAAGCCCACTGTCATGATGGCGCTGGCCCGCAGCGCCGCCGACCGGCCGCAGACCATCCGGCTGCGGGAGCTGTTCGGCAACCCGGCGTTGGACGCCGAGGGCGCGGCGGAGCTGCGCGACATCATCGAGGCGACCGGCGCGCGGGAGCGGATCGAGCAGATGATCCGGGTCCGGACCGAGGCCGCGCTGTCCGCCCTACAGAACGCCGTGGTGGCCGACGAGGCCCGCGCGGCCCTGGTTGCGCTGGCCGGGCAGACGATCGACCGACGCGCCTGACCGGCGACTTTCGATCAAATCGACAAAAGTTGATGCTGAACCGCCGGAAGGTATGGACACATCGACACGTGCGACTTAGTGTCGTGACCAACACGACAATGTTTCGTCGAGGTGAACCGGCGGCGCGGTAACCCATCGACCCCCCCACCACCGCTACGGCATCCGGCGCGACGGCGCGCGCCCGGCCTGGCAGTCACACGTCAGGAAGGGACAGCACAAATGTCCATGAAGGACGCTCCCAGACAACGGTCCCGACGATGGTTCTCCGCCGGATCCGCGCTGCTGCTGGCGGTCGCCGCCGGCACGGTCACCTTCGCCGCCGGCTCGGCCCCCGCCCAGGCACACACGATCGTCGCCAGCGACTTCCAACAGGTCGAGCTGGCTCGCGGCGTGACCGACATGGGTGAGCCGATGTCGCTGGCGGTGCTCCCGGACCGCTCGGTCCTGCACACCGCCCGCAACGGCACCCTGCGCCGCACCGACGCCAACGGCACCACCTCAGTGATCGGCACCGTGTCGGTCTACCAGCACGACGAGGAGGGGTTGCAGGGCGTCGGGATCGACCCGGGCTTCGCCAGCAACCGCTACATCTACCTCTACTACGCCCCGCCGCTCTCCACCCCCGGCGGCGACGCGCCGGCCACCGGCACCGACTTCTCGGCCTGGAACGGCGTCAACCGGCTCTCCCGGTTCACCCTCAACTCGGACTTCACGCTCAACCAGTCCAGCAAGGTCGACGTGCTCGACGTCCCGGCCAGCCGGGGTGTGTGTTGCCACGTCGGTGGCGACATCGACTTCGACGCCGCCGGCAACCTCTACCTGTCCACCGGCGACGACACCAACCCGTTCGAGTCGTCGGGCTACTCGCCGCTGGACGAGCGGACCAACCGCAACCCCGCGTACGACGCGCAGCGCAGCGCCGGCAACACCAACGACCTGCGCGGCAAGATCCTGCGGATCAAGGTGAACGCCAACGGCACGTACTCCATCCCGTCGGGCAACCTGTTCGCCCCCGGCACGGCCCAGACCCGGCCGGAGATCTACGCGATGGGGTTCCGCAACCCGTTCCGGATCAGCGTGGACAAGGCCACCGGCGTGGTCTACGTCGGTGACTACGGGCCGGACGCCGGCTCCACCAGCTCCACCCGCGGGCCGTCCGGCCAGGTGGAGTTCAACCGGGTCGCGGCACCGGGCAACTATGGCTGGCCGTACTGCACCGGCACCAACACCAGCACCGAGACGTACAACGAGTTCGACTTCGCGACCAGCGCCAGCGGCGCGAAGTACAACTGCACCGGCGGGCCGACAAACAACTCGTTCCGCAACACCGGCCGGACCACCCTGCCGCCGGCCCAGCCGGCCTGGATCCGGTACGCCGGCGACGCCGGCACCCCGACCGAGTTCGGCGGCGGCTCGGAGTCGCCGATGGGCGGCCCGGTCTACCGGTACAACGCCTCGTCGACCTCCACCACCAAGTTCCCGCAGTCGTTCGACGGGCAGTTCTTCGCCACCGAGTTCGGCCGGGGCTGGATCAAGCCGATCCACGTCAACTCCGACGGCTCCCGGGGCACCATCGACACCTTCCCCTGGGTCGGCAAGCAGGTGATGGACTCGGCGTTCGGCCCGGACGGCGCGTACTACGTGCTCGACTACGGCACCGGCTACTTCAACGGTGACGCCAACTCGGCGCTCTACCGCTTCGACTACGTCGGCGGCGGAAACCGGGCGCCCACCGCGAAGGCCAGCGCCAACCGCACCTCCGGCGCGGCTCCGCTCGCTGTGACGTTCTCCTCGGCCGGCTCGACCGACCCCGAGGGCGGCGCGTTGACCTACGCGTGGGCGTTCGGTGACGGGACCACCTCGACCGCCGCCAACCCGACGAAGACCTACAGCGCCAACGGCACCTACACCGCCACGCTGACGGTGCGCGACCCGCAGGGCGCCACCGGCAGCAGCAGCGTGCAGATCAGCGTCGGCAACACCGCGCCCACCGTCACGATCAACAACCCGGGCAACGGTCAGCTGTTCGGCTTCGGTGACACGGTGGCATACAGCATCACCGTGACCGACCCGGAGGACGGCACCATCGACTGCACGAAGGTCAAGATGACCTACGTGCTCGGCCACGACCAGCACGGGCACCAGATCACCTCGAAGACCGGCTGCTCGGGCTCGATCACCATCCCGGTCGACGGTGAGCACGACGACGCGGCGAACATCTTCGCGATCTTCGACGCCGAGTACACCGACGCCGGTGGGCTGACCACGCACACCCAGCACACGCTGCCGCCGCGGCACCGCCAGGCCGAGTTCTACGGCACCTCGTCGGGGGTCAACGTGTTCAGCAAGACCCCGGCCGAGGGTGGCAAGACCGTCGGCGACATCAACAACGGCGACTGGATCGCGTTCCAGCCGTACCGGCTGGGCAACGTGACCTCGTTCAACGCCCGGGTCTCCTCGGCGGGCGCCGGTGGCACCCTCCAGGTCCGGGCCGGCTCGGCCACCGGCACCGTGCTCGGCTCGGCCACGGTCCCGGTGACCGGCGGCTGGGAAACCTTCACCACTGTCACCGGGACGATCAGCAACCCGCCGACCGGCACGACGACGCTCTACCTGACCTTCGCCGGGTCGGGCACCGGGGCGCTCTACGACCTGGACGCCTTCACCTTCGTCACCGGGACGCCCCCGGCCGGTGGGGCCGGGGCGATCAAGGGCCTCGGCGGCAAGTGCCTGGACGTGCGCAACGCCGCCACCGCCGACGGCACGCAGATCCAGATCTACACCTGCAACGGCAGTGCCGCGCAGACCTGGGCGGTCACCCCCAACTCCACGATCAAGTCGTTGGGCAAGTGCCTTGACGTGTCCGGCGGCGCCACCGCCGACGGCACCAAGATCCAGCTCTGGACCTGCAACGGGACCGCCGCGCAGAACTGGGCCGCCCAGGCCGACGGCACGCTTCGCAACACGTCGTCGGGCAAGTGCCTGGACGTCTCCGCCAACAGCTCCGCTGACAGCACGGTGGTCCACCTCTGGACCTGCACCGCCGCCGCCAACCAAAAGTGGACCCTGCCCTGAGCTGGCGGGAGGGGCCCCTCGACAACGCCTAGTGTGAGGCGAGGGGCCCCTCCTAACCGCAATTAGGAGAGCGATATGCGCAGACGCCTGCGACCCGTCCTCGGTGCGGCCATGGCCGCACTCGCCGTCATCGCCTGCACCACCCCGGCCACCCCGGCCAGCGCCGCCGACGCCCCGTACGACGTGCTGGTCTTCTCCAAGACCGCTGGTTTCCGGCACGACGCGATCCCGGTCGGCATCCAGACCATCCGCGACCTGGGCGCGGGGAACAACTTCACAGTCACCGCGACCGAGGACGCCGCCGCGTTCACCACGAGCAACCTCAACCAGTACGAGGCGGTCGTCTTCCTCAACACCACCGGCGACGTGCTCAACGCCAGCCAGCAGACCGCCTTCGAGTCGTACATCGGCTCCGGCCGCGGATACGTGGGTGTGCACGCCGCAGCCGACACCGAGTACGACTGGCCGTTCTACGGCAACCTCGTGGGGGCGTGGTTCGCCTCGCACCCCGCGATCCAGCAGGCCAACATGAAGGTGGAGGACCGCGGCCACGCGGCCACCGCTCACCTGCCGCAGACCTGGACCCGCACCGACGAGTGGTACAACTACCGCACCAACGCCCGGTCGAGCGCCCACGTGCTGGCCACCCTCGACGAGTCGTCGTACTCCGGCGGCGGGATGGGCGCCGACCACCCGCTGAGCTGGTGCAAGAGCTACAGCGGCGGCCGGTCCTTCTACACCGGCGCGGGGCACACCCAGGCGTCGTACGCGGAGGCGGGGTTCCGGAACCACCTGCTCGGCGGCATCCGGTACGCCTCGGGGCGGAGCAAGGCCGACTGCCGGCCCGAGACCGGCTACACCCCGCTGTTCAACGGCTCGACGGCCGGTTGGTCACAGGCCGGCCCGGGCAGCTTCACCAACACCGACGCCACTCTGACCTCGGTCGGCGGCATGGGGCTGTACTGGTACAACGCCAAGCAGTTCACCAACTACTCGCTGAAGATGGACTGGAAGCTGGCCGGTGACGACAACTCCGGCATCTTCATCGGGTTCCCACCGTCGAGTGACCCGTGGTCGGCGGTCGACAACGGGTACGAGATCCAGATCGACGCCACCGACGCGGCCGACCGCACCACCGGCGCGGTCTACACCTACAAGTCCGCCGACATCGCCGCCCGTGACGCGGCGCTGAACGCGGCGGGGGAGTGGAACACGTACGAGCTGCTGGTCGAGGGCGAGCGGCTGCAGATCTTCCTCAACGGGGTGAAGATCAACGACTTCACCAACACCAACCCGGTCCGCTCGCTGGCCGGTCACATCGGCATCCAGAACCACGGCACCGGTGACGACGCCTCCTTCCGCAACATCCGGATCAAGGAGCTGGGCACCACGCCGCCGCCCACCGGCACGATCCAGGCCGAGGCGTTCAGCTCGGCCAACGGTGTCTCCGCGTTCACCAAGGCGGGTGCCAACGGTGGGCAGACCGTCGGCTACATCGACCCGGGTGACTGGGCCGCGTACAACGGGGTCAACCTGGCCGGGGTCACGTCGTTCACGGCCCGGGTCGTCTCCGGCGGCGCGGGTGGCGCCATCCAGGTGCGTACCGGTTCGGCCACCGGCCCGGTGCTCGGCACTGTCGCGGTGCCCAACACCGGCAGTTGGACGACCTACGCCAACGTCTCCACGGCGCTGTCCAACGTCCCGTCCAGTACCCAGAACCTCTACCTCACCTTCACCGGTAGCGGCACGGGGCTCTTCGACCTGGACGACTTCACCCTGGTGAAGGGCGGCGGCGGCACCGGTGTCGGCCCGATCAAGGGTCTCGCCGGCAAGTGCCTGGACGTGCGCAACGCCGCCACCGCCGACGGCACCCAGATCCAGCTCTACACCTGCAACGGCAGCACGGCGCAGACCTGGACCGTGACGCCGAACTCGACGATCAAGGCGCTCGGCAAGTGCCTGGACGTCTCCGGCAGCGGCACCGCCGACGGCACCAAGATCCAGCTCTGGACCTGCAACGGCAGCGGCGCGCAGAACTGGGCTGCCGCGTCCGACGGCACCCTGCGCAACACGTCGTCGGGCAAGTGCCTGGACGTCTCCGGCAACAACTCCGCCGACAGCACCATCGTGCACCTCTGGACCTGCCTCAACGCGGCCAACCAGAAGTGGACCCTGCCCTGACCGACTGACCCGGAGGGGCCGCGGCTCACGTCGTCGGCCCCTCCGGCCCAGCCGGCCTGACCGCCGACGTGCCCGGTCGACGTCCCCCGCCGACCGGTCGCATCGTCGAAGCGCGCCGAGCGGTGTCTCCAACGAGCGTGATGCCTCTGATTCATCTCGATGACTCAGAGGCATCACGCTCGTACCGCTTCGTCCGCCGGGTCGCCATCCCGCCGGACGCCGCATGCGGGGTTGTCGGGGAGGCCGAGCCCCGGTAGAGGGCTGGGCTCCGCGCCGCCGCCGGGGCACTCGGATGCGGGCACACCGCGTGGACGCCGCCGACCGGCTCACAGCGGCCTGCCGTACCTTGACCTGCATGGGGTTGTTCGCGCAGTGGCGTGGGACGGTGCTGGCGCGAGGCCATCAGCTGCTCGGTGCGCTGGGCCGGGCCGACGAGCCCGACGACCCGTCCGTGCCGGCGCCCAGCCTGAACCGCCTCGACGCGCTGGTGGAGGGCTTCACCGCCGGTCAACCGGTGCGCTGGACCATGGCCGGGCAACCCCGGCCGCTGCCCGGCCCGGTCGACGTGGTGGCGTACCGGATCATCGAGGAAGCGCTGACCAACGCGTGCCGGCACGCGCCGGGCGCGCCGGTCGGGGTCCGCCTGCGCTACGACGCCGCGGGCATCACCATCGAGGTCCGCGACGAGGGCACCGGTCCCGCTCCGTCCGGTGGCGGCACCCAGGGCGTCGGTCGGGGTCTGCTCGGGGTACGCAGGCGGGCCGAGCGGCTCGGCGGCACGTTCTCGGCCGGCCCGCGCGCCGGTGGCGGCTTCACCGTACGGGCTGTCCTGCCCGCGCCCGAGGAAATGATCGGATGATCGGCCGACCGCGGGGCTTCCCCGATGGGGCACTGCGGAAATAGGGTGGGGGTCGGCGACCGTGCTGGTGGCCGGTGACCCGGTGGGAGGCGCAACCCGCCGGGCTCAGGTGTGTTCCGCACCCACCGGTGACCGCTCGGGTGCCGTGCACGTCCGGTCACCCTCGCCCCGGTCCGCACAAGGAATCCCCATCACATCAGGGGAGAAGGACAATGGCGCGACCCATCACGCTCTTCACCGGCCAGTGGGCCGATCTTCCGTTCGAGGAGGTCTGCCGGCTCGCCTCCGAGTGGGGCTACGACGGTCTGGAGATCGCCTGCTGGGGCGACCACTTCGAGGTCGACAAGGCGCTCGCCGACGACTCGTACGTCGAGCGCAAGCGGGAGACCCTCGCGAAGCACAACCTTGAGGTCTTCACGATCTCCAACCACCTCGTTGGTCAGGCGGTCTGCGACCACCCGATCGACGAGCGGCACCAGGACATCCTGCCCGGCCGCATCTGGGGCGACGGGGAGCCCGAGGGCGTTCGTCAGCGGGCCGCCGAGGAGATCAAGGACACCGCGCGGGCGGCGGCGAAGCTCGGGGTGAAGACGGTCGTCGGCTTCACCGGTTCGTCGATCTGGCACACCCTCGCGATGTTCCCGCCGGTGCCGCCGTCGATGATCGAGCGCGGCTACCAGGACTTCGCCGACCGCTGGAACCCCATCCTCGACGTGTTCGACGAGGTGGGAGTGCGGTTCGCGCACGAGGTGCACCCCAGCGAGATCGCGTACGACTACTGGACGACGAAGCGGACGCTGGAGGCGATCGGCAACCGGCCCGCGTTCGGGCTGAACTGGGACCCGTCGCACTTCGTGTGGCAGGAGCTGGACCCGGTGAACTTCATCTTCGACTTCGCCGACCGGATCTACCACGTGGACTGCAAGGACGCGAAGGTGCGTACCGGCGATGGCCGGCGTGGCCGGCTCGCCTCGCACCTGCCCTGGGCCGACCTGCGGCGTGGTTGGGACTTCGTCTCCACCGGCCACGGCGACGTGCCCTGGGAGGACTGCTTCCGCGCGTTGAACGCGATCGGCTACACCGGCCCGATCTCGGTCGAGTGGGAAGACGCCGGAATGGACCGGCTGGTCGGCGCCCCGGAGGCGTTGCAGTTCGTCCGCCGGCTCGCCTTCGACGCACCGAGCGCCGCCTTCGACGCGGCGTTCAGCAGCAAGGACTGACCGCACGTCGGACAGACCACGGGCCGGTCGCCCTGCGGCGACCGGCCCGTCGACGTGCGATTGGTCAGAGCGTGCTGGCGTTCGTGCCCGAGCCGGACGGCTTGGTGCGGGGGTTCGTGGACGACGGCGACCCGGAGGTCGTGCCGACCGTGCTGGTGCCCGCCTTGGCGCCCACTGTGGCGGGCGTGCCGGCGAACGCGTCGTCGGCGGCGGTCAGCTCCTGCTTGCCGGTGCTGCCGTTGGTGGTGCCCAGCTTCTCGCCCAGTTTGGTCTGGCCGAGCTTGTCCTTGCCCTCGCTGTAGAGCTTGTTGGCCTGGGCCTGCGCGACCCCGGCCGCCTCCTGGACGGTCGGGTGGTCGAGCACCTTGCGGCCCTTGACCACGAGCTCTTCGTACTTTTCCCGGCCGGCACGGGCGCCCAGGACGAATCCCGCAGCCAGCCCGCCAAGAAACATGATCTTTCCGCGCATGGCGGCTCCTTCCGTACCTGACGCGCCGTCACCCCGGCGAGTTGCCCCGTCGGAAGGCGACCTGTTCGCGCCTGCGTCCTCTGTCCGCAGCTAACTACCCATCCTGCTCTCCGCTCAAGCATTGTTGTGCCGGGATGGCGATTTACCCCTATTGTCAATGCGACGGCGGGGAGGCAACCCACTGGACCACCACCGGGGGATGTCCTGTACTCTTGTCCCGTCGCAAGGCGTCGGGGAGATCCGAAGTCGGGCGGAGCACGATCCCCTGTAGCTCAATTGGCAGAGCAGCCGGCTGTTAACCGGCAGGTTATTGGTTCGAGTCCAATCGGGGGAGCTTTTCCACGTACGCCCGTCAGCCACCGGCCGGCGGGCGTTTTCGTCTGTGTGACCCGGTTTCACCCACCATCGACCTGCTTGCCCGGCAGGATGGTCGATGTCGACTGAGGCTACCGCTGCGTCGATTGATGCGTCGATCCTTGGGGTGAGTGCGGATGTCCGGACGAGGCGGCAAGGCCACGCTGATCGCGGTGGCGGTCGTGCTGGCCTGGTTGGTGATCGGCGGCGTGTCCGGCCCGTACGCGGGACGCCTCAGCGAGGTAGCCACCAACGACAACGCCGCCTTCCTGCCCACCGACGCCGAGGCGACCCGCGCCCAGGACCTCGCCGGCGAATTCGTCGACCGGCAGACCATCCCGGCTCTCGTCGTCTACGAACGGCCCTCCGGGATCACCGACGCGGACCGGCAACGGGTCAGCGCCGACGCCGCCCGGTTCGCCCAGATCCCCGGCGTGGTCACCCCACTGCCCCCGCCCATCCCGAGCGACGACGGCCAGGCACTCCAGGTCGTCGTACCGGTGGACGACGCCGAGGGCGAGGAGATCGGCACAGTCGTCGAGAAACTGCGCGACATCACCGGCGGCGACCGCGACGGCCTCACAGTGGACGTCTCCGGCCCGGCCGGTCTGCTCGCCGACCTGATCGAGGTCTTCTCCGCCATCGACGGACCACTGCTGCTGGTCACCCTGGTCGTGGTGCTGGTCATCCTGCTGATCGTCTACCGCAGCCCGGTCCTCTGGATCTTCCCGCTGCTCGCCGCCGGCATGTCGTACGCCCTCGCCTCCGTCTTCGTCTACCTGCTCGCCGACGCGGACGTGGTCAAGCTCAACGGGCAGGCCCAGGGCATCCTCACCGTGCTGGTCTTCGGCGCCGGCACCGACTACGCGTTGCTGCTGATCGCCCGCTACCGGGAGGAACTGCACCGGCACGACCGCCCGTGGGACGCCATGAAGACCGCCTGGAAGGGCGCCGCACCGGCCATCATCGCCTCCGGCGGCACCGTCATCGTCAGCCTGCTCTGCCTGCTGCTGTCCAGCCTCAACTCCAACCGGGCGCTCGGCCCGGTCGCCGCCATCGGCATCGCCGCCACCCTGCTGGTGATGCTCACCTTCCTACCCGCGCTGCTGGTGCTCGGCGGACGGTGGGCGTTCTGGCCCCGCCGACCCCGAGCCGACCAGGCCGACCCGCGGGCCGAACACGGCATCTGGAACCGCGTCGCCGGCTTCGTGGCCCGGCACGCCCGCCCGATCTGGCTGACCACCGCCGCCGTGCTGGCCCTGCTGACCCTCGGCCTCACCCAGCTCGGCGCCACCACCCTCGGCCAGTCCGACCTGTTCACCCAGCGCACCGACTCGATCGACGGCCAGGAGGTGATCGCCCGGCACTACCCGGCCGGCACCGGCAGCCCGGCCACCATCTTCACCACCGAGCAGACCGCCCGACAGGTCGCCCAGGTGGCGAAGGACGTGCCCGGCGTCGCCGACGTCCGCCCCCTTCCCTCCGGCCCGCAGACCGGTCCACCCGAGGCGAACGCCGCCCCGAAGGTCGTCGACGGGCGGGTGCAACTGGAGGCGACCCTGGCCGACCCACCCGACAGCGACGGCGCCGAGCGGACCATCCGCGAGCTGCGGGTGGCCGTACACCAGGTGCCCGGCGCGGACGCTGTGGTCGGCGGCTTCACCGCGATCAACGTGGACACCTCCGACGCCGCGAAGCGCGACCAGAACGTCATCATCCCGGTGGTGCTCGTGGTCATCGCTGTCATCCTGGCCCTGCTGCTGCGCGCGCTGCTCGCCCCGCTGCTGCTGATCGCCACGGTACTGCTCAGCTTCGCGGCGACCCTCGGCCTGTGCGCGCTGCTGTTCCGCCACGTCTTCGACTTCCCCGGCGTGGACTCGTCGTTCCCGCTGTTCGCGTTCGTCTTCCTGGTCGCGCTCGGCATCGACTACAACATCTTCCTGATGAGCCGCGTCCGCGAAGAGTCGGTCAAGCGCGGCACCCGCGCCGGAGTGCTCGCCGGCCTCGCCGTCACCGGCGGGGTGATCACCTCCGCCGGCATCGTGCTCGCCGCGACGTTCTCCGCCCTCGCCGTCCTGCCACTGGTGGTGCTCGTCGAGTTGGGTACGGCCGTCGCGATCGGGGTACTGATCGACACCATCATCGTCCGATCGCTGCTGGTGCCCGCACTCGCGTACGACATCGGGCCGAAGATCTGGTGGCCGGGCCGGTTGTCCCGGGCGAACGGTGAGCGGGAGGCGCGCGGTGCTGGCTGAAACCGATGTGGTCATCGTCGGCGGCGGCCTGGCCGGCCTCGCCGCCGCCCGCCGGCTGCACCGCGCCGGCGTGCCCTGGCGGCTGGTGGAGGCCGAGGGTCGGCTCGGCGGTCGGGTCGCCACCGACGTGGTCGACGGTCACCTCATCGACAGGGGTTTCCAGGTGCTCAACACCGCCTACCCCCGGCTCGGCACACTGCTCGACACCGACCAGCTCGACCTCGGCTACTTCACCTCCGGTGTGCTGGTCCGCAAGGGCGACACACTGCTGCGCCTGGTCAACCCGCTGCGCGAACCGACAGGTGGGCCCGGCACCGCGCTCGCCGACGTCGGCTCCCTGCTCGACCGGCTGCGCTTCGCCGCGCTCGCCACCGGCTGCGCCACACTGCCCGCGTCCCGGCTGCTCGCCGCGCCGGAAACCACCAGCGAGACGGCGCTGCGTCGCGCCGGCCTGTCCGACGCCATCATCGAGGAGCTGCTGCGACCGTTCCTGTCCGGTGTGTTCATCGACCGGGAACTCTCCACCTCCAGTCACGTGCTGGCGATGGTGCTGCGCTCCTTCGCCCGCGGCCGGATCGGCCTGCCCGCCGAAGGAATGGCCGCGCTGCCCCGGGCCATCGCCGCGCCGCTGCCCGCCGACCTGCTCGACCTGGACACCCCGGTCGCGGAGGTCACCCCCGGCCGGGTCCGCACCCAGGCCGGCGACATCCGCTGCCGCGCCGTCGTGGTCGCCGTCGACCCGCCCGCCGCGGCCGCGCTGCTGCCAGCCCTGGCGACGGTACGCATGCACAGCTACACCACCTACTACCACAGCGCTCCCGAGCCGCCGCTCACCGAACCGATCCTGCTCGTCGACGGCGACCGCCGCGAACTCGTCGCCAACACCGTGGTGCTCAGCAACGCCGCCGCGACGTACGCGCCCGCCGGACGGCACCTCATCGCCACCTCGGTGGTCGGCCCGACGGCCCCACCCGAGCCGACCATCCGGGCCGAGTTGACCCGGCTGTACGGCCGCTCCACCGCCGACTGGACCCACCTCACCACGGTGGCCGTCCCCGAGGCGCTACCCGCCGCACCGCCGCCGCAGGGACGGCTGCGCAAGCCGGTGGCGCTGGGGGAGGGCCTGTTCGTGGCCGGTGACCACCGGGACAGCCCATCGATCCAGGGTGCCCTCACCAGCGGCTGGCGCGCCGCAGACGCCGTGCTGGACGAGCTGCGCGCCGGCTGACAGACGTACCCGAGCACGCTGTTATATTCCTGTTGCCCATCGTGCTGGCGCAGGCGTGGGCGCCGGCCGGCTCGATGCTGGCTGCTGACCGCCGAGCGGGATAAGATCCGGCGCGGTGTTCGGGGCGGTAGCTCAGCCGGTTAGAGCAGGGGACTCATAATCCCTCGGTCGCGGGTTCGAGTCCCGCCCGCCCCACCAGCCGTTTTCCCTCGTCAGCGGCGCTGTCGACGACCCGGACGCACCGCATCGAGGTCCGGACCGACACCCGCAGTCCGATCGCGTGCGATCTTGGTCGCGCGGCGCTCATCCCGCTGGCGCACTGAGCCCGCAGCCGCACGGCCCGCCGCCCCGCCTCACGGAGCTGGCCGAGGTCGCCGCCTGTCCGCTCGATCGCGTCAGTGGTCACGAAATCGTCGGGGCGCGGCCCCGACGGGCTGCTCCCGGAAGCACGCCGGGCGGGATGATGCCGAACCAGGCTCCGACGGCGGCCATCGAGGCGACGACGTACGCCGCCCACCACCCGAGCAGCGCCCACGTACCCTGGAAGACGGCGCCGGGCAGGCAGGGCAGGACGGGCAGGAGAAAGAGGTAGACCAGACGGCCGTGCGAGAGGCTGTTCTCCTTCGGCAGCCTCCGGGCCTTGCGGAACGGAATGAGTCTGACTCCGTAGGGACGACGGCGAAGCGTGAAACTCGCCGGCCAGAGCCGCCCGTACCCGGCCACGTCGACTACGCTGACGCCGGACCCGTGCCGGACCGTGGCCTGACGCGGCCTGGTCAGCTCGCGCAACCACGGTTCCCAGACGACGCGTTGGTGCAGGACACGGCCGTCCCGGCCGCTCACCGTCAGCCACACGGCGTATCCCTTGGGACTGGCGTCGATCCCGCCGGCGGCGCTCACGGCGCCCGCCGCAGCGGTGACCCGCCCCGCACTTCCCGGCTGCGGCGACTGCGCCAGATGCGCGGTCACCATGACGCGCTTCGCGGGAGCACGAGCGGCACCCCACCACTGCAAAAGGCGGATGAGCCAGGACAGCACCAGAAGGGCTCCCGAAGCCAGCGCCACGAGGATGACGACCTCTCCGTGCTCGACCCGCGGGTCGGTACCCAGCCGGTACCCCAGCGCGATGAGGGCGGCCAACGCGACGACGCTGCCGATCACGACCATCGGCGCGCGAGCACGCCGATTCGCCAAGGCCGCCGCACTTCCGTTGCTGGCCACCGCGTCGTCCTTCCCGTCCGGCCCTCCGGACGTCGCCCCGACGCTAGCAACGCCGAGCAAGGCTGACATTGCGCGTCCGTTCCAGATTTCACCTCGTACGGCGGTCGCAGGCTGCGGTGCGGTGCGGTGCCGTGCACATCCGCGGTTCCTAGCGAGGGCCATCGAGATCTCGCAAGTCTTGACGGAACCCGCTGTCGTCCAACAAGAGATGCGCGACAGATCTCCGCCAGTTGAAGTGCGACAGGCTCCATCGAACTAGAGCAGCAGGCCCTCGGGCGTGGACGCACGAATCTGTCAATGATCGGATGCCTGGCCACTACAACGAACACTGGCTTGGAACCGTGGCCGGACTACCCTCATTGGCGTGCCCATTGATGATCTTCCGTTGCCTCCCGCGTTCGAGGCGGTCACGGCCTGGGCCGGTCCTGGGCGGGTGGTGCGTGCTACCGAGCTGGACGTGGCGACGTGGCGGCTTCCCGAGCCGCAGAAGGCCGCGCTGGTCTCCTCTGGCGTACCGCTGATCGATGACCTCGTGAGTGCGGTGTCGTTCCACGCAGAGCCGACGATGTACCGGTTGGCGAACGCCGATGACCTGGACTGGGTGTACGGTGCCGCGCCGGGGACCAGTGAGGTGCGGATCTGGTCGCCGGACGGCAGCACCGGGTTCGTCAACTCGACGATCACCCACTGGCTGTGTTCGCTACACATGGTTGGTAGCTGGCTGACCAGCTCAACCGCTATCGACCGCTGGGACGAAGACGGACAGGCCGAAGAAGAAGCACTCGCGGAGCTCGCCGACCTGTTGGAGCGGATCAAGGCCCTTGACCCGCCCGCGTTCGGGGACGGCGACCATACAACCCACTTCTGGCCCGGAGTGCTCGACCGGTGGCTCTACTGATCGACGCGGGCAGCGATCAGGGCCGCTTCAGGGGTCTCACCACGTCTCGCCACAGCATGCCCGTCATTGCCTGCCGACCAGCCATGTCACGTGGCATCAATCCGCCGGCGTACAACATCATCATTGCGGTGAGCCCGAGGACCACGGCGGGAAGCAGGAAGGCTGCCATGAGTGCGGTGAGTGCCATTGTCAAGACCGGAACCTCAACGAGAGCCGATGCCGCTGTCAGTCCGCCCAACACCAGGGCGACCGGATGGCAGCGAAAGGCCCACACAAGGAGCCAGTAGGCCCGGGTGCGACGCAGCGGCACAGCGTTCCTCTGGGACACGGCTACGACCTACCCTCTGTGCCAGAGCATGACTGCTGCGTTCGCGACTCCAAGGCCCCCCGATGCCGGGACGCTGGAGCTTTGCACCCGCTGCCTGGGACGCGTTCGTCGACACGATCAAGACGAACGCCGGCCGCCCCTGACCTGGCAGGACGGTGGCATGGTTCCTGGCACCCGCGAACTGGCGCACCGGTGCGCTGAGCGTCAGCGTGTCCGGCTGACGGACGAGACCCTCGGGTCTGCGGAGTAGTTGCGGGCGACGTCGGCGGCGTCGTCAGCGGTGGCGCCGGGATCGAACAGCACCTCCATGCAGGGCGCTTGCGGCCCTTCTGAGCCGAAACCCGCAACCACGTGGTTCGGGTCGAAGCGGTGGTTCTCGCGCACCAGCTCCTCAGCGGACTGCCCCTCCCGCACACACACCACCGCCTCGGGCTGACTGCCACCCCAGGCCAGTGCTGGAGCCGACACGCCGATGGTGAGCACCAGTGCCGTCCCCACGCCGATCACTGTCGTCCGGCCGAGCCCTGGCCGGCTGGTCGGCGAGATCACCGCCGCCAGGGCGGACAGCGCGTACACCCAGAGAGCCCGCTTGTCGGCCGAGTCATGGAGAGCCAACGCGACGACGCCGGCTCCGATGGTCTGCGCGATCAGGCTGATCAACCGGAACCCTGGCCAGTCGACCAACGCCGCAGGTATCGCGGCAAGCGCGCCAAGCAACAGGAGGAGCATGACAAGCCCGTACGCACCCCATTCACGGCGCGCGTCCAGGACGAGCAACACCAGGGCAACCAGTTGTCCGCAGACGATAAGAGGCGGGCGGAGGTGCGCCAGGACCCGTGCGACCATTCGAAGACCCTACGTGATGTGACCGACTTCGATGGGGGTGCAAATCCGGCCCGACAGGCGGCGGTGACGTGATGGAGGGGCAGGACATGGTTCGAGGCACCCGCGACGAACTGCTCGAGCGCTTGGCTGAGGCGGTCGGCTCCGTCACGGTCGCCCACCCGACGCGGGTCGCCGTCGACGGGCCACCCGCCGCCGGCAAGACCACTCTCGCCGACCCGCTCTCCGACGTCCTGGCGGCCGGTGAGTGACAGCGCTTACGGGTGGTCCACATACTCGCCGAACGGCTCGATGGACCCGTCCCAACCATTCCAACCCTGCTGGGTGACCTGCCCGTCCGCGTAGGTGTACGACCAGCGGGCGCCGTCCTCGCCCTCGATCTGGACGGTTCCGGAGCGAACGAACGGCGCGATCGCGACGTAGAAGGCCGTTGTCTGGTTCGACCACTTGGGGTCGCCCTCGTCGTCGTGCCCGAACTCGATCCAGTCTCCGTCGCGGACGATCGTGGCCCTGGCCGGATCCCCCAGGTCGACCAGCGTGCCATCCGCCGGAAACTCACCCGGCCGGTACCAACCACCTCGTCCTGCCAGGGCGGCCAGGACGGCGGCGACCGCGGCGGCGTCCTCCGACTCCGGGAGGTTCAGACGGCCTGAGGGCATCACCGTGTATCCCACGTCGCGCACCCTACAACGGTCGATGTCCACCACACCCCGGTCAGGATCTGGTTGGACGGCTGTCGCGGAGACGGAACCGGCCAGGGAGGTCGCAGCAGCCTTCGGCGTGGAGGTCGGGCGTGGGGGCGTGGAGCGCGGACGGCGTGAAATAGGACGGGTCGAGGCGGTAGGTCAGTCTGGTGCCGGTGCCACCTGGCGCGTCGAAATCGTCGACTGGACCGGCGGGGCGTAGGCCGGCGAGGTCCTGATGCCGGGCGTGGCCCGCCTGCCAGGTCTCGATCCTGGTGTGGGTGCTCACGGCGGCGGCTGCGGCGTGGACCATGCGGTAGGAGGTCAGGAGGGATCCGGCGGTGTGCTCACTCACGGGTCCACGGTGCCCGAACCGGTCAGGAAAGAGAAGGTCGGGCTATGAGTCGCCCTGACTCTGCGCGCGGGTGCGCTGAATGCTGCCGACCTCGCCTTTGATCGGCAGCCAGTAGAAGGGGATGAACGCGATGACCACTACGAGGCCCACGACCGGATGAAGGGCGCCGAGAGCTGTCCCGACGACGATCCAGAACGGCGCGGGGCGGAAGCGTCTGCTGATCGCCCGGGCGGTGTCGTTGTCGGTGGTGGAGGTCAGCAGGCGACGGCCGTGCCTGGCGTACTCCCAGATCACGTTGAAGAGGATGGCGGCCACCACGTAGGTGGCCCCGTAGAAGATGAGTGCGGTGCGCTTGCCGTGGCCGGACTCGAACGCGTGGGCAAGGAGGGACGAGGCGAACGGCAGGAACGCGATCACCATCAGCAGCAGGGTGTTGAGCAGGAGCAGCATGCGGTCGGCCGAGCGGATGTGGTCGAACATGACGTGGTGGTTCACCCACATCTGCCCAATCAGCAGGAAGGTGATGGCGTACGCCACGTAGGAGGGCCACAGTTCGATGAGGCCGCGGAGCAGGTGCTCGGTGTCCTCCGGCGGCTGGATCTCCAGGACGAGCAGGGTGACGGCGATGGCAATGACCGCGTCGCTGAAGGTGACTGCCCGCTTCGGATCTCGTTCCGCACCGATCGGGTTGCTGGATCTGGTCGCGCCCGTCGTGGAGGCGCCGCGAGCCGCGCGGAACCAGCGCATGAGCCTCCCCCACTGTGAGAGCACCCGGTCACGCACCGCGGGCGGGGCTGCCCACGGTGGTCATCCACGAGCCTTCCGGTGCCGCGGGTTCCCGCCGTCGCTTGAACCAAACCGGCTTGCGGCTGCCGTACCAGCCCCTGCTGCCGTCACCGTTCCCTGATCCGTTGCCGCCACCACGCCTGCGCGTGCCACGGACTCAGTTCGGCAGCTCGCGGGTCGGGCAGCGTCTTCCGGAGAAACTCGTCGTCCAACGGGTCGACGACACGCCGCAACTCGCGGGAGGCGGCCGTTGGCAGTCGGCGCATCGCGTCGCCAAGGACGTCTCGCTGGTACAACACATCGCAACCCGGACAGGAGCAGTCATCCCCTAGATCCAGCCACCGTCCCGAGCGTCGAATGGCACGACGGTAGCCGGCCAGCGCTGTCGCTACCGGAACGAAACCCGGATGGGTGCCTTCGAGCCTGGCGATCGCCGCGTTCGCGCCGTTCGACAGACCATCGATGGGGCGGAGCTTGCCCGCATTCCGCCCGGCAGACTTCAACAGTGCGCGCAGCGCACCAGGTGACCTACGCGCCATGGACCTTTCGGGGCTGAGTCATGACGAGCACCTTGCCACACCACGGCCAGGGCATGCCAACCCATTCGCGCTGTGGTGACGCTGGCTGGGTGAGCCGGCTTCAGCCGATGTTGATCAGCAACACCTGGTCGTCGCGAAGGTCGGAGATGCTGTCGCGTAACACCCTCAGCGTGTCCAGACCGGCCGCGCCGCTCTCCTCGAAGTCAATCCCCATCTCCGTGAAGTGGGCGGCCAACTCCTCCTCGCGGTGCGCGCCGGGGTCGAGCTGATCCGGTAACCCTGGTGCTGGAGTGATGAGCGTGGTCAGGCCGTACGCGCTGTTGATGGCCTCCGACTCGGCATTGAACTCCGAAGGCTCCAGGTCGATGCCGCGCTCCTCCAGATAGGTCAGCACGTAGAGCATGCAGTAGCCGGACCAGTCGTACTCCTGCCGCGCCTTGCTCCCGTGCTCGGCCAGGTACGTGTGGAACGACGACGGCGACGTGCGGGCCACGCGGGCCAGCTCGGTGATGCTGTCCCTGGGGACCACCGTCAGTGACGCGATAGCAGACAACGCATCCTCCGTCGTACGACTCTGCCGCTGCGGCTTTCCGCCGGCTCGTTGCGCAGGCTACCGAGAGGGAGTGACGAGCACGCGGTAGGTGACGTGCAGGACCGTGCTCGCCGCCCGCGCCGCCAGTTGTTCGAGGTTCAGCGGCGGGACGCCCTCGAACAGCCGCACGCCGGCGCCGAGGGTGATCGGCACGATGTGCAGCCGCAGCTCGTCGACCAGACCGGCGGCGAGGTACTGGTTGATGGTGGTCGCGCCGCCGTGGATCAAGATGTCGCCGCCACCGGCCGCCGTGCGTGCCTGCGTGAGCGCCGACTCGATCCCGTCGGTGACGAAGTGGAAGGTGGTGTCGCCCGCCATCGGCTGCGGCTCGCGGGCGTGATGGGTGAGCACGAACACCGGCTTGTGAAACGGTGGGTCGTCACCCCACCAGCCGTTCCACTGCCGATCCCATGCGCCGCGCACGGGGCCGAACATGTTGCGGCCCATGATGACCGCTGAGGCGGTGTTGCTCAGGTCGAGCTCGGCCTGGTTCTCCTCGGCGTCGTCGAACATCCAGGAGTGCAGCCCACGGCCCCAGCCGTCACCGCCGTCGTCGCCGAACGGGCGTTCTTCGGTCTGGTTGAGCCCGGCCGAGTAACCGTCGGCGGAGATGGTCTGGTCGGCAATCACCTTGCCGTCACGTGTGGTCACTGCGCTCACCTATCGGGGGGACGGGGACGGTTGAACGTTCCAGCCATCGACTGTCGACACCGGCACGACGGGGTCGCCGGCCGTCGGACGGTTGGGCTGCGCTCCAACGAACAGGAAAAGCAGCGCGGCGGCCAGCACCACGGGGGCCAGGGCGCACGCGACACTCACCACCACCACCGTGACCCGAGAGCTGCTGTCGGTCTCGGTCTCCCGTTTCGGGAAGGCATACACGCCGACCAGGAGGAGGACGAGCCACAGGGGCACCAGCAGGGGAGCGAGAGCGGGCCAGACGGGCCAGACCGGCTCGACGACGATGCCCGGGCCCAGGACCATCCAGGTGAGGGCGGCACCCGGGAGGAGGCCAACCGTCACCAGGGTGCAGACCAGCAGGGGTACGGGTCGACGTCGCCGTGCCACCCACCCGAACAGCGCCGCGCCGGCCCCGGCGCCGGCGAGGGTGCCAGCGACCGTGCTGGGCAGGAACGTGCCGGGCGCGGCCGGTGCGATGGTCAGCTCTGTCCCGCTCGCAGAGTATTCGAGCGCAACCGTCAGGCCGTCGCGCTCGGCCCGCCAGCCGTCGCACAGGTAGCCAGGGACGCGGTGGAGCCCCTGCCACCCCTGCGTCCGGGCGCTGCGCCGGAACTGCTCGGAGAGCCCACAGTCGTCACCTTCGTGGTACCAGAAGGAGTCCCGGCCCGAGCCCAGGTCGTCGGCAGCGAGATGGACGCCCCACCGGTAGCCGTGCGCGACCCGACCCGAGTGGACCGGCACCGCACCAGGAAGCAACTGCGCGGCCAGGCTCTGCGCCTGGTCGCCGCTGGGCGGCGTGACACCACGACCGCCGTACCAGGCACCGAGGCTCAGGCCGACAGTACCCAGCAACACCGCACCGAGCAGCACCATCGCGACGCGCCGCAGCCGATGGCCCACCGGCGTACCTCCCTGCAGTAGTGCGCTAGACGGTAGCTCCCGGAGTCCGTTCCTGGTGCCCCGTGGATCGTGTCCATTACGCGACGAATAGATCGAGTTTGCTGGGCTGGGGACGTTAGTTTGATTCGGTGATGTCGATGGTTGGTACGGGCGTGCGGGTCAGGCTGCTCGGGCCGGTGGAGGTGGTCGTCGCCGGCAGTCCGCAGGCGGTGAACGGCGTGCGCCGCAAGGCGGTTCTGGCCACGTTGGCGCTGCACGCGGGGCGTGTCGTCAGTGTCGACCGGCTCATCGACGTGGTCTGGGGCGACCAGCTACCGGCCACGGCGGCGAACACGTTGCAGCGCCACGTCTCCTACCTACGCGGGGTGCTCGGCGAGCCCGGGTCGATAGTGGCGCGCCAGCCCGGATATCTGCTCGACACCGGGCCGGACTCCACTGATGTCCAGGCCGCCGAGCGCCTCATCGAGCTGGCCCGGCGCGCTACGGACCGCAACGAGCAGGTGACGCACCTGACGGCCGCCGTCGCACTGTGGCGGGGTCCACCGCTGGCCGACGTGGCCGGGTCGGCCTGGCTTGAGGAGCAGGCCGAACACCTGGCACGCCTACGGTTGGAGGCCGAGCGATCGCTCGCCGAGGCCCGGCTGTCCGTCGGTGAGCACGCCGGCCTCGTACCCGGGTTGGAGCGGCTGGTCCGACAGCACCCCTTCGACGAGCACCTGCACGCGCAGCTGATGCTCGCCCTGTACCGCGACGGCCGCCAGGGCGAGGCGGTCGCCACGTACCGGCGGCTGCGCGACAACCTGCGGGAGAACCTCGGCCTCGATCCGGGTCCGCGGCTACGCGACCTGGAGTGCGCCATCCTGCGCCAGGACAGCGCTATCGCCGCACCGGCCGCGGCGGCCTCGACGCGGGTCGCGGCGCAACTGCCTCCCCCCGTACCCACGTTCACCGGTCGCGACGCGGAACTGGCCGCCCTCGACGCGCTGGTCGGCCGGGGCGGCGCCGTCGTGGTGTCCGGGACCGCCGGCGTCGGCAAGACCGCCCTCGCCGTGCACTGGGCGCACCGCGCTGCCGAGCGCTTCCCCGACGGGCAGCTGTACGTCAACCTGCGCGGTTTCGACCCGGCGGCCACACCGACCGAACCGGCGCGTGCGCTGCACGGCTTCCTGGAGGCGCTCGGTGTTCCGGTGGCCCGGATGCCCGGCGACCCGGACGCGATGGCGAGCCTGTACCGCACGACTGTGGCGGGCAAGCGACTGCTGGTGGTGCTGGACAACGCCCGCGACGCGGAACAGGTCCGGCCGCTGCTGCCCGGCTCACCGGACTGCCTCGCCATCGTCACCAGCCGCGACCAGCTCATTCCGCTGGTCGTCACCGAGAGCGCCCACCCCGTGCCCCTCGACCTGTTCAGCCCCGGCGAGGCCCGCGACATGCTGGTCCGCCGGCTCGGGGAGCGCCAGGTCACCGCCGAACCCGCCGCGGCCGACACCATCGCCGACCGGTGCGCGCGGCTGCCCATCGCCCTGGCCATCGTGGCCGCCAGAGCCGCCACCAACAGGCACTTCTCGTTGGCCGCCGTCGCCGGCGAACTGGGTGACCTGGACGCCTTCCGCGCAGGCGACGAGGCCACCGACGTACGGGCGGTCTTCTCCTGGTCGTGCCGGACGCTGAGCCCACCCGCGGCCCGGCTGTTCCGGCTGCTGAGCCTGCATCCCGGCCCGGACGTCTCCGCCCCGGCCGTGGCCAGCCTGGCCGGCGTCGACGGTCGGGCGACAGGCCCGCTGCTCACCGAGTTGACCCGGGCGAATCTTTTCACCGAGCACACGTACGGGCGCTACGCGTTCCACGACCTGCTGCGCGCGTACGCCGCCAGCCTCGCCGACGAGGCCGAGCCGCCGGCCGAGCGTCGGGCCGCCATCCACCGACTGCTCGACCACTGCCTGCACACCGCCCACGCCGCCGACCTGGCACTGCACCCGCACTTCAGCACGATCAGCCTCCCGCCGCCCTGCGCGGGCGTGACGCCGGAGCGCCCCAGGAGCCGGTCGGCCGCCGCGGCGTGGTTCACCACCGAGGTCCCCGTCCTGCTCGCGGCGGTGCCGCTCGCGGCGCGGTCCGGGTTCGAGGGACACGCCTGGCGGCTCGCCTGGGCCATGGCCGGCTTCCTGCACCGACAGGGGCACTGGCAGGACTGGCTCGGCACGCAACAGATCGCGCTGGCCGCCGCGTCCCGCATCGGGGACCAGGCGGGGCAGGGCCACGCGCACCGCAGCCTCGGTCTCGCCTGCTCCCGACTCCGACGGTACGACGAGGCCGACGACCACCTGCGGCGCGCACGCGACCTGTTCACCGATGTCGGCGACGACGCCGGACGGGCGCACACCTGCCTGAACCTTGGTCAACTGGCCGAGCGGCAGGGGCAGCACCAGCAGGCCCTGCGCCACTCCCGGCGGGCGCTGACCCTGTTCCGGGGGACCGGAAACCGGGCCGGGCAGGGGTACACCCTCAACGCTGTCGGTTGGCAGGAAGCGCTGCTCGGCAACTACCAGCACGCGCTTGAATCGTGCGGCGAGGCGCTGCGGATGTTGCAGGAAGTGGACGACGTCCAGGGGCAGGCCGACACCTGGGACAGCCTCGGCCACGCCCATCATCAGCTCGGCGACGATCGGCGAGCGATCGCCTGCTACGAGCACGCCCTGGACCTCTTCACGCAGGTGAACGACCGGTACGCCGAAGCCAGCACGTACGTCAATCTTGGCGGCAGCCACCGGGCGCTCGGCGACCTCGCCGCCACCCGTGCCGCGTGGCGCCGAGCCTTGACCATCCTCGACAAGCTCGGCGATGCCGACGCCGACTCGATCCGCGCCGACCTCGACCAGCTCGACGCCACACGGCTGCACTGACGTACCCCGCTTTCAGCGCCGTTTCCGGGCCGCTTCAGCGCAGCCCGCCACTCTTCGGACACCAGTTTCTTCCGCACCAGGAATGGAGCGTTCGATGAGTCGTTTGGCACACCGCCTCGCGGTGATCGGGGTGGTCAGCGGGACGGTGCTGGCCATGTCCTCCGCCGCCGTGGCCCGGACGGAGAAGCCGCCGCAGAAGGGCGCCGACTGCGTGGTCCAGTACGTCGACGAGCGCGGGAAGATCCTCCGCACCGAGACCGCGCCCGAGGGCCGGGAGCACAGCCCGTTCCGCTGCGTCGCCGGGAAGTGGACGTTCGCCTGGGCGCCATTCGGAGCGGACGACATGATCACGGCCGACGAGATCCAGATCGAGCCCTCCGGTGCCGTCTCGGTCCGGCGGTTCACCGGCCCCGCCCTGGGCAACGACCTCACGGTGGGCGAGATCGCTGGCATCGCCCAGGCCGTCAGCGGCAGCCGAGAGGTGCTGGTCGACCGCGCGATCGTGGCCGTCGACGACGGCAAGGAGCGGACCCCGGAGCAGGTCGCGGCGCTGCTGGCAGGCAAGGACGACACCGGCGTACGGGTGCTGGACATCATCGAGAAGCCCCATGCCGCCATGTCGACGAAGGACGTCATCGACGAGGCCGGCGGCACACCCGAGACGACAGTCGTCTACTTCAGCATCTGGGGCGCGATCAAAGCGGTGTTCGCCTGGATCGTGGACACGATCGGCGAGATCGGTGAGTGGATCGACGACCACTGCGACGCGGGTTCCCCCAACGACTTTGGCGACGTGATCACGTGTCAGTGGTAGCCCGTCCCACCCCGCCGACACCGATCACCGAGATGAGGACAGGATGACAACTCTGCGGGACATCACCCGGCGCGCCACCATCATCACGACCGCCCTGATCGTCGGGCTGACCGCTTCGTACGCCCCGTCGCAGGCCGCCGAGGGGGAGGCCCGGACGACGATCACCGACCAACCCGGTGCCCCGGGCGCGATGCTCCAACAGTTCGAGGACCTCACCGGCCGACCCGTCGGCGACCTGGACAAGGTGCTGGCCGTCGACACCGGCGGGCGGAACCTCACCGGCGACCAACTCGAAGCACTCGCCGCCGGTAGGGAGGTCGACGGGGTCACTGTCGTCGGCACGATTCCGGGCAGCCGGGACGTCCTCGGCACCACAATGGCCGACCTCGCCGACGGGACGTACGACGGCAGCGGCGACAGCGGGACGGCGACGTCCCTGCTCTTCGCCTCGTCCAACCCCGGCGGCCCCGAGTGGTGCCTGACCATGTGCGTCGCGTCGGGCAAGACCATCTGGCAGTGCCTGCTGTCGCGCCGGACGGGCGAGCTGATCCTCACCCTCGACCTCGCCGGCGCCACCACGGTCGGTGGGACGAAGGCTGCCTTCGAGAAGGCCAAGGGCGTCGCCGTCGACGGCCCAGACACGGTGGACACGTTGATCGGTGATCGTGAGCCCTCGGCGGACGAGATCAGGACGCTCCTCGACGGCAAGGACATCGAGTCGATGCGCCGGGTGGCGACAGTGGCCGGGCCGGACCCCGGTTGGGCGCTGGCCGACATCGCCGAGAAGTCCGGCGTCGTGTACTCGAAGAACAGAGGCCACCTCTTCACTTTCACCTTTCCGGTCCTCGGCAAGGTCCTCGTGTGGTGCGACTCGAAGGATGGCGGGAAGACCTGGAAGTGCTCGGCCCTTTGATGGGGTTCTCACGGGTAGACCGTCAGCGGTCCCGCTCCGCATCGACCTCGCCGGTCGGTGCGGAGCGGGATCGCTCGTCAGCTTGCGGCCGGGCGGCAGCGTGCGATCCTCCACTCAACCCCGGAGGCCGCAGGTGGCGTCTCACTCTGCGTCCGCACTGAGACGCGAGGTGGACGCGACCTGGAGGTGGCGTGAGTCGGCACGAGGACGACGAAGAGTTTCGGCTGTTCGTCCAACGACAGTGGGGGTCGCTGCTCCGAACGGCGTACCTGCTGACCGGTGACCGGGGGACAGCCGAGGACCTGACGCAGTCGGCGTTGGAGAAGACCCATCGGAGCTGGGGTCGGGTGCTGCGCCGGGACGCGCCCGAGGTCTACGTACGCCGGGCGATGGTGAACACGGCGATCTCCTGGCGGCGTCGGCGGCGGCCGTTGGAGGTGCCGCTGCTGACCTCCGACAGCCAGCCGGCGCATGACGCGTACGTGCAGGTGGAGTAGCGCCAACTACTCCTCGCCGCGTTGCGGCGATTACCGCCCAGGACGCAGGCGGTGCTGGTGCTGCGCTACTTCGAGGATCTCAGCGAGGCGGACACCGCCAAGGTTCTCGGCTGCTCCGTCGGCGCGGTGAAGAGCCAGGCGTCGCGCGGTTTGGCCCGGCTGCGGAGCGACTTCGCCGCCCCACCCGCCGCTCAGTCCCCGGTACGGCTCGAGGAGGAACTGGCATGACCGGAAGCTTCGCCAATTCGACGCTCGGTCCCGCGCTGCGGCAGGCCGCGCACGGCGTCGACGTACCCGAGGATCCCTGGCCCGGGTTCGCCCGCCGGGAGCGACGGCACCAGCGGACGCGGCTGATCCGCACGGCGTTGGCCGCCGCGGTCGGGGTCGCGCTCGTCGGGGTCCAGACCAACGTGGTTCCGCTGCCCGGATGGGCACCCGGCATCGCTGTCGCCGCCACTCCGACGGCGCTGCTCGACGCGCCACCGCGGGGCGCGCTCGCCGGGGACCGGGCCTGGCTGGACACGCTCCGGACGCGGATCAGCGTCGATCCGCCGGTGCGAATCGACGCCCCGGTGGGTGCCTGGAAGATCGGCGACCGTGACCGGATCCGTCTGATCTACGGCAGTGACCAGGCGGGCCATCGGGTCGCGCTGGTAGCGGTGCCGCTGCGGTTCGGCCTGCTGACCAGGGAAGCGCTGGTCTGGTACGTGGGTCCGGCCGGGGCCGGTGCCCAGCAGATGCGGTACGGCGGCCACAGCGAGGGTGACGACGACCCGGTGCTGACGTTGATGCGGGCCTACCCCGACCGGGCTGGGTTCGCGGTCGCGGTCGGTCCGCCCGAATCCACAGTGATGATCAGTGGCGACCCTCGGTACACGCCCAGGGGGACTGTGGAGTACCAGGACATCGCCAGGGCGGACGGAGTCGGAGTCGGTTTCGCGGTGCTGCCGCCCGAACCCCTGCCGCACGAACCCGTTGTCCGGGTCAGCCGCGGCGATCGGGTGTTCTTCCAGGGTGGTCTGGGCGGCGGCCCGTACGCCGCGCTCGACCCGACCGGGCCGGAGATGGACGCCCTACTCATCGCCGCTCGCCAACCCGCCCGCGGCACGCCGCTCGACGACGTCAACCTCCGCACCTTCGTCCAGACGGCACTTCAGGACAGCCACCTTCCAGCCGCCGGCACGACGGTGCGGGTGCGGTGGTCGGGCCGCGAGCACGGCCAGGCCGCCGCGTTGCTCACCGTGCAGCCGGCCGGCGGTGGGGTGATCGCGTACGCCATGCACGGCGACGATCGGACCGGCTGGGGGACCGACCTGCGGCTGCTGTTGCCGGCCGAGGGCGCCGACAAGCGACCGATCGGCTGGCGGGTCCGGACCGAGGACGGCGCCCGTCCCGCCACGGGCGAGGTGCGGGTGATCGCCCCGCCGGACGCGGCCCGGGTCACTGTGACGGTCGGCGGCGCACCGCCAGCCACTGTCGCCCTCGACGCGTCGAACGCCGGCACCACCCGGGTACTGCCGGACCAGGCGGCCACTCTCACCGCGTACGGCAGGGACGGCGGCGTCCTCGGGACCACCCCGCTGCCGCCGGTGGAGACCGACAGCAGCGCGGGAGGACTGCCCGGCGACAGCCCGGCCACCCGGGTGACACCCTGACGCAGCGGCCGAGCCGTCCGAGGACGGCTCGGCCCGCGTCGGCCTCTAGGATCGACAGCCTTGATGGCGACGGCCTGCGGGAGCGCATGGTGACAAGCGAGGCGGAACGGCCGCTCGACCGGCTCACCGAGCGGGCCGAGGCCGTCCTCGTCGACTTCGACGGTCCGATCTGCCGCCTGTTCGGCTCCAAGGCCGCGCCGCGCATCGCCGCCGACCTTCGGCAGCTGATCGTCGGCCGGGGCGTCGTCCTGCCCGACGAGCTGCGCGACGGGGACGACCCGTTGGAGCTGTTCCGCGCGACAGCTGTGTTCGCGCCCGAGCTGGTGGGCGTCGTCGGTGCGGCCCTGGCGGCGGCGGAGGTCGAGGCGGCGGCGTCCGCGGAGACCACGATCGGAGCCTTCGACGTGGTCGGGGCGTGCCTGGCGACCGGGCGCCCCCTCGCCATCGTCAGCAACAACTCCGCCGCTGCCATCGACGCCTATCTCGGACGCCGCGACCGGGCCCACTACTTCGCCGCCGTCATCGGCCGGGGTGAGCACCCCGATCTGCTGAAGCCCAACCCGATGCCCGTTGTGCGGGCCCTGCAAGAGCTGAAGGTCGCACCCGATGCCGCTGTTCTGGTCGGTGACTCGGTCACCGACGTGGAAGCCGCCCGAGCAGCCGGTGTCGCCTGCATCGGGTACGCCAACAAACCCGGCAAGGCCGAACGTCTCGCCGCAGCCGGTGCCGACGCGGTCGTGACCGACATGACCGACCTGGCGGGCGTCCTCGCTCGTACGCGCAAGCCGGTCAGCCTGCTGCAGTGGGTCGACTCGGGCGGCGGGCCGCTCATCGTTGTGCCGACGACGGCACTCGGCGAGTGGAAGGGCGCGTCGGACGACGACGATGACTCCTGGGGCGACTACGACCGGGCCTGCCGGGTCGACGGTTACGTGGGGGTGCTTGACGTCGGTGCCGTCCAGGCGCTCGTTCTGGCCGACGAGCCGGCGTCCACCACGTACCTACCGGACCGGCGGATCTTCGTGCGGTGGCTCTACGCCGCCTCCGAGGCAGATGTCGTCCGCCTCGTTCCCCGGGCGGTCAGGATCGCCCGCTGGGAGGACGCGGGTACGTGGACGACCAGCGGGCCGGCCGAGTTGTTCGACTCCGGCTACACCGGCGACGGGCTGGAGCACACCACCCACCTCACCGTGGACCTGGCTCGTGGCACCTACCTGATCCGCACCGCTTTCGTGCAACCCGACAAGAGGACGGCGCTGATGCTGGTCCACCTGGTCGAGCAGCCGCAGCCGGTCTGAGTGCCCGAACAGGTCCGAACAGGCCGGTGAGCAGCCCGGACGGGCGCGTGGCTGTTCGGAACAAGCACCGACCGTAGTGGATACCTAACTGGCGGCAATACGCTGATGTCCAATCACCCGGACGCCGGCGATCGACATGGGTGATGAGTTCGCCGACATGTGGGGGCCTTCAACGTTCGGTCAGCGCTGTCGCCTGTTCAAGCGGCGACACACACCCCTGGAGAGGGAGACATCATGCGAATCCGTCGTGTTATCTACGCAGCGGCCGTCGGGGCCATCGTTGCGGCCACCTGGATGGCCGCGCCGGCTCAGGCCGGTTGGGGTCACGGCTGGTAATCGGCTTCGGGCGAATGCGGGCGGGCCGGCGCCCAGCGGGACTCCGGCCCGCCCGACACCCACACGGCCGGACTTCTGTCGCCTCGCGGCGGGTCCTCGCACCTCGATGAGCCGCTGGAAGGTGGGTGGCCCCAGCTATGAGTCGAGTCGGGGATCGCACAGGCGCTGGGCGTCCTCCTGCCAGGCGCTTCCGACGAGAGCGACGGGGTAGCGCGCCTCTCTGAGCCGCTTGTCCTCGGTCTCGACGGAGAACCGCACCGACAATGGCTCCAGCTCGAACGCCGTCGCGCACTCCAATTGCAGTTCGACGGGGATCTGGCCGGTGCCACCCGGGCGAACCTGCCGGGCCTGGCCCATACTCCGTACCTGGACGCCCGGCCTTTCTGCCTGGGCCGCGCGGATCGTGATCGGCGCGGGGCCGGTGTTGATCAGTGTCAGCTGCCCGTTCAGCAGGACGGTTCCCCTGCTGTTGAAGCCTCCCGAGAAGCCCGACTCAGGTAGGGCCACGAGCGAGACCACAGTGGACTGCCCGCGCTGTGCCCGAGAGTCGCGCAACTCGCCGACACCGATGCCGCCGAGCACCACACCGATCGCGAAGGCGGCGACGAGTGAAAGGAGTATCTTCCGTTTGTTCGCGATGTTCCCGTGGGTGCTGCCACTCCGTTGGGCCGGCTCAGGACCGTGTTCGTCGAGATCGATCACCACATGTTCCGCCGCCATTGCGACAGCCTAGGGCTGGCACATGTCCGGTCAGGAGGCGGCTGTGCGGACCTCTGACACGATGTGATGCATGGATGGGGAGCAGCGGGAGCGTGCCGTCTTCATCGCTGAAGCCGAGTTGCTCGAGCAGCGGCACGACTCCTGGGCTTCACTTCAACGGAGGCAAGCCGCGTTCTGGCAACGCTGGAGCACCCTGACCACTGTCTCGTCGGCGGTCCTCGCCGGCGCGTCGGGGGCGGCCGGGCTGGCCTCCGCCGAGTTGGGCACGGCGGCCGCGATCGCGGCCCTGGTGGCCGCTGGCCTCGCCTCGGTGGCCAGCAGTTCCGGGGCCGCCCACCGCAGCGAAGTGGCGTTCACCTCCGCTGCGGCCAACCAGGCCCTGGCCGACCAGGCCAGGGCCTTCCGGACCATCTGGGCGCCACACCAACCGCTGACCGATGTGCGAGCCCGGTTTGCCGAACTCTCCCATCAACGCGATCAGGCGGTCACCAGCGCGGCGTTGAAGTTGGGCAGGCGGTCGTTGATGCGGTATCTCCAGAGGACCGCGCCCTCGGTCAACCCGCGAGGACACTGACGCCGCCGCCCGCCTGGGTTGGCTCACTGCCGGAGCACCGGAGCACCGGAGCCGGGCGTCGTGCCTCAGCCACCTGTCAGGACGCTGCCGTACGGATCTCCGAGCGGGTCGGGACGACGCGGTGACGGCGGACCGGGTACAGGACCGGGTGCGCGATGCTCCAGGCGGCGCCCGCGCAGACGAACTCCTTGTAGCGGGCCGCCAGCTTCCCGGTGAGCTGGGCCGGCCTGGCCCGGTCGTCGGCGGTCACGTACTGGATGATGCCGTCGCGGCGGCCGAGGCTGATGCACTGGTTGAAGTAGCGCAGCGGGGCCTTGGGGAACTTCGCCCGACCGGTCAGGCGTGCGGCGATGGCGTCGGCGGCCTGCCAGGCCATCGGGATGCCCGAGGCGCAGGACATCCGCAGTGGCTTGCCGCCCGGTCCTTCGGCGATCGCGGCGTCGCCCACCGCGTACACCTCGGGGTGCGAGACCGACCGCATGCTGGAGTCGACGACGATCTGTCCGGTCGCCGCGACCGTCAGGGTCGTGGCGGCGGCGATGGGGTGCACGGCGAAGCCGGTCGTCCACACCGTCACCTGGGCCGGAATCTCCCGACCGTCGCGGGTGACCGCACCGGCCGCCTCGACCCGCGCGATGTCGGTGTGCTCGTGCACCGTGATGCCGAGCCGGTCGCAGACGCCACGCAGGTGCTGCTGCGCCTTGCCGTTGAGCCAGTCGCCGAGACCCCCGCGCGCGGCGAGCGCGACATCGAGGTCCGGCCGGGTCTCCGCGATCTCGGTGACCGCTTCCAGGCCGGTGAGGCCGCCGCCGACGACGAGCACGGTCCCGCCGGCCGCGAGGTGGGCGAGGCGGTCGCGCAACCGCAGCGCCGAGGGCCTGCCGGCGATGTCGTACGCGTGCTCGGCGACCCCGGGGACGCCGTGGTCGGCGGCAACGCTGCCGAGGGCGTAGACGAGCGTGTCGTACGCGATCTCGTCGGTGCCGTTGTCGTCGGCGAGCGCGACGGTCCTGCGGTCGACGTCGACGGCGGTGACCCGCGCCCGTCGAGGGTTGACGCCGGTGCCGGCGTAGACCTTGCTCAGTGGGCGTGGTGTGAGGTTCTGTCCGGTGGCGAGTTGGTGCATGCGGACCCGCTCGACGAAGTCCGCGTCGGCGTTGACGAGGGTGATCTCGGTGTCGTCCCGGTGCAGCCGCTTGGCGAGGCGCCCGGCGGCCATGGCTCCGGCGTAACCCGCTCCGAGGACGACGATGCGGTGCTTCATGGTGGCACTCCTGTCTCGGTGATGGTCGCTTCCTGAACCGGACAGCGACGCGATTCCTGACAGGAGTTGGCTATGAGCTGGATCACCAGACGCGGAGGGTGGGCTCCTCGTGCTCCGAGGCGGACCACTGCCGGGTGGCGCGGACGAGCTTGTCGGGGTTGACCTGGTTGTGGATGGCCGTGACACCCTCGGGCGTCACCTGCACCGACATCACGCCGATGACCCGATCGTCGATCACGACCACCACGGCCGGAGCGCCGTTGGCGGTGGTGACGTACATGGCGGGGCTGCCACCGACCAGGTCCCGTTTGACGTCGGCGGGCTTGAACAGGCCACGCAGGAACTTCGCCACCGCCAGCGCGCCGACGATGGGCGCGGACCGGGCCGGGATCTTGCCGCCGCCGTCGGCGGTGCTCGTCGCGTCGTCGGTCAGCAACTCCACCAGCCGCTGAATCTCGCCGTTGTTGGCCGCCGTGAGGAACTCCGCGACGACCTTCCGGGCGGTGGCCAGGTCGACCTCCGCGCGGGACCGTTCGGCGGCGACGTGCTGCTTGGCGCGCCGGTAGGTCTGCTGGCAGTTCGACTCGGTCATGCCGAGGATCTCGGCGATCTCACCGTGCGAGTAGCCGAAGGCCTCCCGCAGCACGTACACCGCGCGTTCGTTCGGCGACAAGCGCTCCAGCAGGGTGAGCACCGCCATCGAGACCGACTCGCGTTGCTCGGCGGTGTCGAGCGGGCCGAGCATCCGGTCCCCGGCGAGGACCGGCTCGGGCAGCCACGTGCCCACATAGGTCTCCCGCCTGGCCCGCGCCGAGGTCAGCTGGTTGAGGCACACGTTGGTGAGGACCTTCGTCAGCCACGCCTCGGGCGTCTCGACGTGCTCCCGGTTGGCGCCCTGCCAGCGGAGGAAGGTGTCCTGGACGGCGTCCTCCGCGTCGCTGGCCGAGCCCAGCAGGCGATAGGCGATCGCCTCCAGGCGGGCCCTGGAGTGCTCGAACACCTCGACCTCGTCCGGACTGAGCGGCATGACTAGACAGTATCCAGGCGGACGGCGGACGGCGGACGGCGGACGGCGGACGGTTCAGGGTTGGGTCGTGCTGGGGCCGGAGACCTGGCTCGGCTTCCGCCGACCCACGTAGAAGATCCGCCCGGCCAGCAGCAGCACGAGCGCCAGCGGCACCAGCACGGGAGCGAGGGCCGGCCAGACCGGCCACGTCGGTTCGGCCAATCCATTCGCCAGCAGGCCCTGCCAGGTGAGGACGACGCCGGGGAGGAGAACGATCGTCACCAGTGTGCCCACCAGTCGGGGTACGGGTGGACGTCGCCGTCCCGCCAGCCCGAACAGCACCGCGCCGGCCGCGGCACCCGGGACGGTGGCAATGAGGATGACGGTGACGTAGCCGTCCGGCGCGGCTGGCACGAACCTCAGGACCGCCATGCGGTCCACCTGGGTGAGCGTGGCGGTCAGCCCGTCCCGTTCGGCCCGCCAGCCATCGCATGGCGAGCCAGTGACCCGATGGTTGCCCTGCCAACCCAGTGCGGTGGCGTTGCGCCGTACCAATTCGGAGTGCCTGCATTCGTCAGCTATAGCGTCGACGTAGTGGTATTCCGCGTACGCCGAGCCGAAGTCGTCGGGGCCCAGGGCACCGTGGACGTAGTTGAGGCCGACGCTCGAACCGACTGACTCGGTGCCGGGAAGCAACTCCGCCGCCATGCTCTGTACCCGGTCGAAGTTGACTGGCACGGTGCCGCGGCCGGCGTACCAGGAGCCGAGGCTCAGGCCGGCGGTGCCGAACAGCGCCGCGCCGAGCAGCACCATCGCGACCTGCCGTAGTCGATCTCGCACCGATGGACCCCTTCCCTGGTGCGGGGGAGCGTAGCCGAGCGCAACCAGCTCTGGATGTCCCGCGGGAGGGGCCGGGAGTGCGCTGTGGTCGTACCCTTGCCGCGGTGACGTCCGATCCGTTGCGCCGAGCCCTCACCGCACCCGCGGACCCGCCGCTACGGCCCCTGCCCGACCAGGTCGTCGCCCTACTGGAGGCCCTGGACGCGCCGCCGCGCCTAGCCGCGCACCTGCGGGCCGTGCACGACGTGGCCGCGCAGCTCACCGACGCGATGGCGCACCGGTTCCCGCAACTCCCGTTCGACAGCGAGGCGGTGCTCTTCGGCGCCGCCACCCACGACATCGGCAAGGTCCGGCACCCGGAGGAGTTGTCCGGGCCCGGTTCCGCGCACGAGCCCGCCGGTTACGAGCTGCTGCTCCAGCACGGCGTCGCCGATTCGTCGGCCCGGTTCGCGCGCGACCACGCGTCCTGGCACCAGGACGGCGTCGGCGTCGACGACCTGCTGGTCAGCGTGGCCGACAAGGTGTGGAAGGGAAAGCGGGTCACGGACCTGGAAGAGTTGCTCGTGGACCGGCTGGCCCACGCCACCGGCCGGGAGCGCTGGTCGGTCTTCCTCGACCTGGACGACATCCTCGACCGGATCGCCGCCGACGCGGACCGTCGACTCGCCTTCCAGGCGACCCATCCGGTACGCGGGTGACCCCGGTCAGCGGCTCGCCGGACCCGTTCCCACCGATCGGCGTGGTGGGCGCGCGGTCGGTGTTTCGTCGTACGGCGTCGACCGGTCGTGGAGGCTGGCCACCACCGCTGCGGTCAGGCAGATCGCCGCGGCTGCCATGAGCGGCGGGCGGGCGCCGAGGTGGACGGCGGCAGCGGAGCCGAGCGGGATCGCCACGACGAGCGGTCCGAACATCGCGGTGTTGGCCGTCGCGGAGACCCGTCCCAGCCGCGCCGACGGCGTGTGGGTCTGCACGGCGGTGACCGCCGCGACCAGGGTCCAGGGCAGCCCGACGCCGGCCACCATCGCCCCGACGACAGTGGCCGGCCACCACGGCAGGCAGCGCGCCAGGCAGCCGATCGCGAACAGTGCCGTTCCGACGACACCGACGGCAACGGGACCTCTTGTCGCGATGAGCCGGCCGACGATCAGGCCACCGAGAATGGAACCGGCGCCCTGCGCGCCGGCCAGCACGCCCAGGAACGTCGTCGGCAGGCGCAGATCGGTCACGACGATCGCGTAGATGCCCGCCGTCGTGAAGCCGGACATGGCGATCGACACCGCGGCGAGCACGACCGGTAGCCCTGTTGCTCGCTTCCCGAACAGGACCACCAACCCGGTACGCGGGCCGTCGCCGCGTTCGGTGGGCCGCTCGGCGGGCGTCGGGCTCAGGCGAAGGAGCGCGTACAGGGTGGCGACCAGGACCGGCGCGGCCGCACTGAGGACGGCGACCGCGTGGCCGCCCCGCCACGCGTAGAGGCCGGCCCCGGCCACTGGAGCGACGAGCTTCATGCCCTCCTGTGCGCTGGAGCGCCATCCGTTGACGTCGCCGAGTTCGGTCGGCGCGAGTGCCGACGGCAGCAGCGCCGTCTCACCGGCGTCGATCAGCACGTAGCTGACGCCGTAGGCGCACGAGACGGCGAAGATCAGCCACGTCTGCCCCGGCCCGCGCACCGCGAGCAGTGCGAGCAGGGCGGCGGCCAGCATGAGGTTGACGGCGATGACCAGTGGCCGCCGGGGTGCCCGGTCGAGCAGACCGCCCAGCCACGGGCCGGCGAGCACCGGGGCGTACACGCAGAGCCCGGCGAGGGCGGCGAGGCTGGTGGAGCCGGTGAGGTCCAGGATCCAGATGCCGGCGACCACTGACATGGCGCTGCCGCCGAAGCCGGACAGCAGGGAGATCGCCACGAACAGGCCCGCGTTGCGGCGCATGAGCCCTCCGAGTTGAGTCGAGGTGACTCACATCCTCAAGCTTGAGCGAGACACAGGCAATGCCACTGCGCCCTGTCAACGATTCATTGACAGGGCGGCGTCGATCGTCGAGGCGGCGGTCCGAGCGGGCGCGGGTAGCCGCTCACCCGCTTCGGCGAGATCGGTGGCGAGGAGCGCCGCCAACGCGTGCAGCGGGCCCGGGGCGGCATCCAACGCGGCGTCGACCGTGCTCCGCACGAGCGCCGCTCGACGAAATCGGCTGTCCCACCGCTGGTCGGCGCCGATCCACCGGGCGAGGTCGGCCACCGCCGCCCGCAGCGCCCCGATCTGCGGAGGCATCCGGAGGTCGAGCTGCCGCCGCCGCGACCATCGCGCCGCCACCAGCCGTTGTCGACGCTGCTCGGCGGCCTGCCGGCTGCCGAGGCCGAGCGCGGTCGCGATCTGGGCCCACGTCGCGCCGTCGTGGCGCGCGCGGTCGATGATCTCCAGCTCCTGCTCGTCCAGGCGGGCGCGGGTAGCGCGGACCTCCGCCAACCGAGCCAGCTCCGACGTCATCTGTCAACGTTACATTGACACTGTCCCAGACTCGGCGCTGATCGTCCTGGGCGCCCGGACCATGAACACGTCCACCGGGCCCTCGGTGTCCACTGTGAAGCCGTGCCGCTCGTACAGCCTCCGGGCCGGGCTGCCCCGCAGGACGTTCAGCCGCACCGGCGTGCCGAGGCGGTCACACCGGTCCAGCAGGTCGCCTGTCGTATCGTTCTCCGATGGTGCAGCCGGTGTGGGCGAACGGTGACGCGTACGAGGCGTACGTGGGTCGGTGGAGCCGCCTGGTCGCTGTGGAGTTCCTGCGCGGGTTGGCCGTTGCGCCGGGGCGGCACTGGCTCGACGTGGGGAGCGGCACCGGGGCGCTGACCTCGACGATCCTCAGCTACCACGATCCCGCCGAGATAACCGGCATCGACCCGTCGGAGGGTTTCGTCGCCGTCGCGCGTACCCGGGTCACCGATCCCCGGGCGGTCTTCCGGGTCGGTGACGCGCGGGCGCTGCCGCTGCCCGATCGCGTCGCGGACGTGGTGGTCAGCGGACTGACGCTCAACTTCGTGCCGGAGCCCGCGCGGGCGGTGGCGGAGTTCGCCCGGGTGGTCCGGCCGGCCGGGGTGGTGGCCGCCTACGTCTGGGACTACGCCGAGGGGATGGCGATGATGCGGCACTTCTGGGCCGCCGCCGCACAGCTTGACCCGGCCTCGGCGAAGCTGGACGAGGGGAACCGCACCACTGTGTGCCAGCCCGACGCGCTCCGCACGCTGTGGGAGTGGGCCGGGTTGCGGGACGTGTCGGTCTGGCCGGTGGACGTACCGACGACCTTCACCGACTTCGCCGACTACTGGACGCCGTTCCTCGGCGGTCAGGGGTCGGCGCCGGGGTACGTCGCGACGTTGGCCGAATCCGACCGGGCCGCGCTGCGGGAGTCGCTGGCCACCCGGCTGCCGGTCGAGCCGGACGGCTCGATCGGGCTCACCGCGCGGGCCTGGGCCGTACGCGGCACGCCGCCCGAGTAACCGTCGCGCCGAGCCGTTCCGGGCCCTTGTCGCAATTCGGACAAGACGGCAAAGCCCCTGGTAGAGCACCCTTGGGGCAGGTGGAGGTAGACGGGTGGCGGGCCACATCCCGATCCTCCGGCCCGGTGGGGACAACATCGTCCGCACCGGTGTCGCCCTCACCCAGCCCGGCCTCGAAGCCGTGGCGGTCACGGCACAGCCGCCGTGCCGATCGCGCGTACGACAGGCCGTGGCTGTCACCGACACCCCTGCGGGCGCCCGCAGCGGTGCCTCCGCCCATCGGGACAAGGACGTCAGCACCACCGGCAGTCAGGCAGCGCCGTCCGCCGGTCGTGCCTACCGTCCCCGTGCCCCGCCGGCCTTTCGCACTGTGGACCCCGCCGGGTCCGACGTCGCTGAACCGCGCGTCGGAGCCCTGGCGACCGAGCAAGAAAGGGCCCGACATGGCCGCTCCCACTGCAACCGCAGCCCTGAACGCATCCGTCTTCGCGCCGGGTGACCAGATGCTGCTGACAGTCACCTACTCCGACGCCGACACCAAACCGCTGACCGTCACCATCGTGGTCACCGACGCGCAGGGCAACAGCAGCGCGCCGGTCAAGGTCACGGCGGTCATCGACCCGCTCAGCGTGAGCGTCACCGACAACTCCGGACGTACCTGGACCCGGGTTTCCGACAACGGCTCCGTGGCCGTGTATCGGTCGGTGGCGTGATGCCCCGGGTAACCGTCCAGGTCCGCGACGCCGCCGGCAACACCGCGACGGCGACCGCCGACTACAGCCTGGGCCAACCAGTGCTCGGCGGCTACTACCTCTCCGGCGGCGCCGATCCGACCGCCGACATGGCCGGCGGCAACTTCCGGTCGCTCACCCAGTACCGCAGCCTCGCCGACGGCTACATCTTCCCCGGCTACAACAGGCCCTGGCTGGTCAGCCTGGGCAAGGCCGGGGTGCAGATGAACATGGTCCTGGAGCTGAAGCACTACGGCGCTCCGAACTACGGACCGCAGAGCTTCACGGTGGACGGCACCAGCTACACGGTGCCGGCGCCGACGATGACCATCCAGCAGCGCCCCGGCGCGACCTGGCCGAAGGCGTACGGGTACGGCCAGGTGATCAAGGGGCAGTGTGACGGGTTGCTGGCCCGTGCCCTGTCGCAGTACCGGACGCTCGGTTTCGGGGTGAACATCCAGCTCGCCTCGGAACTGGACACCGATCACGAGTTCGGCACCACCGAGGACGGCAAGGCGTACACCTGGGCCGAGTCGGACGCTCGGGCGGTGCAGGCGATGAACTACATCCTGACGTGGTTCAAGGCGCGGACGCTGCCGGCCGGGACGACCTTCTCGGTGGGGCTGGGCGGCTTCGACCGGGCCTGCTTTCAGCGCACCCACCCGGAGTCGCTGATGTCCCGCCTCGACTATCTCCAGTGGAACGCGTACGGCACCAACGCCAGCCACACGGCGCTGGCCCGGTTTCGGCGTACCAAGGACTGGGCGGTCGCGGATCTCGGCCCGGTGGCGCTGTCCCGACCGGTGATCATCGCCGAGTGGGGGGTCAGGTCGGCCGAGATCCCGGACCAGGCGGCCTGGATCGCCACGGTGCCGGCGGCGATCGCTCAGCTCAACGCCGAGCGTGGGCCACGGATCGTGCGCACCAACTACTTCAACTCCGGATGGGGCACCCTGACGCCGAAGGCCGTCGGGTTGGCCGCGCTCCGCGAGGCGTACGCCAAGCGGCCGTACGTCTGAGCGGGTTCCGGCGGCTCCGGGCTCCGGGGCCGCCGGGACCGCACCGGTCAGCCCTCGCCGAGCCGTTCGGCGTACGCGTCGCGCAGCTCGGGCCAGCCGTAGTCCTTGGCCTCCGCGCCGCGGATCGGGCCGACCGGGTCGCCGTCGAGCATCCGGTCGGCCACGTCGAGGCAGAGGTGCCAGCCGGCCGCGACCATCGGCAGCAGGCCCCGGTCGGCGACTGTGTGCCGCAGGGTGAGCCGGGTGCCGCTGCCCAGCGGGCTCAACTCCCAGCGCAGCAGGTCGTCGCCCCAGGTGTACTCCAGCAGGTGCGGCGGCTCGGCCCTGCGTACCGTCGCCGGGTCCTCCTGGGTCGTCTCGCCGTCGACGAGGGTGAGCACGGCGGTGCCGGCGTGGCCGAGATCGCGGTCGGCGAGGAACGGCGCCCACTGCGCGAGCTGGTCCGGGTCGGTCAGCGCCGCCCAGACGGTGGCTGGCGGATGCCGTAGGTCGCGGACGAAGACCAGTGTCGCGCCGTCGTCGGCGCGCACGTCGGCGGGTGGGCTCGGGCGGAACGCGTCGCGGTCCATTTACTGCTCCTGACTGTCGAGGTGCCGTTCCAGGGCGTCCAGGTGTCGGGCCCAGAGCCGCCGGTACGGGGAGAGCCAGCCGTCGACGTCCCGCAGCGGGCCGGGGTCGAGGCGGTAGATCCGCTGTCGGGCGGCCGTCCGGCAGGTGACGAAGCCGGCGTCGCGAAGCACCCGCAGGTGTTTGGAGACGGCTGGCTGGCTGACTCCGAGCCCGTCGACCAGCTCGCCGACGCTGCGTTCGGCGTCGCGGAGCTGATCGAGGATCCGGCGCCGGGTGGGCTCGGCGAGGACGGTGAAGGCGTCGGTGGACACCTGCCCAATATGCCTCCTCCGTCATATGACTGTCAAAGCATACGACGACAGCGGCCGTCCCGACGCGGCACCGCCCATCGGCTCCCTATGCTCGGATCATGGAACTTCGGATCTTCACCGAGCCCCAGCAGGGTGCCAGCTACGACCAGTTGCTCGCCGTCGCCCGCTGCGCGGAAGACGCCGGCTACGGCGCGTTCTTCCGGTCCGACCACTACCTGATGATGGGTGACGTGAGCGGCGAGCCCGGCCCCACCGACGCGTGGACCACGCTCGCCGGCCTGGCCCGGGAGACCAGTCGCATCCGGCTCGGCACGCTGATGACCGCCGCCACCTTCCGGCTGCCCGGCCCGCTGGCGATCACAGTCGCGCAGGTCGACCAGATGAGCGGCGGCCGGGTGGAGCTGGGCATCGGCACCGGCTGGTACGCCGAGGAGCACAGCGCGTACGGCATCCCGTTCCCACCGCTGGCCGAGCGGTTCGACCGGCTGGAGGAGCAACTCGCCGTCATCACCGGGCTCTGGGCCACACCGCCGGGGGAGCGGTTCGACCACGACGGTAGGTACTACCCGGTCCGGGACTCGCCCGCCCTGCCCAAGCCCGTGCAGCCGCGTCCTCCGATCCTGCTCGGCGGGACGGGCCCGAAGCGCACCCCTCGGCTGGCCGCCCGCTACGCGGACGAGTTCAACCTGCCGTTCGCCTCGGTGCCGGACACGGCGGCGCAGTTCGACAGGGTCCGCGCGGCCTGCGCCGAGATCGGCCGGGACCCGGCCGGGATGGTCTGGTCCAACGCCCTGGTGCTCTGCTGCGGGCGCGACGACGCCGAGGTGGCCCGCCGGGCCGCCGCCATCGGCCGGGAACCGGACGAGCTGCGGGCAAACGGCCTGGCCGGGACGCCCGCCGAGGTGCTGGACACCATCGGCCGGTACGCCGAGATCGGCAGCGAGCGGCTCTACCTCCAGGTGCTGGACCTCAGCGACCTGGAGCACCTGGAGCTGGTCGCCAGCGAGGTGATGGCGAAGCTCTGAGTCGACCGCGCCCCCGGGTCAGGCCCGGTGCACGCCCGTCCCGACCGCGTTCGGGTCGCCCAGCACGGTGTCCAGACGCCCGTCGCGGTCACTGTCCACGTAGGTGATGTCCGGGATCCCGTCACCGTCCACGTCGATCTGGACGACGTCGGCGACGCCGTCACCGTCGAGGTCGGTGACCACCTCCACCGAGCCGTCCAGGTGACGCGTCACGATCGACTGTGCGCCACCGGCGCGCGGCGGCGGGCCGGGTGCCGGCACCGGCGTCGGGGCGGGCGCGGGCGCCGGTGTCGGTCGAGGCCCGGGGGTGGGCGACGGGTGGCTCGGCAACCCGCCGGCCGGCGGCGCGCTGGCCTGCTCGACCTCGGTGCCGGTGGGGTCCAGTTCCTCCTCGGAGGGGAAGACGTCACCTCGTGCGGCCGGATCGCGGTAGCTGCTCATGGGCGTAGGGTTCCCCGACGACGACGAGAACAACCGTGCCCGATCGACCGGTGTCCTTGGTGCCCGGTCTGGCGGAAGATGTCGGGACCGACGCCACGGTCATGAAACGGGGGTCCGAGCGTGGAATTGCGCCGGAATCGGGGGGCCCGTGCGCTCGCCCTGGTCTGCGTACTCGGTGGAGTGCTGCTGTTGGTCTATCGCAGCGAGGGCGCCCTGCTGCGGACGATCATCGCGGTGGGGGCGATCGCGCTCGGCGCGGTGGCACTGGTCAGCGCGATGCGGCCGTTCCGGTTCAGGATCCACTCCGACGGGCTCAGCATCCGGCGGCCCGGCCTGCGTCGGGAGATCGGGTGGGCCGAGGTCGACGTGCTGGTCCTCGACGAGCCGTCCCGACGCGACGGCCATCCGGAGCCGCCGCGACTGCTGTTGGTGCCTGTGCCGGGTGTGACGATCGAGCCGGTGACCGCCCGTCACCCGCTCGACGGCCGAGCGGCCGTCGAATTGCTCGTCCTCGACCAGGTCCGTGAGCAGCCCGAGCAGGTGTCCGCCGCGCTCACCCAATACGCCGGCGGCCGTTTCGTCGACCTGCTCGCGCTGCGTCGCGCCGCCTTCGAGACCCCGGACCTCCCGGTCGGCCTACGTGGCTACCAGATGGACCGGGTCGACCGGTTGATCCGACGCGGCCAGGACGCACTGATGTCCGGGGACGCGTCAGCCCGGCAGGCGGCCCGGGGAGAGATCGAACGGGCCACCACTGCCGGTCTGCCGATCGCCCAACGTGGTTACAGCACCATCCAGACGGATACGGTTCTGGACGCCCTCGTCACCGCGTTGGCCGACCACCAGAGCACCGATCGGGAGACCGCCACATGACCGCGCAGGGATCGCACGCCGCGTCGACCACCGAGGTTCCGCGCCGCAACTGGGCCGGCAACGTGCGGTACGCCGCGAAGGCGTTCCACCGCCCCACCTCGATCGAGGAACTACGCCAGCTCGTCGCCGGCAGCAGCCGGATCCGGGCGGTGGGCAGCGGGCACTCCTTCAACCGTCTCGGCGACACCGACGGTGACCTGGTCAGCCTCGCCGGGCTGCCCCCGGTCGTCGAGGTGGACCACGAGCGGGGACAGGTCACCGTGAGCGGCGCGCTGCGCTACGGCGACCTCGCCCGACAGCTGCACACCCAGGGGTACGCGCTGGCGAACCTCGCCTCGCTGCCGCACATCTCGGTGGCCGGTGCGGTGGCCACCGCCACCCACGGCTCCGGCCAGACCCACGGCAACCTGGCCAGCGCTGTCGCCGGTCTGGAACTGGTCACCGCCGACGGCGATCTGCTCCGGGTCGACCGCGACACCGACACGTTCGCCGGCATGGTGGTCGGGCTCGGCGCGCTCGGCCTGGTCACCCGCGTGACCCTGGACGTCGTGCCGACCTTCGCGCTGCGCCAGTACGTACGCCTCGACTTGGACCGGACGGCGTTGGACGAGGCGCTCGGCTCGGCGTACAGCGTGAGTGTCTTCACCGACTTCCGTACGCCCCGGCTGCGCGAGGTGTGGCGCAAGCAGTTGGCCGACCAGCCGCCGCCCTCGGCGGACTGGCTGGGCACCACAGCGGCCGACCAGCCCCGGCACCCGGTGCTCGGGATGCCGGCGGAGAACTGCACCCCGCAGCTCGGTGAGCCGGGCCCGTGGCACGAGCGGCTGCCGCACTTCAAGCTCGGCTTCACCCCGAGCAGCGGCGACGAACTGCAGTCCGAGTACCACGTCGCCCGTACGGCGGCGGCGGACGCGCTCGCCGCGCTGGACGACCTGGCGGACCTGATCGCCCCGGTGCTGCTGGTGTCCGAGCTGCGGACGGTGGCGGCCGACGAGCTGTGGCTCAGCCCGAACTACCGGCGGGACAGCTTCGTGCTGCACTTCACCTGGGTCGACGACACGGCGGCGGTGCTGCCCGTGGTGGCCGCCGTGGAGGAGCGGCTGGCGCCCTTCGCTGCCCGCCCACACTGGGGCAAGGTCTTCGTCACCGACCCGGCGGAGCTGTCCGCCCGCTACCCGAGGTACGCCGACTTCGCCGCGCTCGTGGCGGACCTGGACCCGAAGGGCACGTTCCGCACCGACGCCCTGGACCGCTACTTCCCCCGGTGACCGAGCGCGTGCCATAGCGCTGTGGCATGGGGCGGCTGGGATTGGTGGGGTGGAAGACCCCGGACAGACACTGATGTCTGTCGATGAGTCTCATCGTCCGGTCCCCGTCCCGGGACCGTCGGCTCCACCCCCTCGGAGCGAGACATGCAGCCCGTACCCGCCATCACCCCCGAACCAGTCACCCGCCGCCCCCGCCGC
>NZ_JAKKFE010000043.1:0-41773 GCF_022230935.1 Micromonospora hortensis
GCGTGGGTGACGCCGTGGGTGTCGGGGCTGGTGCCGGCGATGTTCGCGACCACGGCCCGGCCGTCGTCAACGGTCTTGACGATGTCGGCGCGCAGCTTGTCGGTCTGCGTGGCGTCGGCGTCGGGGGTGCTGATCTCCACCGACCGGTAGGCGTCGTTCTTGCCGGTTTCCTTGTTCAGGACGGGGGTGATGTCGTTGATGGAGTTGGTGCCGGCCTCGGTGGTGCCCATCTCCTTGGCCATGTCGTCGACGTTGATGTTCTTGCCCTGCACACTCAGGGCGTTGCGGGTGGCGGCGGGCCCGCAGTAGTAGAAGTTCGGCTGTGCTTCGTAGCGCACGCCGAGTTCCCGCTCGCCGTGGCCCTTGCGGTCGGTCTGGGTTTGCGTGGCCGGCTTGCCGGTGGGGGCGGCGAAGGCGGTGGTGACGGGGCCGGCGATGGCGCCGCCGGTGAAGGCGAGGCCGGCGGCGGTGAGGGCGGTCTTACGGATCAGATCGGTACGCATGATGGCGTGCTCCTCTGCATCGGGGGTGTGCCCGCACGGCACTCAACAGGGGGGTGGTGCGACCGTGCGGGAAAGCTTGTGCCCGGCGACCCGCAACGAGGGGTCGGCGTCGGGACAGGGTGTAACGGTTCGCGGTGGCGGGTCATTCCCGCGGGGGGTCGGCCTGTTGTGGTGCTCGGCCGGACGGGGGGTGTAACCGGGGCGGCCTGGCGGGTGTTCCCGGCGGCTGCCGCGCCCGGCCGCCGTTGTGGTGCTCGGCGGTGCGGGGGGGGGGGGGTAACCGGGGCGGCCTGGCGGGTGTTCCCGGCGGCTGCCGCGCCCGGCCGCCGTTGTGGTGCTCGGCGGTGCGGGGGATGTAACCGGGGCGGCCTGGCGGATGTTCCCGGCGGCTGTCTCCCGGCGGGAGGGCCTGGCGGCTGGTTGCTGGCGGGGCCGGCGCAACCGTGACCCGGACTGTTGCGGTGGTCTGCCAGGTATAACGACCCGGCCCGGCCACCGATTCCGCCGTCGGGGTGGCCTCAATCACCCGACACGCGACGTCAAACCCGACAAAACACTCACCCTGTCG
The DNA here is from genome assembly GCF_022230935.1 of Micromonospora hortensis. Lineage (NCBI taxonomy): Bacteria > Bacillati > Actinomycetota > Actinomycetes > Micromonosporales > Micromonosporaceae > Micromonospora > Micromonospora hortensis. The sequence continues at coordinate 1,072 of NZ_JAKKFE010000043.1, forward strand.
GCCCGCCAAACCCGACACGGTGGCCACGGCGACCTGATCCACTCGGGTTTTGACAGTCGCGGTGTCCGGGTGCCGGGGGCACCCCGACATCATGAAAGTCGAGTCGATCATGCCGGTCTGGGCCGTTCGGCGCGCCCACGACCGGCCTAGCGCGTCGTGTAGCCCGGCGGCCCGGTCCGGGTTAGCGCGTCGTTTGGCCCGGTCCGGGTCAGCACGCCCTGCGAACCCGACGCAAGATCGTGCTCGATCCAGGAAACAGGCCCTTCCCCATGCCACGAGGCCACTACAACCAGGATCGAGCACGATCATGCGGACCTGGGCAGGCGCCGGCCGGTCCGACGCGGCGTCAGTGTGCCGCGAACCCGGCACGGCGGACGGGTGGCGGCTCACCGGCACCTGCGGGGCGGCACCTGGGCGGCGACACCTGGCGGCGGCACCTGCGGGGCGGCACCTGCGCGGTAGCACGCGCGGGGCTACGGCGGCGGGGTGGTCCCGACGTGCGGGTGGGGCAGCCCGAACATGTCGGACTGCCCCACCCGGGAGCACAGGGACGGGATCAGAACCCGAGGACGCTCCGCCCGCCGACAACCGGCAGTCGCAGTTCGCTGTCGTTCGGTGCGACCCGCAGCTCGGTGCCGCCCAACGGCAGCAGGGTGTACTCCTGGTCGCTGGAGAAGACGACCACGCCGATCCGGTGTCCCGCCGGGAAGATGTAGTCCTTCGGCTCCATGGTCCACCGGTAGTCGTACAGCTTGCCCTGCTTGACCGGCTCGGTGCGCGCGGCGCTCTTGCGGTTCTGCGGGTCCATCCACCCTCGCGTCACCACGGTCGGGGCGGCGGTCGACCCGGCCGGGCCGTAGTCGACCAGGTACGCGGTGAGGTTCGCGTCCGGCTTGTTGTCGATCGCCATCCGCAGTCGCATCTCCGGACGCCCGGAGATGCGCACGCTCTGCGTCAGCTCGGGGGAGCGGTAGGCGAGTCGGTTGGCGCTCGCGGTGTCCGGGTTGGACACCAGGGTGTCGGGGTGGATGGTCCGGCCCTCGTCGACGAAGCTCTGCTCGATCTTGGCCTTCGGCGGCTTGCCGGTGGTGAGCGCGCCGGGTGCGGTGCCGTCGGTGGCCGCGAAGCGCAGGCCGACCTCCCGCGCCGCCGGGTCGGGCCAGTTGGCGTACGTGGTGTAGGCGCGGTCCTCGCGCTGGAGCACCGCCGTCGGCTCGTCCATGATGCCGTTGCGCACGTTCCACAGCCAGAAGTCGAACCAGCGGTTCTCGGTCTGCTTGTAGGTCCACGTCTGGCCGCTGGGCAGGGTCACCGAGGCGCTGCTGCCGGGACCGCCGTGGCCGCCCTGGTGCAGCCAGATCTTGCGGGGGACGTCGCGCTTGGCGAGCTGGTCCCACCAGCCGGCGAAGTGTTCGGTCTTCACGTTCCAGTCGTTGAGGCCGTGTACGACGAAGACGCTGGCCTTGACGTCGCGGGCGTCGAGGTAGTCGCGGTCGCGCCAGAACGTCGAGTAGTCGCCGGTGACCCGGTCCTGCTTCGCGGTGATCTCCGCGAGTTCGTCGGCGCACTGCCCCTCGGCGCGGGCCTGCCCGGCGGTGTACTGGGCCAGGATGTCGAGGTCCTCGCCCTGGAACGTCCCGGGCGCGACTACCAGACCGTTGGCCCGGTAGTAGTCGTACCAGCTGCTGATCGCGGAAACCGGCACGATGGTCTTGAGCCCCTTGACGCCTGTGGTGGCCACCTGGTTGGGCAGCGTCCCGTTGTAGGAGACACCGGTCATGCCGACGGCGCCGGTGGTCCAGCCGGCGGTGACCGCGGCGCCGTTCGCGTCGTACCCCTTGGCCCGGCCGTTGAGCCAGTCGATGACCGCCTTGGTGCCGAGCGTCTCGGCCTGGTCCCCGCTGGTCGGGCAGCCGTCCGAGTCGCCGGTGCCGACGCTCTGGCCGAGCACCACCGCGTACCCGCGGGGCACGTAGTAGTCGTCCAGCGAGCCGGGCAGGTTGGCCTTGGCCTGGGCCCGTTGTGCGCCGGCGTCGAGGGCGCGACGTCCGTCGCGGTCGGTCAGGCCGTTCTGCGGCAGGTCGTCGACCAGCACGCTCGGGTACGGCACGTCGCCCCAGGTGCCCTTGCGGTACGGGCTGTGCTCGAAGATGACAGGCACCTTGAAGCCCTGGGTGGCGGTCTCCCGGGGGCGGGAGATGTCGATCGCCACCCGGTCGGGCCGACCGTCGTGGTCGGTGTCCACGGTGGTCTGGACGAACACCCGCTCCTCGATCGCGTCGGCGAGCGAGAACACCGGTTGGGTCATGCCGTCACTGACCACGATGCCGGTGGGCGTGGTGGGCGTGGGCGGGGCGGCAGCTGCGGGTGGGGCTGCGCTGAGGGCCAGAGCGCCGGACACGCCGACGCTCAGGAGTGCCAGATGACGGGGTCGACGCATGCGCGTCTCCCTTCGGTTGGGCTGGTCGCCGGGGGTCGGCAGGGGCCAATCTCGAAGATCCATTCGTGGTCATGCTAGGTCCGCCGGGGCGTCCCGTCGATCCCCTCGCCTGTCCACCGTGGTCGGTCAGCGGGGTCGGTCAGGGGGTCGGTGGCGTCACCGCGATGATCAGGTGGGCGCGCTGGTCGCTGGCGTTGCGGTAGAGATGCGCCAGGCGCGAGTCGAAGGTGACCGACTCGCCGGCGGTGAGGGTGTACGACTCACCGCCGATCTCGGCGACGACCTCGCCGGTGATGACGATCGCGCATTCGGTCGACGGGTGCGCCCACGGTTCGGCCGAGCTGGCGTCGCCGGGTGCGAGGTGGGCCTGGAGCACCTCCAGGTCGCCGCGGCCGGGGGTGAGTCGTTCGTAGGTGATCTGGCCGGGTGGCGCGGCCAGTCTGGTCCGGGCGCCGACGCGGCTGACGTGCACGGGTGGCGCCTCGGGCTCGGAGAACAGCTCCGCGATCGAGGTGTCGAAGACCTGGGCGAGCTTCCGCAGGGTGGAGAGGCTGGGGTCGGTCGCGCCGTTCTCGATCTGGCTGAGCAGGGCGGGGGACACGTCGGCGGCTGTGGCGAGCTGACGCAGCGTGAGGGAGTGCTGCTGACGCAGATCGCGGAGTCGGTCACCGAGCATGTGTCCTCGTTCCAAATACAGTGTGGCTGAATCTTGATTGACCAAACTATACGGCCATGTTTAGGATCACTAAACATCAGGCGGCGATGTTCAGCTCAGGTGAACAAGCCGCATCGAGGCGCGAGCCGGACGCCTGCCGCCCGGTCTACATCCAACCCCGAGACGACGCCCCCGAGAAGCCCGCGACGCCGTCATCCCATCGGCCCGGCCGATGCGTGGTGTCGCCCGCCGGACGTCGACGCCCCGCGGATCCCGCACGGCGGGCCGCGCGATACGAAGGTAGGAACAGCATGTCGGTGTCTCCCCGCCGGCTCCTCGCCGGAGCGTCCGCTCTGGCGACGCTGGCCATCCTCTCCGTCAGCGCCTGCAGCGCCGGCGGCAGTGGTGGAAACGCGAACGGTACGGCGAAGACCCTCACCGTGAACACCTCGTTCGTGCTCAAGACCCTCGACCCCGGCCGGGTCTACGAGGCAACCGGTCTGACCGCCGTGCACGCCCTCTACGACACCCTGCTCACCTTCAAGGGTTCGGACGTGAGTAAGCCGGTCCCCGCGCTGGCCGAGTCGTACCAGGCGTCGCCGGACGCCACGACGTTCACCTTCAAGCTGCGGCAGGGCGTGACGTTCGCCGACGGCAGCCCGCTCACCGCCGACGACGTCGTCTTCTCGCTCAACCGGTTGAAGAACATCAAGGGCAGCCCCGCGGTCACCGTCAGCGGCCTGACCGTGACCAAGACCGACGACAGCACAGTCGTGGTCGCCTCGGCCACCCCCGACCCGAACATTCCGGTGGTGCTGTCGATGCCGTCCACAGCGGTGATCAATTCCAAGGTCGCCAAGGAGCACGGCGCCCGCGACGGTGCCGACGCCGCCCAGGGCGACACCGCGCAGCAGTACCTGGACACCAACTCCGTCGGCAGCGGCCCGTACGTGCTGAAGTCCTACGACCCCTCGTCGCAGGTGGTGTTGGAGGCCAACCCGAAGTACTGGGGCACGAAGCCGCAGTTCTCCCGGGTGGTGCTGCGCAACATGGATGTGCAGACCCAGAAGCTGACCATGCAGCGCGCCGAGGCCGCCGAGATCTCCCTGGACATCTCCGGCAAGCTCCTCGACGGACTGCCGGGCACCCTGCAGACCTCCGGAGTGCAGGACACCGTCTACTTCCTCTTCCTCAACGCCGACCCGGGCGTCTCGGCGGTCACCTCGAACCCGAAGTTCAACCAGGCCCTGCGCGCCGCGATCGACTACCAGGGCATCGCCGCCCTGTACGGCAAGGGCGCCGCCCCCGGGGCCGGGCTGGTCGCGCCCGCCTTCCCGGGCGCCCTGCCGGCCGGCGAGGAGTCCAAGCGGGACGTGGCAAAGGCCAAGGCGCTGCTCACCGAGGCCGGCCTGACCAACCCGACGGTGAAGTTCACCTACCCGGCCATCACCTACAAGGGTGTGGACCTCGGCACTGTGGCCACCAAGGTGCAGGGCGACGCCGCCGAGGCCGGCATCAAGCTGGAACTCAACCCGCAGCCGCTGACCACGTTCCTCGACGAGATGCGCGGCGGGAAGTCACCCCTCGGATTCACCCCGCAGAGCCTGAACTACCCGGTCGCCGACTCACTGATCAACAACATGGCACCGGGCCAGGCGACCGCGCTGCGTTCCGGCTGGACGGTCGAGCGGGCCGACCCGGCAGTGGTGGCCGCCGGCAGGAAGGTCACCGCGACCCTCGACCTGGCCGGCCGGGCCACCGCCATGCAGGAGTGGCAGCGGCTGATGAACGCGTCCTCGCCGTACCTCGTGCTGGCCAGCAACTCCTCCACCGTCGTGGCGACCACTGACCTGACCGGGGCGGACTACACCGCCGCCGGTTGGCAGGTGGACGTCGCCGCGGTCGGCCGCAAGTAGTCCCGACGACATGACGACAGTCCACGACGGTGAGCCGGGCGCGGTCGCCACGACCGCGTCCCGGCCCCGGGGTGCCCACCCGCTGCTGACCTTCCTGGCCAAGCGGGTGGCGGTCACCGCCGGCCTGCTGCTCGGCGTCACAGTGGTGACGTTCGGTCTGGTCAACGTGGTGCCCGGTGACCCGGTCACCGCCAACCTCTCCGACCAGGCGCTCAACGACCCCGCCGCGGTGGCCGCCTTCCGCGAGAAGTGGGGCCTGGACCAGCCGCTCTGGGCCCAGTACCTGCACTACCTGGGCAACCTGCTGCACGGCGACCTCGGCCACTCCCAGCAGACCGGGCGGGCCGTCCTGGACGACCTGCTGCACTACGTGCCGGCGACCCTGGAGCTGGCTCTGCCGAGCATGGTGCTGGCGCTGCTCATCGGCACCGGTGTCGGCATGCTCGCGGCGGTCCGCAACGGCCGGTTCACCGACCAACTGGTCCGGGTCGGCGCCCTGCTCGGGCTGTCAACCCCGCCGTTCTGGCTGTCCCTGGTGGTGCTCTACGTCTTCTTCTACCAGCTCGGCCTGGCCCCCAGCGGCGGACGACTCTCCACGGACTTCAGCCCGCCGCCCACCGTCACCGGCATGTACACGGTCGACGGGGCGCTCGCCGGGCAGTGGGACGTCGCCTGGGACGCCGCCCAGCACCTGTCCCTACCGGTGCTGGTGCTGACCTCGCTGACGGTGGCGATGCTGGTCCGCTTCGTCCGCTCGGCGATGCTCGAGGTGCTCCAGCAGGACTACATCCGGGCCGCGTACGCCAAGGGTCTGCCGACCCGGGTGGTGCTGCGCCGGCACCTGCTGCGCGCCGGCCTCGTCCCGGTGGTCACCGTCTCCGGCCTGGCGTTCGCCTCGCTGCTCTCCGGGACGGTGCTGGTCGAGAGCATCTTCGGCTGGCCCGGCGTCGGCCAGTACGCGTACCGCAGCGCCACGGCGCTGGACCTGCCCGCGATCCTCGGCGTCAGCCTCTTCGTGGCACTGGTCTACACGCTGGTCAACCTGACCGTCGACCTGCTGTACGGGCTCATCGATCCGAGGATCCGGTTGTCATGACGACACGTGCAGACCCGAAGGCGGAGCAGGCCCTGGGCCGACGCCGCTGGCTCGGCCGACTGCGTGGCGGCTCGACCAGCCGACCGGTCTGGCGTCAGCCGGTCACAGTGGTGGCGTTGACCATCCTCGGTGGGTGGTTGCTGCTGGCGTTGCTCGCCGACGTCGTCGCACCGTACGACCCGCTGGCGCAGAGCGCCGACACGTACGCGTCGCCCTCCGGGGCGCACTGGTTCGGCACCGACTCGCTCGGCCGCGACATCCTCAGCCGGGTCGTCCACGGCGCCCGCCTGTCCATTCCGCTGGCCCTGGCGATCGTTTCCCTTGCCCTGCTTGTCGGCGGGCTGCTCGGGCTGGTCGCCGGATACGTCGGCCGGTTCGTCGACGAGGCGCTGATGCGCCTGACCGACCTGGTGTTCGCGTTCCCGCAGATCATCCTGGCCATGGCGGTGACGGCGGCATTCGGCCCGAACACCCGCAACGCCGTGCTGGCCCTTGTCATCGTCTCCTGGCCGGTCTACGCCCGGGTGATCCGCAGCGCCGTGCTGAGCATGCGCGGCGACGACTACCTCAACGCCGCCCGCCTGCTCGGCGTCGGGCCGATCCGGGCGTTGCGCCGCGACGTGCTGCCCAACAGCATCGGCCCGGCGATCGTGCTGGCCACCCTGGAGCTGGGCAACGCGGTGCTGCTGCTCGCGGCCCTGTCGTTCCTCGGCCTGGGCCCGCGCCCGCCGGCCGCCGAGTGGGGCTCGATGGTGGCCCTCGGCGCGCAGGACCTGTCGATGTGGTGGGTCAGCGTGTTCCCCGGCCTCGCCATCCTCACCGTGGTGATGGCCTTCAACGTGCTCGGCGACGCGCTGCGCGACCGGCTCGACCCCCGCTACACGAAGGGACGCTGAGGTGGCACCGCTGCTCGACGTCGACTCCCTGGCCGTCACTCTGCCCTCACCGCGTGGCCCGCTGCCGATCCTGCACGACGTGTCGTTGACAGTTGACGAGGGGGAACTGGTCGGCATCGCGGGGGAGAGCGGCTGCGGCAAGAGCCTCACCGCGCAGACCCTGCTCGGGCTGCTGCCCCCGGGGGCTGCGGTCACCGGCTCGGCCCGGTACGCCGGCACCGAACTGCTGAACCTGGACGCCCGGGGCTGGCAGCGGGTCCGTGGCGCCGGCATCGCCATGGTCTTCCAGGATCCGAGCGCGGCCCTGCACCCGATGCTCACTGTCGGGCGGCAGCTCACCGAGCACATGCGGGTGCACCTGCGGATGGACCGTCGAGCTGCCGGCCGCCGCGCGGTGGAGCTGCTCGATCAGGTTCGCATCCCGGACCCGGAGCGGGCGCTGCGCGCGTACCCGCACCAGTTCTCCGGCGGAATGCGGCAGCGGGTGGCCATCGCCATCGCGCTGGCCGCCCGGCCCCGACTGCTGATCGCCGACGAACCGACTACCGCCCTCGACGTCACGGTGCAGGCCGGCATCCTCGCCCTGCTGGAACGGCTGCGCGCCGAGACCGGGCTGGCCGTCGCGTTCATCACCCACGACCTCGGGGTGCTCAGCGCCCTCACCACCCGTGGCTACATCTTCTACGCCGGACGGGTCGTCGAGACCGGCCCGACGGGCAGCCTGCTCACCGCCCCCACCCACCCGTACACGGCCGCGTTGCTCGGCGCCCGACCGCACGGCACCCAGACCGGCGGGACGTTGCGGCCCATCCCGGGCGCCCCGCCGGCACCCGGAGAGGCGCCGCCGGGCTGCCCGTTCCAACCCCGCTGCGAGTACGCCGAACCGTCCTGCGGCGAGGCCCCGCCCCCGCTCACCCCCGCCGGAGCCGACCGATCGGTGGCCTGCGTGGTCCGTCCGCACCTGGAGGTGGCCGCGTGAACACCACAGCGCCCGCGCGACTGTCCTTCACCGACGTGGAGGTCGAGTACCGCTCCCGAGGGCGTGGCCGGGTGCGGGCCGTCGCCGGGGTCAGCCTGGAGGTGTCGCCCGGCCAGATCGTCGGGCTGGTCGGCGAGTCCGGCTGCGGCAAGTCCACACTGGCCCGCGTCGCGGTCGGGTTGAGCGCACCGAGCGCCGGCACCGTCGAGTACGCCGGCCGACCGGTCACCCCGCTGGGCTGGCGGCCCCGCTCCGGCGCCGAGGTCGGCCTCCAGATGGTCTTCCAGAACCCGTACGCCTCGCTGAACCCCCGGCGCACCATCGGCTCCCAACTCCTCGACGGCGTGCCGGCCGCGGTCACCGGGTCGGCCCGCCGAGCCCGGGTGCACGAGCTGCTCGAACGGGTGGCCATGCCGACCAGTGCCGCCCAGCGGTATCCGCACCAGTTCTCCGGCGGTCAGCGGCAGCGTCTGGCGATCGCTCGCGCGCTCGCCCCGGAACCCCGGATGATCATCGCGGACGAGCCGGTCACCGCGCTGGACGCCTCGTCCCAGGCCCAGGTGGTCAACCTGCTCGTCGGGCTGGTCCGCGACCTCGACATGGGCATGCTCTTCATCTCCCACGACCTGGCGCTGGTGCACGAGATCGCCGACGTGACCGCCGTGATGTACCTGGGCCGGATCGTCGAGGCCGCACCCACCCGCGAGCTGTGGCGCGAGCCCCGACACCCGTACACCCGGGCGTTGATCGACGCGGTGCCGCAGATCGGGACCACCCCGCGCCTGCCCGCCATCCTCGCCGGGGAGGTGCCCGACCCGGCCAACGCGCCCACCGGGTGCCGTTTCCGGCCACGCTGCCCGCACGCGTTCGCGCCCTGCGGGGAGCAGCCACCCACAGTCGACCTGGGCGGCCGCAGCGTCGCCTGCTGGCTCACCGACTCCGCGACGGCCCCGACCGCCGCGCGCTCACTCTGAGGACGCCCATGCGCAAGCCCACCGAACAGGTCCTGGTCAATCTCGCCCTCTACGACGGTGTCCAGGACGCCCTCCAACCGGATCGCGGCATCTGGATCGACGCCGAGGGGATGATCCGTGCCGTCGGTCAGGTCGACGACGTCCTCGCCGAGGCCGGCGCGGCCCGCGTGGTCGACCTGGGCGGCGAGCACGTCATGCCGGGTCTGACCAACATGCACGTCCACCTCTCGCTGGGGCTGCCCGGCCACCTCGCCGACACGGTGCACGGCGCGAACCTGGCCGAGCTGGTGCTGCTGATGGCCGACTCGGCCCGGCGCACCCTGCACTCCGGTGTCACCACCGCCCGCCTCGTCGGGGAGAGCCGATACGCCGACTTCGCCCTACGCAGGGGGATCGAGGCCGGTGCTGTCGACGGCCCGCGCATCTTCACCGCCGGGCACGCGCTCTGCTGCACCGGCGGGCACGGCTGGGACGCCGACGCCCTGGAGGCCGACGGCGCTGACGGGTTCCGGCGGGCCACCCGCGAACAGCTCCGCGCCGGCGCCGACCTGATCAAGGTCTGCATCTCCGGCGGGATCGCCGGCCAGCACGAGGCGATCGACACCCCGCAACTGCTCGACGACGAGATGGCAGCGGTCATCCGCGTGGCGCACGACTGGGGGCGCAAGGTCACCGCGCACGCCGGCCCGGCCGACTCGGTCCGCCGCGCCGTCGAGCTGGGCCTCGACTGCGTCGAGCACGGGTACGAGCTGACCGACGACGTCACCCGACTGATGGCCGACCGGGGTGTCTGGTACGTGCCGACGATCGTGGTGAGCCGCTGCGAGCAGTTCTTCCGCGACTCCGGGGTGCCCGGCTGGCTGATGGACCGGGCCCTCGCGGCCGGACCCCGACACTGGGAAAGCCTCCAGCACGCCATCCGCAACGGCGTGCCGATCGCCCTGGGCAGCGACATGCCCCCGCACGCCGGCTACGACGAGACCACAGCGACCGTCCGTGAACTGGAGTTCATGGTGGACGCGGGAATGCCCGTCGCGGACGCGCTCAAGGCCGCCACCACCCGCCCCGCGCAGTGGCTGGGTCGCGCCGACGCCCTCGGCACCGTCGAGGCCGGCAAGCACGCCGACCTGCTGGTGCTGCGCGACGACCCGACCCGTTCGGTCTCCGCGTTGCGCACCCTGCACGCGGTGCTGAAGGGCGGCGTGGCGTACCGCGACGACCACGGCCGGCTCGGCGTGCCGCGATGAGCAGCATCACCGGGGTCGCCGACGGGTACCTCGACGCGCTCGCCGAGCTGGACCCGCAGGCGGCCGAGGCGGTGGGGCGTACACCGGTGTCGCACGTCCCGGATCTCTCGCCGGAGGGGTTCGACGGCCGCGCCGAGCTGGCCCGACGCACCGCGACGGTCGCCGCCGCGGCGACCACGCACGGCCCCGGTGAGCGGTCCCTTGCCGACGCCCTGCTGGACCGGCTGGCCAGTGAGGTCGACCTGTACGACGCGGGCTTCACCACCCGACTGCTCGCCCCGCTTGCCACCCCGGTGCACCTGCTCCGGCAGCTCTTCGACACCCTGCCCCGGCACACCGAGGACGACTGGGCGGTGGTCGCCGTCCACCTGCGCCAGATGCCCGAGGCCCTCGCCCGGTACGCCGAAACGCTGCGTCGGTCGGCGCAGCGCGGACAGTTGGTCGCCCGCCGGCAGGTGCTCGTGGTCGCCAACCAGTGCATGGCCTGGACCCGCGCGGACTTCTACGGGCGGCTGGTGGACGGCTACTCCGGCGGCACACTCGCCGCGCAGCTGCAATTGGGTGCGCGGCTGGCGACCGCCGCCACCGCCGGTTTCGCCGCGTTCCTCCGCGCGGAGCTGGCACCCGCCGCGTCCGCTGTGGACGGTGTGGGCGACGACCTGTACCGGGTCACCGCCCGCAGCTTCCTCGGCGCGACGGTCGACCTGGACGAGGTGTACGCGTACGGCTGGGCGGAGTTGGCCCGCACCGCCGCCGAGCTGCGGACCGTCGCGGGCGAGTTGGGCCACTCGCGGGTGGCCGCCGCGCGGGCGGCCCTGGACGCCGACCCGGCCGGTCGGGTGGCGGCCGGGCCCGCCCTGGAGGAGTGGCTGCGCCAGCGCACCGAGCAGCTGACTGATGCCCTCGACGGCACCCACTTCGACATTCCGTTCGCCACGCGCCGGGTGGTGTGCCGGATCAGCCCCGCCACGTCCGGGGTCATGTACTACACGCCTCCCGACCCGGCGTTGACGCGTCCCGGCGCGATCTGGTGGTCGGTGCCTACTGGCGAGTCGACGGTGCCGGTGTGGCGGCACGTCGGCACGCTCTGCCACGAAGGGTTGCCCGGCCACCACCTGCAGCACGCCGTCACCCTCACCACCGCCGCCCTGCACCCATGGCAGCGCACCCTCTGCCAGGTGCACGGGTACGCCGAGGGGTGGGCGCACTACGCCGAGCGCCTCGCCGACGAGATCGGCCTGTACGCCGGCCCGGCCGAGCGGCTCGGCATGCTCGACGGTCAGATGTGGCGGGCCGCTCGCGTGGTCATCGACCTGGGCCTGCACCTCGGGCTGCCGATCCCGGCCGGCAACGGTTTCACCGAGGAACGCCGCTGGACGCCCGCGCTCGCGGTGGACGTCCTCACCCGCGTCGCCGGCCTGGACGCCGAGACCGCGCGCTTCGAGGTCGACAGGTATCTCGGCTGGCCGGCGCAGGCCCTGGCCTTCAAGGTCGGCGCGCGGCTGTGGCAGCAGGCCCGCCGGGACGCCGAGCGCCGCGAGGGTGCGGCCTTCGACCGCAAACGCTTTCACCACACCGCGTTGGCGCTCGGACCCATGGGACTGGACCCGCTCCGCGCCCGCCTGGCCGACCTGCCCTGACCCCCCGCACCGCCGTACCCGATCGGAAGTGACAGCCGATGAGCGATGAGCTCCGCACCACCATCACCGACCTGTACCGGTCCCTCGGCGACCGGCAGGCCTTCGACGCGCACCTGCACCCGGACCTGACGTTCTGGGAGTCCGACGCCGACGGACTGCTGTCCGGCCTGCCGGCGCTCGACGACCTGCGGGACCGGCGGGCGACCCGGGCGACGGGGCCGGCGCCGATCTCGGTGGCGCCGGAACACCTGCGCGCCGATGCCTGGGGCAACACCGGTCTGGTCCGCTACGTGCTGCGGGCCCGCTTCGCCGACAACCGGCCGGACGAGTGCTTCCGGGTGACCGACGTCCTGCGCCGCGAGGACGGCTCCTGGCGCATCGTGCACCACCACGCGGAGGCCGTGCGATGAGCGCCGAGGAACCCACCACCGACCTGTACGACCTGCGGATCGTGGTCGAGCGGATCGAGGGCCGCTCGGTGTGCGGCCTGAAACCGGGCGACCACATCGACCTGACCGGCTCCAACCGACTCACCATCCCCGCCGGGGGGCACTTCTGCCTCTACGCCCTGGCGGCGTGCCTGCCGTTGCTGCCGGCGAAGCAGCGGGCGCTGGCCGAGGGCGACTGGATGGCCCGGGACAGCCACGTCGCCTGCCCGGACCCGGACGAGCGGCTCATCATGCGCATCGAACGAACCGGCCTTCAGCGCATCCCCACCGAGGAGTTGACGTGAGCGCTGGGCTGGTCGGCATCGGCCTACAGTCCGACAAGTCCGCCGACGAGTACGCGGAGCTGGCCGAACTGACCGAGCGGCACGGCTTCGACGTGCTGTCGGTCTTCGGTGACCTGATGTACCAACCCCCGATCTTCCCGCTGCTGGTGGCGGCCCGGCACACCCGGCGGATCCGCCTGGGCGCGGCGTGCCTCAACCCCTTCACCATGCACCCGGTGGAGGTGGCCGGTCAGGTGGCCGCGCTGGACCTGGCCTCACGGGGCCGGGCGTACCTGGGCCTGGCGCGGGGCACCTGGCTCAACGAGATCGGTGTGCCGCAGGTCCGTCCGATCCGGCGCATCGTCGAGACGGTCGCCGTCGTACGGCTGCTGCTCGCCGGCGACGACAGTGGTTTCCAGGGCGGGGAGTTCACAGTCGCGCCGGGCACCTCGCTGCGGTACACACCGGCCCGTGCCGACGTGCCGGTCCTCGTCGGCACGTGGGGGCGGCAGACCGCGCGGGCAGCGGCGGGCTTCGCCGGCGAGGTCAAGGTCGGCGGGTCGGCCAACCCGGCGATGGCCCGGATGATGCGCGCCTGGCTGGACGACGCGGCGGTCGCCGACCGCGACGGCACCGGTGTCGTGCTCGGCGCGGTCACCGTCGTCGATGAGGACGGCGCGCTGGCGCGCCGGGTGGCCCGCCGTGAGGTGGCCATGTACCTCGCGGTGGTCGCCGCCCTCGACCCGACGATCGAGGTGGACCCGGAGCTGCTGGCCCGGATCAAGCAGCACGTCGGCCGGCGGGAGGACGACCTCGCCGGCGCGCTGATCGGCGACGACCTGCTCGATCTGTTCGCCTTCTCCGGCACGCCCGAGCACGTCGCCGGACAGGCCGCGGCGGTGTTCGACGCCGGGGCGAGCCGGGTGGAGTTCGGCACCCCGCACGGGTTGACGCCGCACGGCGGCATCGACCTGCTCGGCAGGCGGGTGCTCCCACTGTTACGGGCGTGAAAACCTCCTCGTCGAAGGCTCCCCGAAGATCGTTCATCTGCATATGATCTTGCCGGAGTCGTCCGAAGAGGCGGTTTCGTCCACATTAGACGAGGAGCGACATGCTCAGGAAAACGCGATGGCTGTTGGCCGTCGCCGTCACGGCCACGACGCTGACCGCCCTACCGGGCGGCGCCGCCACGGCCGGACCCAGCGACATCGGTCGGACCGGCGCACCCGCAGCCACGGCCGACGGCAAGACGCACACCGTCACCCTGCTGACCGGGGACGTGGTGACCGTACGAGACACCGGATCGGGCTGCCCACAGGCCACGATCCGGCCGGCCGACGAGAACGCGGTGATCCACCAGAGCTGCGGCCCCGACGGTCACCTGCACGTCATCCCCGCCCGCGTCGCGCCCCAACTCGGCTCGGTCCTCGACCCCGACCTGTTCGACGTCACCACGCTGATCGCCGACGGCTACGACGACGACAACGCCGCCGAGCTGCCGCTCATCGTGCAGCCCGCCACCGCGTCCGCCCGGGTGGCCGCGCTCGGTGACGTGCTGTCGTTGCCCAGCATCGGAGCGGTCGCCGGCCGCGTACCCAAGAAGAGCCCGGCCACGGCGAAGCTCGCCACCAACTCGCTGCTCGCCGGCGCGAAGAAGGTCTGGCTCGACCGCAAGGTCCGGGCCACCGCCCTGACCGGCGGTGGACGGCCGGCCGGCCTGGACCGCAACCTGGGCCAGATCGCCGCGCCGGACGCCTGGAAGGCCGGCTACACCGGCAAGGGCGTCCGGGTAGCGGTGCTCGACACCGGTGCCGACTTCACCCACCCGGACCTGGTCGGCCGGGTCGCCGACCGGGCCGACTTCACCGTCGAGGGCGGTGACGCCGTCGACCACAACGGCCACGGTACGCACGTCGCCTCGACCATCGCCGGCACCGGCGCGGCCGCCCACGGTCAGCGTCGCGGCGTGGCACCGGACGCCAAGCTGGTGGTCGGCAAGGTTCTCGACGACAACGGCTTCGGCGACGACTCCGGCATCATCGCCGCCATGGAGTGGGCCGCCACCCGGGCCGACGTCATCAACATGAGCCTCGGCGGCAGCGACCCGGACGACGGCAGCGACCCGCTGTCGCTCGCCGTCGACGCTCTGAGCAAGTCCACCGGCGCGCTCTTCGTCATCGCCGCCGGCAACAGCGGCGGCGCCATCTCCTCGCCGGGCTCGGCCGCCAGCGCGCTGACCGTCGGCGCTGTCGACCGCAACGACAAGCTCGCCGACTTCTCCAGCCGTGGGCCGCTGGTCACCAGCAACGTGGCCAAGCCGGAACTGGTCGCCCCCGGCGTCGACATCGTCGCCGCCCGGGCCGCCGGCACCAACCTCCAGGACCCGATCGACAGGTACTACGAGGCCATCAGCGGCACCTCGATGGCGAGCCCGCACGCGGCGGGCGCCGCCGCGCTGCTCGCCCAGCGCCACCCGGACTGGAGCGGTGAGCGACTCAAGGCCGCCCTCGTCGGCGCCGCCGACCCGCTCAGTGGCATCGACCCGTACGCCGTCGGCGCCGGTCGGCTCAACGCGGTCCGGGCCCTCGGCGGCACCACCAGCAACCAGCCGGTGGTCAACCTCGGCACCTTCGCCCACCCGCAGTCCGGGACCAGCGAGACGAAGCTGACCTGGACCGGTGAGTCGACGGCCGTTCTCGACCTCGACGTGTCGATCGTCAACCACGACGGCCAACCGGTGCCGCGCGGCGCGGCGTCGCTCTCGACGACCCGGCTGACGCTCAAGCACGGCGCCACCGCCGCGGCGACCCTGCGGGTCAACCGTGCGGCGCTGGCCGCCCGACCGGGCTTCTACCTGGCCACCGTCACCGCCCGTTCCGGCCGCAAGCTGGTCGCGACGACCCCGGTGAGTTTCTTCGTCGAGCAGCCCAGCTACGACCTGACGATCCAGACGAAGCCGATGCCGGGCCTGAAGGACGGCGCGGAGAGCTGGATCAACCTGATGGTCACCAACCTCACCGACCCGGTGATCTACTACGGCGGCGCGGGCGGCACGCCCGGAGACACCTTCACGGTGCGGGTGCCGGCCGGCCGGTACGCGATCCTCGGCGCGTCCGTCGCCTACTACGTCGACAGCGACGTCCTGGAGACGACGCTCGCCGCCGAAACCGACCTGGAGGTGCGCGGCGCCCGAAGCGTGACGCTCGACCCGGCGCGGGCCAAGCCGGTGACGGCGACTGTCGACGGGGTGCCCACCACGCCCACCCGGACCGACCTCACCAACGTCCAGACCGCGCCGAACGGCCTGTCCTGGTGGCACCAGATCAGCGGGTACGGGGCGAAGACGACGGTCCGCACCACAGCGCTGCCCAAGCCCACCGTCGGCTCCCGGCGCACCTGGGCGGCGGTCAACCTGGACTCGCCGGCCGGCACCGCCACGCCGTACCGCTACAACCTGGTGCACGAGTACGCGGTCGGCGTGCCGACCGACCCCGCCTTCCGGGTGAACATGGCCGAGCAGGCCACACTCGCCCGGATCGAGGAGCGCTTCCACCAGGTGGACTCGGAGGGGATGGTCACCCAACTGATCCGCAGCGGCTTCACCGCGGACGGGGTGCCGGTGACGCAGACCCACGAGGGCAACCTGCCGCCGTACCGCACCGACTACCTCTCGGCCGGCTACCGCTGGGCCGACGAGGGTGTCTACGGTGGTCTGTCGGCCCAGGAAGCCCCCCGCACCTACCAGCCGGGCAGCCGTCAGACCAAGGTCTGGGCGCGGCAGCCGCTGCACTCCGGCTGGTACGACGACCCGGCCGGCGTCGACCACAGCTGCGCCACCGCGCCGGCACGGACCCGGGGCAACCTGCACATCGACCTGGTGTCGCTGACCGACCAGCACCAGCGGGCCGACTGCCTCCAGGGCTCCGCGATCGGGGTGAACCGCAAGCTGTCGTTGTACCGCGACGGGAAACTGGTCGAGGAGCGGGACCGCCCGCTCGCCGACTTCACAGTGCCGCAGCAGGTGGCCGACTACCGGCTGACCCTCGACGTCGACACGAGCCTGATCCTGCCGATCTCCACTAAGGTCAACACGTCGTGGACGTTCCGGTCGGCCGGGCCGGACGGCACCGGGAGCGTCCCGCTGCCGCTGCTCGCCGTGGACTACGCGCTGCCGATGGACACCAACAACCACGCCACCGGCGGAACGGCGGAACTCGCCGTCCGGCAGATGCGGGGCATCAAGGCGCAGAAGGTGACGTCGTTCCAGGTCTGGACCTCGACGGACGACGGTGCCACCTGGAAGTCGGCCTGGGTCACCGGCAGCGGCGACAGCTACCGGGTCGCGCTGCCGACGGCCGTCGCCGGGCAGCCCGTGTCGTTGCGGGTGAAGGCCGCAGCCAACGGCGGTAGCGGAATCGACCAGACCATCATCCGGGCGTACCACGCCGGCTGATCGTCGACACTGTGGTGCGGCCCGGCTCCGGCCGGGTCGCACCACATTGCCGTCGGAGCGGTGCTCATCTCGGGGTGGCTCGTGGCGCTCTCCTGGCGAACACGCGACGAGGTTGCCTGACCGTTGAGGCGGTTCTCGTCGTAGGCAGGTGACAGCATCACGTCATGGCCACAGCGAAGCAGCCAGCAACCGTTCCGACCGCGATCAGCGTCGACGACTTCCTGGCCAGCATCCCCGACGAACGTAGGCGGGCCGACGCAGGGCGGCTCCGCGCGATCATGGGTGAGCTGACCGGGGAGCCGGCGGTGATGTGGGGCCCGAGCATCGTCGGCTTCGGCAGCTACCACTACACCTACGAGAGCGGGCGTAGTGGCGACGCGGCCCTGGTGGGGTTCTCGCCGCGCAAACAACACCTCGTCCTCTACCTCACCGGCGACGGTCTCGAGGAGCGGGACGCCGCGCTCCTTGCCCGGCTCGGCTCGCACCGCGCCGGAAAGGGGTGCATCTACCTGAAGCGGCTCGACGACGTCGACGAGAGCGTGCTGCGGCAGCTGATCGAGCGGACCGTCCAGGCGCACAGGGGCGTCGACCGGGCCAGCCGCCGATGAACCGCCGACGTCACTGGCCCTCCCAGACCGCCTTCGCCCCGGAGTCGCCGGTGCGCACCACGTAATACACGGTGACGGCGGCGGCCACCAGCGACAACACCTGCAACGCCAGGGTCAGCGGCTGACGGGGCCGTCCATCCGCGCTGGCGTCGGCGGCCCTCGGCGGGACGAGCCGGACCAGCGCCAGGGCCACCACGCCCAACCCGATGCTGGTGTAGAGCGTCATGTCACCGAACTCCTGGTGCGCCTCCAGCTTCGGCAGGAACTCGGGGGTGACCCGGTTGGCGGCGCGCAGCCGCTCGAGGAAGGCGTCGCCGGAAAGCTTCGTCAGCAGGGCGGCGACCGGCGCGCCCACGGCCAGCAGCCCCAGCACCCACCGGGTGTGCGGCCGGATCGGCGGGACGAACGCGTAACCGACAGTCAGCAGGGCCAGCAGCGGCACGAACGCGACAGCGGCGTGCAACAGCAGAGGGTGGGCCGGGATGCCCATGAACTCCTCGAACATCGGCGTCTCCTCCGGTGGCATCGGCCTGGACGTTGATCGTCCACACAGGGACGCTATCGGTACCACGCGGGCGTGTCATCCCGGCGATCGCTCAGGTCGCCGCCGCACGGACGCCGAGGCCGACCAGCAGCACGCCGGTCAGCCGATCGAGCAGTCGTCGCACCGATGCGGTGCGCAGCAACCGGGCGGCGGCGCCGGAGACGACCGTCCAGCCGGCGAGCCAACAGGTGGCAAACGCGGCGTGCGCGGTGGCGAGCAGCAGCATCGGCACCAGCACCGGTCGGCCCGGTTCGAGGAACTGTGGCGCCAACGTCAGGTAGATGGCGGCGGCCTTGGGATTCAGCACGTTGCCGAGCAACCCTTGCAGGTACGGGTGGTCCACGCGCCAGGGCAGCCTTCGGGCGGAAACCGCCGGCCGCCGTCCCGCCCGCACGCGACGGCGTGACGCGGACCAGAGCATCCAGAGCCCGAGCCCGACCAGGTAGGCAGCGCCGACCAGCTTGACCACCCAGAACGCCTGCGACGAGCGGAGCACCAGCGCGGCCAGGCCGACAGCGGCCAGCGTGGCGTGCACGTAGAGCCCGGTCACCGTACCCAGGATCACCCACCAGCCCTGCCGCCGCCCGCCGCTGGCGACCCGCGAGACGACCAGGGTCAGGCTCGCGCCCGGCGTGGCGGTGATCGGCGCGACGGCGAGCAGGAAGCCGAGCACCGCGACCCCGTGCACGCTCAAACCACCACCCGGTAGTGGGTGGTGAGCAGCCCGGCGTCGTCGTACACGTGGAACGCGACGCCGGGCGGTTGCGTCTGGGTGGTCAACGGGCCCTCGCCCTCCCACGGCATCCGCAGCGTGGAGACCACACCAGGGGCGATCCGCAGTGGACGGCCCGCGAAGGTGCTCGCGGCAGCGGTGTGGAAATGCCCGGTCAGCACCGCGACGACCTGCGGGTGGGCGGCGACGAGTTCGGCCAGGGGGTCGGCCGGCAGAAGCCGCATCGGGTCGATGACCGGGTGGTGCAGCACCACCGGCGGGTGATGCAGGGCGATGAACGTCGGCGTTGCGGCCGACACCGAACCCAACTCGTCGGCGAGCCAGGCCATCGTCTCCTCGTCCAGGTGACCGTCGTCCGCGCCGGGCACTGAGGAGTCGGCGAGGAGGAAGACCGCCCCGGCCACGTCGTGGCGGGCGTTGATCGGGCCCGCGCCGCCGCGGTCGTCACCGAGCAGACCCTTGCGGTACGCGTCGCGCACGTCGTGGTTGCCGGGGCAGACCATGACCGGCAGCGGGGAGTCGAAGAGCCTCGCGGCGGTCTCGTACTCGGCCACCTCGCCGTGCTCGGCGACGTCCCCGGTGATCAGGATGGCGTCGACAGGTCGCGGCAGGCCGTGCAGGTAGTCCATGACCCGGGCGGTCCGCTCGGCCGACCGGGGATGGCAGTCGAGGTGGGTGTCACTGAGATGCGCGATGACCAGCACGAAGGCCCTCCTAATGGCTATTGGTGTCGAAGCCGTTAGGGACGCTACTCCGGGTCAGGTCGGCCACCGCAGCGCGATAGCCGCCGCGGTCAGCTCCGCGAGCGCGGCAGGCAGTCCTTCTTGTACTTGAGACCCGACCCACACCAGCAGGCGTCGTTGCGCTCCGGCGGCCAGGCGATCCGTGCGCTGGGCCGCGCCGACACCTCGGCCGCGTAGCCGGCCCGGACCGCCGCGTCGGCCGGATCGCCGCCGCGCCGACCGGCGAACGCGGTCAACCCGGCCACCGTCGCGCCGAACACGCCCAACCCCGCCTGACCGGCACCCCGCAGCCGAACCAACTCCGTCTCCAACCGGCCCCGGTGAGCGTCCCAGTCCGGCCCGTACACCTCGGTGAGGGCGGGGTGCTCGGCGAGCAGGCGATCGAACTCGGCCCTCGGCCAGAAGAGCAGATCCGACTCGGCGTCCCGACGCTCCCCGGCCCGACGCACGAGCTGGGTCTCCAACCGGTCCGCCAGGTCGTCCTGCCGGTCGTGCGGCAGGTTCAGATTCCGGCGTACCCGATGCCGTTGCTGCAACAGGAAGAAGGTGACACCGGGCGCGTCCGGCGGACCGAGATCGACCACCGGGTCGATCGTGGTGCTGGCCGGCCCGGACGCGGCGGTCGCGCGTTCGTTGAGCACTGTGTCGACCGCCTCGCTCAGCCACGTCTCGGCGGTCGCCGAACGCCCACCGGCGTCCAGCGCGGCGCTGACGTAGGCGGGAGCGTCGGGCTGCACGAGCAGCAACGGGCGCAACGCGGTCAACTCCGCCATCGCCTCGTCGTCGCGCCCACCGGCCCGGAACAGGGCGCGGGCCCGCAGCGCCCGGGCGAACCCGGCCCGAGGATCATCGCCGGACGGATACGCCTCCAGGGCCTGCTCGGCGTACCGCAGCGCGGCCTCGGGCCTGGCCCGGATCTCCGCGATCTCGGCGGCCAGTGTCAGCGCGTCCCCGGCGTCGTCCGGGTCCTCCAGCCGGCCCTGCTCGGCGGCCTGCGCGAGGGTGGCGGCGACACCGAGCGGATCGGCCTTCCCGAGCGCCGAACGGCGAAGGTCGGCGAGGTCAGCCTTGGTGAGTATCTCTCTCGTCGGCACGATCTCACGGTACGTCGGGGTGCTCACGGTATGCGGGCAGATCACCTGTTACGCCGCTCTCATGCCGCCCGGGGGCGGGCTACGACCACGCGCCGGCCGCCGCAGCCCGGGTGGCGTAGGTGTCGAAGTCGAGCGGGTCCCGTCCGAGAACCCGACGCACCCCGTCGGTCGGTTCGGCGAGATGGCCCGCCCGCATCCCGGCGAACAGGGCGTTCAGCGCCGTGGCCGTCTCCGCCGGATAACCCTCGGCGAGCAGCTCGACGTGGTACTGCTCCGGGGTGAGTTCCACGTAGCGGATCGAATGGCCGGTCACCCGGGCGATCGTCGCCACCGCCTCGGCGAAGGTGAGCGCACGAGGACCGGACAGGTCGTACACCTGTTCGTGGTGACCGGGCGACGTCAACAGGGTCGCGGCCACATCGGCGACGTCCTGGACGTCGACGAACGGCTCCGGCGTGGCGCCCATCGGCAGGGCCAGCCGACCGTCGAGCAGTGGTTGGCGCCACAGGTCCTCGCTGAAGTTCTGACTGAAGTTGTTCGCCCGGATGATCGTCCACTCGATGCCGGACTTCCGCACCGCCTCCTCGGCGGCGAGCATGCCGGGGGAGAAGCCATCGACTCGGTCGATTCCCCGGCCGGAGAGCGCCACGAACCGGCCGACACCCGAGTCGACCGCCTGGGTCACGAAGTCGGCCGCCGGCGCGGGGTCCTCCGGAGCCAGCAGATAGACCGCCGAGGCGCCCTCCAGGGCCGGCTGCCAGGTGGCCGGCCGCGACCAGTCGAACCGCACCTCACCCGAGCGGGAGGCCGCCCGGACGTGCCGGCCCGTCGCCCGCAGCGTCCGGACCAGCCGGCGACCGGTCTTGCCGGTGCCGGCCATCACGAGAATCGAAGGTGCGTCAGTCGTCATGACCACGAGTCAACGCGCCCGGTCGAGGGCGGGACATGTCCTGTCGTACGCCAGGCATGTCCGATCGTCCGCGGTCCATCCTCCGCGATCTATCGTCGGTGACATGGACCCGTTCGACAATCTGCTGCGCGGTCTGCACGCCGACGGCGCGGCCTTCGGCCGGTCGGTGCTGACGCCGCCTTCGGCCCTACGGTTCACCGACGGCGCCCCGCTGACGCTCTGCGTCCCGATGCGCGGCGAAGGCTGGATCTCCCATCCGGAGAGCGACAAGCCTCGCCTGGTCCGGGTCGGCGAGGCGGCCACCGTGCGTGGGCCCGCGCCGTTCGTGTTCGCCGCCGAGCCCCGGTCGAGCTTCGAGCCCGGGGAACTGCGAGACGTCCGGCGCGGCCAGACCGGGGTGGCCGACCCCGTCGGCGCGGACCACACCGACCGCCTCGTGCTGCTGGTCGGGGTCTACCACGTCAGGCGTCGAGTACCCCAGCGGTTGCTGGGCGCGCTGCCGCCGGTGCTCGTCGTGCCGGAAGACCAGGACTGCGCCGCGCTGCGCGACTACCTGGACGCCCAGCTCGACGCGGGTCGGCCCGGACGCCAGGTCGTGCTGGACCGCCTCCTGGACTGGTTGTTGGTGTGCACGGTGCGGGACTGGTTCGACCAGCCGGAGGCCGAGGCGCCCGGCTGGTACCGCGCGCTGAGCGACGACACGATCGGCCCGGTGCTGCGCGCCATGCACGACGCGCCGGGCCGGCCGTGGACCCTGGCCAGCCTGGCCGCGCAGGCCGGGGTGTCCCGGTCCACGCTGGCCAAACGGTTCACCGCGATGGTCGGCGAACCGCCGCTCACGTACCTGACCGACTGGCGCATGACAGTGGCCGCCGACATGCTGGCCGAATCGACAGCGACGGTCGCCGCCGTGGCGCGTCACCTCGGGTACGCGGACGCGTTCGGCTTCAGCGCGGCCTTCAAACGCGTGCACGGCATGAGCCCGAGCGGGCATCGACGGCTCACCCGGGTCGACACCACGGCGGCCTGAGCGGCTGCTCTTCAGGCCCAGAGCCGGTCGACGAGTGGTCGCAAAACCAACGAACTACTGTCATCTGCCGTCAACCCGTCGTCGGTAGCGTCCGGTCGCCAGTTTCCCGACCAGATCGCACAAAGGCGGAGTTATGGGCACCGTGGATCGCCGTACGTTCCTCAAGGCGATGGGAGTTCCCGCGATCGGCGCGGCGCTCCCGATGGACCTCAGCAAGGCGCTCGCCATCCCGGCGAACAACCGGACCGGCTCGATCAAGGACATCGAGCACGTCATCATCCTGATGCAGGAGAACCGTTCCTTCGACCACTACTTCGGCACCCTGCGCGGCGTACGCGGCTTCGGTGACCCCCATCCGGCGACACTGCCATCCGGCAAGGACGTGTGGCACCAGCCCAACGGGACCGACGAGCTGCTGCCCTTCCGCCCCGAGGTGAAGGACCTCGGCCAGACCTTCCTGCCGGACCCGCCGCACGGCTGGAACGACGGGCACGCCGCCTGGAACGACGGCCGGTTCGACAGGTGGGTGCCGAACAAGGGCGTCACGGCGATGACCTACCACACCCGCCAGGACCTGCCCTACCACTACGCGCTCGCCGACGCCTTCACCGTCTGCGACAGCTACCACTGCTCCCTGATGGGCCCGACCGACCCGAACCGCTACCACATGTGGAGCGGCTGGGTCGGCAACGACGGCAAGGGCGGCGGCCCGGTGATCACCAACGCGGAGGCCGGCTACGACTGGTCCACGTACCCGGAGCGGCTGGAGCGCAACGGCATCTCCTGGAAGATCTACCAGGACGTCGGCACGGGCCTCAACGCCGCCGGGTCCTGGGGCTGGACGAACGACCCGTACATCGGCAACTACGGCGACAACTCGCTGCTCTACTTCCACCAGTACCAGAACGCGCAGCCGGGAACGCCGCTGGCCGACAAGGCGAAGACCGGCACCGAGGTCAGGACCCAGGGCCGCGACCCGGAGGCGCTGCTGGCCGACTTCCGCGCCGACGTCGAGGCGGGACGCCTGCCGGAGGTCTCCTGGATCACCGCCCCCGAGGCGTACACCGAGCACCCGAACTGGGAGCCGGCCTACGGCTCCTGGTACATCTCCCAGGTCATCGACATCCTCGCCTCGAACCCCGAGGTCTGGAGCAAGATGGCGCTCTTCATCACCTACGACGAGGAGGGCGGCTTCTTCGACCACGTGGTCCCGCCGACGCCCCCGCAGACCCGCGAGCACGGCCAGTCGACAGTGCCGACCACCAACGAGATCTTCCCCGGCGACGCCGACCACCCGGCCGGGCCGTACGGCCTCGGCATCCGGGTGCCGATGGTCATCGTCTCGCCGTGGACGCGCGGCGGCTACGTGAACTCGCAGGTCTTCGACCACACCTCACTGATCAAGTTCCTGGAGGCGCGGTTCGGGCACGGCCGCCCGGACCTGATCGAGCAGAACATCACCCCGTGGCGGCGGGCCGTCGTCGGCGACCTGACCACGGCGTTCGACTTCCGGCACCCGAACCGCTCACGCGAGGTCAGGCTGCCCGACACCGACGACTTCAAGCCCGACGAGTTGGTCCGGCACCCCGACGAGGTGCCGGTCCCGCCGGCGGACCAGCGGCTGCCGAAGCAGGAGCACGGGGTACGCCCGGCGCGGCCGATCCCGTACACCCTGCACGCCGACGGGCACCGCGGCGACGACGCGTTCCGGATCGACTTCCGCAACTCCGGCGGGGTCGCCGCAGTCTTCCAGGTCCGCCATGCGGGCAGCGCGGACGCCCCACGCAGTTACACCGTCGAGCCGGGCAAGCACCTGACCGACACCTGGCCGGTCACCCCCGATTACGACCTGTCGGTACACGGACCGAACGGGTTCTTCCGCCGGTTCACCGCCGGTCGGTCCCAGCTCGACGTCACCCCCGCCTACGACGAGCACGACTACAAACTGGCCCTCACCCTCAAGAACCGCGGCTCGAAGCGGGTCGAGGTGACCGTCCGCGACGGGTACAAAGCTCGACCGGTCACGCTGTCGCTGCGCCCCGGCGAGACCGAGCGCGTCACGTGGGCGCTCGCCCGCACCCACGGCTGGTACGACCTGACGGTCTCCGTCGCCGGTGATGCCGACTTCGCGTACCGGTGCGCGGGTCATGTCGAGAACGGCAAGGACAGCATCAGCGACCCGGCCCTCGGCGGGCTCGTTTAGGGAGTTCCGACCCGGCGGGGGATGACGCGCGCGGTGGTCGGCGGGGCCATGGTGGTGAGCGTTATGACTCAGCGGTATGTCTATACCCCAGAGGCATAACGCTCATCACGGCCTCCGCCCGTCGGGACGTCCACTGCCGGCGCGGCCACGGCGCGGGCGACGCGGTCGCCGAGCCGACGTAGATGGTCGACCAGCTCCACCGGCTCGTGAACGGTGAAGTCGCACCCGAGTAGCGTGAGCCGGAAGGCGAGCCAGTCGACTGTGTCTTCCGGGCTGTGCCATCGGCACGACGCGTCGTCGAGCGGCGTCAGTGCTCCGGCGTGGTCGCCCAGCCGGGCAGTCGCCTGCTCAGCCGGCATCGCGAGCGTCGCCACCGCCCGGAACACCGGTGCCAGGCTGTGCAGCTGGTCGGTTACGAACGCGGACGCGTCGTCGGTCGGAAGCTCGCGGGGCGCCACCCGTACCCCGGTTGTGGTGGCGTGTTCGATGCGGTCGACGCGGAACGTGCGCCAGTCCTCGCGCTCGTTGTCGTAGGAGACGACGTACCACCGACGGCCCACCACGACGAGCCGGTGCGGTTCGACGAGCCGCCGGCTGACGCCGCCATCGCCGTCGCGGTAGTCGAAGCGGACCCGCTCGTGTGCCGAGGCCGCCGCCGCGAGGACGATGAGCTGCGTCGGATCGACAAGCGACACCGCCGCCGCGGTCGACGACACGGTGGCCGCGGCGAGGGTGCCGACGTGGCGGCGCAGGCGCGGCGGCAGCACCTGCTGCAGTTTGGTGAGCGCCCGTACCGACGCCTCGGCGATGCCGGCGACCGGTTGCCGGGCCGCTGTGTGCAGGCCGACGGCGATCGCCACTGCCTCCTCGTCATCGAGCAGCAGCGGAGGCATCGCCTTACCCGCGACCAGCCGGTAGCCGCCCAGCGTGCCCAGGCTGGCCTGGACCGGGTAGCCGAGTTCACGCAGTCGGTCGATGTCGCGGCGCACGGTCCGCGGGGTGACCGCGAGACGCTCGGCGAGTTCGCTGCCGGGCCATTCGCGGGGCGTCTGCAGAAGGGAGAGCAGTCGTAACAGGCGGGCCGGTGTGTCGCGCATGCTCCCATGATGCGTTTCGATCTAGGACAGGTACCAGCCTAGATCGGGTCTACCGTCGTCCATCTCAGTGTGCCGAAGCCGCACCTGAAGAAGGAGACAAACCGATGAAGGTCGTTCCCGACGGATACCACACCGTGACCCCCTGGATCATCTCGCCGGGGAGGACGGGCGCACTGATCGATTTCATAGTCGGCGTCTTCGATGCCACCGAACTGGCCCGCATGGAGGTGGACGGTGTGATCGGCCACGCCGAGGTCCGGATCGGCGACTCGGTCGTGATGATGTTCGACAAACCCCAGTGGCCGGCCACACCCGCCTTCCTGCGTCTCTACGTCGCCGACGACGCCGAGGTGCTCAGCCGGGCCGTCGAACGCGGAGCGAGCGTTGTCACCGAGCCGACCGAGCTCTTCTGGGGCGACCGGGTCAGCCGCTTCCGCGACCCGCTCGGCAACCTGTGGTGGATCCACCAGCGCGTTGCGGAGCCCACCGAGGAGGAGATGGGTCGACGGCTCGACGACCCCGAGTTCATCAAGGCAATGGAGTACGTCCAGAGTGCCGAGTTCGCTCCCCACGGCTGACGTTGGTGTAGAGGTCACCAGGGCCTCGCCCCGGATGGCCGGGTCGGGTCCGTCAGAACTCCTCGTACACCGCCGGGTCCTGGTCGGAGAGCCGCCCGTCCGGGCGGCCCAGCGCGGTGATGGCCTCGACCTGCGCGTCGGTGAGCTTGATACCGAAGACGTCCAGGTTCTCGGCCTGCCGCTGCGGGGAAGCGGCCTTGGGTAGCGGAATCACCTGACGGGCCACGTGCCAGGCGAGGATCGTTTGCGCCGGGCTGACGCCGAGCGCGGTCGCGATCTCCACGACGACGGGGTGTTGCTGCAGGTCGTTGCCATGGCCGAGCGGGCTCCACCCCTGCACCAGGATGCCGTGCTCCCGGTGGTAGTCGATCGCCTCCTGCTGCGGAAAGTACGGGTGCACCTCGATCTGGTTGACCACCGGGGCGACGCCGGTCTCGGCCACCAGCCGCTCGATGTGCTCGGGCAGGAAGTTGGAGAGCCCGATGTGCCGAACGAGCCCACGCTCACGCGCCTCGATCAGCGCCCGCCACGCCTGCACGTACAGGTCGACCTTCGGGTTCGGCCAGTGGATCAGGTACAGGTCGACGCGGTCGAGGCCGGTGCGGAACACACTCTCCTCGATGGTGGTCAGCGCCTCGTCGTAGCGGTGGTGCCGTCCCGGCAGCTTCGAGGTGACGACCAGCTCGTCCCGCACGTCACCGGCCGACCGGGCCGCCCGACCGACAGCGCCCTCGTTCTCGTAGTTCACCGCCGAGTCGATCAACCGGTAGCCCGCCCGGATCGCCTGACCGATCGCGTCGACACCCGCCGAGCCGTTCAGCCGGTACGTGCCGAGCCCGATCGCCGGCAGGGTGGTGCCGTCGGCTGCCGCAAGATGGGGAATCGTCATGATTGGGACCCTACCTTCACGAGTTGCGCGCCGACGGTGGCTCGATGTCGAGCGCACGCGACGGAACGGGCAACCCGGAAGGCAGAAAACGGCGGGATTCAGCAGACGCGCGTCCGCCAACTCACCTTCGTCACCGTCATGGGAACGTAGAAGAATCCGTCACCAGGAGGAGCGCAGTCCGTGCCGGTGAAAGTCATTCCTTGGGTGGTGAACGACCAGCTAATCTCGGCGTTCCGGTTCGTGTAGTTGTAGTAGTTGAAACCCGTGATGTTGCCGCTCCACTCCGTGGTGGTCACCAGGGACGGAGTCGCCGTAGGAACCCCGTTCGGGTGATCCCAGTGGGGCCAGACGCAGAATGTGCCCGGCTGGCAGTTCCCGGGCGGGTAGACGCCGGCCCCCGACTGGGCTGCCGCCGAGGCAGGAGGGGCAACAGCGAGCACACCTGCGACGACCCCGGCGATGGCGAGGGGTTTCAACAGCACGGCTACCTACTTCCATTGATAAGGATGAATTGACTCAAGCTACCGCGGGAAAGTTGCGCCGTCAACCACCTGCGCTACCGCCCAGGTGGACGGCCGCACCATTCGCAATAACGTGGGCAATGCGTCACGATCGCCGCAGCTTGCGACGACAGCAGGACCACCGGTCGGCGGCAGGAGTCAGGGCGACGAACTGCTCCCGCACCGCAGGCCGTGGCACCTACGGCCACTGACGGCAGGACGCCAGCCGGGAACCCGGCCGCCGGCCGATTCGGCCACCTCCGAACGCCTCCGCGACTCGGGTAGTAGGCGACCGGCTCCGCGTTCGGGCCGCTCGGCGACAGCGATCAGCGGCGGGTTGGTTGACACGGGGAACATAATCGATGCAAGTAAATGTAGGCCTGGGCTGAACGAGCTCCGGTCCCGTCCCTGAACGCCGTTAGGAAGGGAAGCTCATGCGCAGATTTACCAGCCGAATCGCTGCGGGTCTCGCCGCCGCCCTGGTCACCACACTGGCCGTGACGACACCGGCGTCGCCCGCAGCCGCTGTCGAGACGCTCAAGGTTCCCGACACCGGCCTCGTCTTCTACCAGGCCTACACGCAGATCATCGTAGGCAGGCAGGCCACGCCCGACGGTATCTGCCGCCCGGTCCCGGCTAAGGCGATCTGGGCGATCGGCTGGAACGGCTTCGGTTCCGTCTCTGGCTACCGGACCTCCGACTGCACCGGCGCTGCGTCCGAGCTCAACAACTTCCACAGCTGGCCGTACGAGGGCTACTACCTCTCCTACCGGGCCGGTTGACAAGCGTTCCCGGTGGTCGATCGCGGACGGCCACCGGGAAAGCGCCGATCCGGAATTGCCCGGATCACCCCGCCGGCCAAGCGGGCGACGCCGGGACGTTGCCGGGCCGGCCAGAGTGGCATACGTCTGGCAGGCGATGGTGCCGCTAGTTAGGGCCTCGTCGGGGTCGTAGTGCTCGGGGTCGGGACCCGACATCGGCGATGGCCAGCAGGGTTCCTCGCCCGGCACGACCCATCGGAGGATTCGCCGCACCTCATCTGGCACAGCCTCGGCGAAGACGGTGAGAGGCGGGCGGATTCAGCTAAGCGGTTTGGGCGTGCCCACGGTTGCGAAGAATTGCCACCCGCTCGGCCAACGCCCCCGCCACGTCCTCCATGGCTTAGGTGTGCTCACGCTGAGCCTTGGCGACCAACTCGGCCAGCAGGCCTTCGTTCTCGGCGGCATGGACGTCGCGGTCGGAACCCCGACGACGTGTACGCCTTCCTCGACCGGGTCGCCGTCGACATGGCCGCCGTCTACGCCGCTCTCGCCGAGAGTCGCCGCGAGACCGCCCGGATCAAGGCCGGGCTGCGTCGCTGGCAAACCGATCAGGGCCGTGCCCGCAACGAGCGGGACCAGGCCCGATGAGCCAGCGGTACGTCATCCACCTGCCCGTGGTCGCCACCGACCTGCCCGCCGCGCAGCGCCTGGCCCGGGTCATCGTCCGCTGGATGCTGGTGCTTCCGATGACCGACCCGAAGGAGACCGCAGTCTCCGAAGGAGACCATCGGCTTGTGCGGCACCGGGTCTTCTGCGACCTGCAACTGCCCGGCAGCCGACGCTGCCTCCTGCGCGACGGCCACGACGGCGCCTGCTCCCGCCGGCTACGCCGCTGACCCGGCATCTCCAGGCTGGTGAAGCATGATCGCGATCTACGGCGGTGTGTGGCGCACCGACCAACTACCCGCCTCGGTGTATTACCTGGTCGGCCCGGAGCGTGACCATGGCGATGGTGTGGCCGTCGGTGTCGACGAATTCGACCTCGTAGGCAGTCGAGGGGGCGTTGAAAATATGAACGACGGTTCCCACTGCCCCGGCAGGCAGTTGTTCTCCCGAAATGGCTTCTCGGAGCTCAACCACGTCGTACAGCTCCAACATGTCACCCTTCCTTGGGCGGGAACGAGATGGTTACCATTCGCGGTGAAGAGGACCCATTCTCCAGTATCCAGGCTGTGCGGACGATGAGTGTGCCACCTGGCCCGGTCAGGGGTAGGTCCACGTTCCATCGCTGACCGAACTCGTCGGCCTTGCCCAGCACAGGGTTGCCAGTGACTACGCCTTCGCGGATCTGCTGCATGATCCCGTCGGTGTCGTCCGGCCCGAGGCCGGTGGTGGAGTTGATGACGCGGTACTTGTTCTTGCCGACAGGGTGATCCGGATTCATGGCGTAGGCCGTGATCTTCCGTGCGTCGATCTCGGCCCTGGTGAAGTCTGGTCGGCCGGGATCGCCCGGGATCTTCGTCGGCTCGGAACCGTCGGGCTTCTGTGGGGCGGGTGGCTGCTTCTGGAGTCGCCCCAGGGCCTGCTTGAGTTTGTCGATGAGGTCACCGAGCCGGCGCATCTCCGGTATCAACCGTCGCAGGCTGGCCAGCAACCCGCGCAGCAGCCGCGCGATCCGCGCTCCCCACGACGCCACCAACGTCGTGACTTGCTCGACAACCAGCGGCGCGGCCAGCCCACCGGTGATGAGGAGTTCGCCGGCGTACACGATGATGCGGGATACGCAGGTGGCGATGGCGTCGCGGACCAGGAGCCGGACGGCGGCCACCAGGCCGGCGGCACCTTCGGTGATGGCGGCCATGGTGTCGGCGCCCTGGGCGAGGCCGCCGACGGCCTGTTGCTGTTCGGCGGCCCAGGCTCGGTAGGCGGGCCCGGCGCTGCCGCCCCAACCGGCGACGTCGGTGCGGACGGCGCGAGCCAGTTCGGCGGCGTCGTCGCGGAGCGACCCGGCGACGTTGCGCCAGGTCCGGGCGTGCGCGGTGATCTGCGCCGGGTCGCCGGCGAGCCAGTCCAGCGCCTCGCTGAGGGGCTTGACGTGTTCGATGAGCCAGGCGATCCCGTACTGGAGGAGGGCGCCGACCGGGTCGGAGACGAGGGCGAGGGCGTCCAGGCTCGCGCTCACGACGCCGAGGCTGCCGTCGATCCAACTGCCGGTCCGGACACCCTGGGCGATGAGTTCGATGTCCTCGCAGATCCACACACCCGCCCAGGCGCTGGGCGGGGTGTCCGCAGCGGCGGCGACGAGCGGGTTGGACGTCACAGGTGCCGCCGCACCCCGTCGAGTAGCTGTTTGGCGTGGGCGTCGGAGCTTCGATAGCGTTCCGCGCCGACCCGCAGCTTGCCGGCGGTGTCCCGTACCGATCCGGCTGCGGCGCCGATGCCCTCGACCAGGGTTCGCTGCAGGCCGTCGAGCAGCACCGGCATCATCGCGCAGAGCTGTCCGTAGGCGTCGGTGCCCAACCGGACGTGCTGGCCTGCCTGCTGGGCGGTGTCGAGGCTGCTGGCACAGCCGTCGAGGCGTGCGGCGTGGGCGGTCAGGTCGTCCGGATCGACCTGGATGCCGTCACCGGCGGGCATCGTTCGATCCCTGCTCGGGGAGGAGCCGGCTGCGGTACGAGTCGATGATGGCTCGGGCGCTCGCGTCGTCGCCCAATGACTCCGTGGCCGCGTCGCTGACCTGTCGGAGCAGATCGGCGCGGGCGGCTGCGGTGGTCTCGAGGATCTGCCGAGCGGTGTGCGCGGCGGGTTGTTGCCGGATGCGTTCGTCGAGCCGCAGATCGATCAGCAGACCAGTCGAGTCGACTGTGACGTCGACTGTCCGATCGGTGTTGCGGGCGGTGCCGGTCAGATCCCGCATCGTCGCCGACAGAGTCTTCGCTCGTTCCGCCCGCTCGGTGAGCGACTTCTCCCACTCGTCGAGCCGGCGCTCCGCCGCGTCAAGCGCAGCGTCGTCCGCCCACACGTCGACCCTCCCCAGGGGACCCCTGCCGGCGGCAACCGCCGACATCACCGGCACGCTACCAACCGGTGGCGCTGCGTGCATGCCCGCTCAGGGTGGTCAGCACGGCACCGCCCCTCCGCGCGATCTTGCACTTACTGTCGCGACAAATAACGCAAAGTCCCGCATCTCGACGACCGAAACCGCAAGATCGCCGCGACCTGCGGTCCCCGGTCCGCGGCCCGCTGCTCGGCGCAGCCGGGGGCGGCATCCGTATCATCTCGGCATGACGCGGTTCAGTCGGCGGGCGGTGTTGCTGGCTGGCAGTGGGCTGCTCGTTGGCTGTTCGCGGCGGCCCGAGGCGGACCCGGTCCACCTGCGACTGGCGACCGGGCCGGCGGGGGCGGTCTACCGGCGGATAGGCGGAGCGCTGGCCGAGCACATCTCCGCGCAGGTGCCGGGTGTCACTGTGACCACAGTGCCGAGCGGGGCGTCCACCGACAACATCCGGATGTTGCGGACCGGTGAGGTGCACCTGGGGCTGACCAGCCTGGACGCGCTCATCACCAGCGACGGCAGTGCGCCCGGGGGGCTGTCGGCGATCTGCCGGCTCTACGACAGTCATCTGCATCTCGTGGTCATGGCCGGTTCGGCGATGGGCGAGTTTCGGGACCTTGAGGGCAAGCGGGTGTCCCTCGGTGCCCACGACTCCGGCACGGAATTCACGTCGTTGCGGGTCCTGAGGCTCGGCCCGCTCAAAGCCGACGGCCGGAACCTCAGCCAGGCCGAGTCGGCGGCGGCACTGCGCGACGGCACTATCGACGCGATGTTCTCGCTGACCGGCGTCCCGACGCCCGCCATCACCGAGTTGGCGCAGCGGCACCCGATCCGGTTGATTCCGTTGGACGCGCAGGCGGACGGGCTCTTCACGGCGTACCCGGGGCCCTACGCCCCGGCCATGATCCACGCGGCTGCGTACGACGGCGTCCCGGCGACGCGTACCGTCGCCGTACCGAACGTGTTGCTGGCGCGCGACGACCTGCCTGACGACCTGGTCTATTCCATCACCGACACGGTCTTCCGGCACACCGGGGCGATCACCTCCGCTGGTCGCGATGGCGCCGAGGCCCTTCCGGAGGCGTGGCAGATCAACGTGCGTACCGGGATCTCCACCGCGTCGGTCCCGCTCCACCCGGGTGCGGCGGCCTGGTTCCGCGACCGCAAACGCTGACGCCGCAACAGGGGCCGGAGCGTCAGACCGACGCGGACGCGTCGGACGGTGAGGCAACCTGGGGAGCGACCGGCAACACCACCACCGCGGCGAGCCCGTGCCCGGAGCCGTCCGGACGCGGCAGGCCCTCCTCCAGCCGCAGCTCACCCCCGGCCGTCCCGATGAGGTCGGCGCAGATCGCCAGGCCCAGCCCGGTCCCGGACACGTTCTGGTGCCGAGGTGAGCGCCAAAAGCGTTGCAACGCCTGGGCCCGCTCGGATGCGTCGATGCCTTGACCATCGTCGCGGACGGCGACCGTGACCACGGCTGCGTCGCCCGCGCTAACCGGTGTCACCGGGAGACCAGCACCACCGGCGGGGACGACCTGTGCGGTCACCTGCACGGCCTGCGCGTCGGACAGCCGTAACGCGTTGCTGATCAGCTCGTCCAGGATGCTGCCCAGACCGCCGGGCGGCTCCAACAACCGCAACCCCGGGGGTACGTCGACAGTCAGGCTCTGCCCGGCCGTGGCCGTCAGGGCACGCCACCGGTCCACCCGGGTCGCCAGCACCTCGTCGAGGTCCACCGGCGATGCCGTGCGCAGGCTCTCCATCCGCGCGCTGGCCTGCAGCGAGTTCAGCATCCGCTGCATCGCCTTCAGCTCGTCGACGGCGACGTCGTACACCTGCTGTCCGTCGCCGTCGGACCGCAGGTGTGGTGCGAGGCTCTCCACCGCGAGCCGGAGGCTGGTCAACGGGTTGCGTAGCTGGTGTGACGCGTCGGAGACGAAGGCGCGCTGTCGCTGGGCGGCGTTCTCGACGGCGTCCATCATGGTGTTGAACGACCGCGCCAGCCGCCGCAGTTCGATGGGGCCGGCCTCGGCGTCGGCGCGGATGGTCAGGTCGCCCTCGGAGATCCGTGAGGTCGCCGCGTCGAGTTTCCGCACCGGGCGCAGCACCCACGCCGACACCGGCCAGGCGACGGCCGTCAGCGCGAGCAACGGCAGCAGCCCGAGCCCGGCCAGCCGGGCCCAGCGTACGAGGATCAGCTCGCGCGTCCGGGACAGGTCGGAGATCGTCACCACCGCGCCGACGACCTCGCTGTCCCGGCCGACCGGCTCCGCCACGACGAGTGCGGAGTCGTCCCACGGCGCCCACTCCCAGGACGGTTCGGAGCGCGCGCCGGCAAGCGCCGCGGTGACGATCCGGGGCAACGCCGCCTCGGCGCGCGCCGCCTTCTGGTACTCGTCGGCCGGTCCGAGCAGCACCGCGCCCGACGTGT
Source organism: Micromonospora hortensis (assembly GCF_022230935.1). Classification (NCBI taxonomy): domain Bacteria; kingdom Bacillati; phylum Actinomycetota; class Actinomycetes; order Micromonosporales; family Micromonosporaceae; genus Micromonospora; species Micromonospora hortensis. The sequence goes on from NZ_JAKKFE010000043.1 coordinate 35,259, forward strand.
CGATCAGCGCGACCGGGATGCCGTAGAGCTCGTGGTACCGCGTCAGCTCCTGCTGTAACGCCTCGGTACGGCCGGTCGACAGCGCGGTTTCGGCCAGTGAGGCGAACCGGCCGACGTCGTTGAGTCGGTTGACGTACGTCTCCTGCATCTCCCGTTCGGCGACTGTGATGCTGAGCGGCACCCCGAGCGCCGCGACGAGCAGCACGGCGAGGGGGACCAGGACGACGAGCAGCCGGCGGTGCACGCGGTCAGCCGATCAGCTCCGGCTGGTCGGCCAGCAGCCGATAGCCGACGCCGTGGACGGTCCGGATGACCACGTCCGGCCCGAGCTTGTGCCGCAGCGCCGCGATGTGGGTGTCCAGGGTGCGGCTGGACGACTCCCAGGTCGCGCCCCAGATCTGGTCGAGGATGACGTCACGGCTCACCACGTTGGGCGCCCGCCGGGCCAGGAGCAGGAGCAGTTCGAACTCCTTACGGGTCAACGGCACGAGCGCGCCGTCGACGGTGACCTCGCGGGTGCCGACGCCGATCCGCATCGGGCCGAGGACGAGCGGCTCGTCGGTCTGGCCGAGAGCGCGAGCGGCCCGGGTGCGCCGCAGGACGGCGTCGATCCGGGCGAGCAACTCGGGGATGCCGAACGGTTTGACGATGTAGTCGTCGGCGCCGGCGCGCAGGCCACGAACCCGCTCGTGCTCCTCGGACCGCGCGGTCACCGCGATGACGGCGGTCTGCGGGTGGTCACGCAGCTTGCGGATCAGGTCGAGCCCGTCGCCGTCGGGGAGACCCAGGTCGACGAGGACCACGTCGGACGGAGCGGCGCGCTCGGCCTCCGCGGCGGTGGCGACACGGTGAACCTCGAAGCCCGCCTGGGTCAGGACGGTCACCAGGCCCCGCGCCACGCGGTCGTCATCCTCGATGACGGTTATCCGCATACCGGCGAAGTGTACGGCCCGGATCGGTGCTCGTGCCGGCCCGGGTTCTTGGGATTTTTCTGACACCATCCGGGCCCCGACCAGCCGAGACTGGGGGCCACTGACGCGCCGAGGGATGTCCATGCGTTGATAGGGAGGTCGCCGTATGCGAACGACCAGCAGGTACCGGGCCACCGCGCGGCTGATCGCCGCGATCGGTGTCGTCTCGCTCGCCGCCGCCTGTTCGGGTAACGGGGGTGCCGCCGGCGGAGGGGACGCCGCGAACTATCCGGACGAGAACATCACTATCGTCGTGCCGTTCAGCGCGGGTGGCCCGACGGACACTGTCACCCGGATGATCGCCGGGCCGATGGCCGCGAAGCTCGGCGGCAAGATCGTCGTCCAGAACGTCGAAGGTGCCGGCGGCACTGTCGGCGCCGGCGATGTCGCGCGGGCCAAGCCGGACGGCTACACGGTGCTCATGCACCACATCGGCATGTCGACGGCGCCCGCCCTCTACAAGAGCCTGGGCTACAAGCCCCTGGAGGACTTCGAGACGGTCGGGCTCGTCACCGAGGTGCCGATGACGATCGTCGCGCGTAAGGACTTCGCGCCCGCGACGCTGCAGGACCTGGTGACCCACGTGAAGGCGAACGCCGACAAGGTCACGCTGGCCAACGCCGGTATCGGCGCGGCGTCGCACCTGTGCGGTCTGCTGTTCCAGAGCACCACCGGTGTGAAGCTTCAGGAGGTTCCGTACCAGGGCACCGGACCCGCGCTGACCGACCTCGTCGGTGGCCAGGTCGACTTCATGTGCGACCAGACGACAAACACCAGCGGCCAGATCGCCGCGGGAAAGGTGAAGGCGTACGCGGTCACCACACCCGAGCGCGTCAAGAGCCTTCCCGACCTGCCGACCACCACCGAGGCCGGGTTGCCGCAGCTGACGGTCAGCGTGTGGCACGGTCTCTACGTTCCGGCCGACACACCGCCGGAGATCGTGCAGAAGCTGTCCGAGGCGTTGAAGGTGGCACTGGCCGACCAGGCGGTCATCGACCAGATGGCCAAACTCGGCACCGCGCCGGTCCCGGCCCAGGACGCGACCCCGGACGCGCACCGGGCAAAGCTCGACGAGCAGCTCGGCACCTGGGCGAAGATCATTGCCGACTCCGGGGTGAAGGTCTCCTGAGGTGGAGCGCCGACGGTCGTTCCCGGACGTCCTCGCCGGGGGGATCTTCGTCCTGATCGGTGGCGCATTCGTGGTGGGGGCGCTCGGCTACGAGCTGGGCACCCCGACCCGGATGGGCCCAGGCGCCTTCCCGCTGCTGGTCGGCGCGGCAGTCGTCGCGCTGGGCCTGGCGATCGCCGGCAAGGGCCTCGTCGCCGGTGAGGTGATCTCGTTCGGGCCGATCCCGTGGCGCGCGGTCGCCGTCATCGTGCTCGCGGTCCTGTTCTTCGGGTTCACCATCCGGCGACTCGGGTTCGTACCGACGACGGCGGTGACCGCACTGCTCACCACCCTGGCCAGCGCCCGCGTACGGCTGCTCACGGCGGTGGCTGTGGCCGCCGGGCTGACAGTTGCCAGCACGCTCATCTTCGTCGTCGGACTTCAGCTGCGGATCCCGCTGTGGGGCCCCTGGCTGGGCTTCTGACGCGGCATCCGGATTGAGGCATGGAACTCCTCGACAACCTCGCGCTGGGCTTCTCGACGGCCCTGCTGGTCCAGAACGTCCTCTACTGCTTCGTGGGAGTGCTGCTCGGGACCGCTGTCGGTGTGCTGCCCGGCATCGGGCCCACGGCCACCGTGGCGATGCTGCTGCCGATCACGTTCAGCTTCGAACCGGTCACCGCGCTGATCATGCTGGCCGGCATCTACTACGGGGCACAGTACGGCGGCTCGACGACCGCCATCCTGATCAACCTGCCCGGTGAGTCGTCGGCGGCGGTCACCGCGCTGGACGGGCACGAGATGGCCCGCCAGGGCCGGGCCGGCCCCGCCCTGGCGGCCGCGGCGATCGGGTCCTTCGTCGCGGGTACGGTCGCCACCGTGGCGCTGGCCGCCGCGGCCCCGCCGTTGGCCAGTGTCGCGTTGAAGTTCGGCCCGGCCGACTACTTCTCACTCGTGCTGTTCGGCCTGATCGTGTCGATCGCGCTGGCACGGGGCACGGCGCTCAAGGCACTGGCGATGATCGCGCTCGGCGTGCTGCTCGGCACTGTCGGCCAGGACATCTACACCGGAACGCCCCGCTTCGTGTTCGAGCAGCGCGAGCTGTACGGCGGCATCGACTTCGTGTCGGTCGCCGTGGGCCTGTTCGGGGTGGCCGAGATCCTGCGCAACCTGGAGAACGAGCAGACCCGCACGGCGATCGTCAGCAAGGTGACCAACCTCTGGCCGACCCGCGAGGACCGGCGTCGCATCGTCGCCCCGATCCTGCGGGGCACCGGTCTCGGCGCCGCGCTCGGTGTGCTGCCCGGCGGCGGCCACGTGCTGGCCTCGTTCACCTCGTACGCCGTCGAGAAGCGCATCTCGAAGCGGCCGCAGGAGTTCGGGCGGGGCGCGATCGAGGGCGTCGCCGGCCCCGAGTCGGCGAACAACGCCGCCGCGCAGACGTCGTTCATTCCGCTGCTCACCCTGGGCCTGCCCGCCCACCCGGTGATGGCACTGATGATCGGCGCGTTCATCGTCCACGGCATCACCCCGGGCCCGAACGTCATCAACGACGAGCCGGCGCTGTTCTGGGGCCTGATCGCGTCGATGTGGATCGGCAACGTGCTCCTGCTGCTGCTGAACCTGCCGCTGATCGGCCTCTGGGTGCGCATGCTGCGCATCCCGTACCAGGTGCTCTTCCCGATGATCATCCTGTTCGCCGCGATCGGCACCTACTCGCTGAACTCCAACGCGTACGACGTCTACGCCATCGCGTTCTTCGGGATCCTGGGCTACGTCCTGATCAAGTGCGGGTGCGAGCCGGCGCCCCTGCTGCTCGGCTTCGTCCTCGGCCCGCTGCTGGAGGAGAACCTGCGCCGCGCGCTGATCATCTCCCGCGGCGACCCGTCGGTCTTCGTGACCCGACCGATCTCCGCGGCGCTGCTGGCCCTGGCGCTCGTCGCGCTCGTCGTCGCCGTCCTGCCGACGATCCGACGGCGCCGCGCCGTCGTCTTCGCGGAGGAGGAGTAGCAATCCGGACCACGTGACGGTCAGGTCGACGAAGATTGTTTCCGTGACGAGCGACAACACGCCCCGGGGCTGGACCAGCCGGACCGTCTGGGACAGACGGTTCAACGCCCCGTTGCGCTCGTTCCTGCGTACCGAGACCGGCGGCGCGCGGGTGGTACTGATCGCCGCGGTGGTGGCTCTGGTCTGGGCCAACCTGCACGTGTCGTCGTACGAGTCGGTCTGGGAGACCTCCTTCTCGATCCAGCTCGGCGACTGGCGCGTGTCACACGACGTGCGTTTCTGGGTCAACAGCGGGCTCATGACGTTCTTCTTCCTGGTCGCTGGGCTGGAGCTGCGCCGCGAGTTCGACATCGGCGAGTTACGGGAGCGGCGTCGCCTGGCATTGCCGATGCTGGCCGGGGTCGGCGGCATGCTCGTACCGATCGCCATCTACCTCGCCATCAACGCCGGGCACACCACAGCGGCGGGCTGGGGCGCGGTGATGGCCACCGACACCGCGCTCGCGCTCGGCGCGCTGGCCGTCTTCGGGCCACGCTTCTCGGAACGGCTGCGGGGTTTCCTGCTGACCGTCGCCGTCGTCGACGATGTGGTGGCGATCGCGGTGCTGGCCATCGCGTACCCGCACCACCCCTCGCTGACGGCGCTGATCGTCGCGGCGGCGATCTTCGGCGTCGTGCTGCTCGTCCGGGGCTGCGGGGTGCGGTTCGGCCCGGTCTACGCGCTGCTCGGGGTGGCGGCCTGGCTCGCCGTCTCGATGTCCGGTGTCGACCCGGTCGCTGTGGGTCTGGTGATGGGGTTGCTGACCTACGCCTACGCTCCCGGCCGAGGCGACCTGCAGCGGGCCAGCGACCAGTTCCGCCTCTTCCGGGAACAACCCACCCCGCAACTGGCCCGGATGGCCCGAGCCGGGCTCACCTCGGCGCTGTCGCCGAACGAGCGGTTGCAAACGCTCTACCACCCGTTGGCGAGCTACGTGGTGGTGCCACTGTTCGCGCTGGCCAACGTCGGCATCGTGATCGACGGCGACCTGCTGGCCCGGGCCGTGACCTCTCCGGTCACGGTCGGCGTCGTGGTCGCGTACGTCGTCGGCAAGCCGGCCGGGATCGTGGCCACCGCGTGGCTGGTGACCCGGCTCAGCGGTAACCGGTTCCGGCCGCCCGTCGGGTGGGTCGCCGTCGCGGGGGTCGGCACGATCTCCGGCATCGGGTTCACCGTCGCGCTCCTGATCGCCACCCACGCCCTGAGCGGCCCGGCCCTGGACGAGGCGAAGTTCGGCATCCTCGTGGCGACGCTCGGCGCGTCAGTCGTCACTTGGCTGGTGTTCCGCGCCGTCGGCCGGCTCTCGCCGGCGCGGCGGACGCGTGCGCTGCTGGGCGTCACCGAGGGGATCGTCGACCTGATGCTGCCGGTCGATCCGGATCGCGACCACATGCGGGGGTCGCTCGATGCGCCGGTGACGGTGGTGGAGTACGGCGACTTCGAGTGCCCCTACTGCGGGCAGGCCGAGCCGGTGGTCCGAGAGTTGCTGGCGGACTTCGCCAACGTCCGGTACGTCTGGCGGCACCTGCCGCTCACCGACGTCCACCCGCATGCTCAACTCGCGGCCGAGGCCGCCGAGGCGGCGGGGGAGCAGGGCGCGTTCTGGGAGATGCACGATCTGCTGCTCGCCCACCAGGACGCTCTCAATCCCACTGACGTGCTCGGTTACGCCGAACAGCTGGGCCTGGACCTGGACGGGTTCCGCGAGCACATGGTGAAGCGGATGGGCGTGGACCGGATCGCCGAGGACGTCGACTCCGCCGACCTCAGCGGCGTCACCGGCACCCCGACCTTCTTCATCAACGGCCGGCGGCACCACGGCGCGTACGACATCGCCGCGCTCTCGGCGGCGGTGAAGTCGGCGTTCGCCAGCGCGAAGCTCCGCCCCGAGTACCACCCTCGGGACCCCGGCCGCCGCGAGGCCGGTCCGGCGAGCTGACCGCGTGGCCGTCACCGCGCCATGCGGTCGACGAGCGCAGCGGTCACCTCCCGGCGCCCTCCGACAGTCGGGGCGTCGCCGGATCAACGGGGTCCGCCGCCGTGACTTCCGAGCCCGCCTCCGCGTCGCGGGGTGCGGAGGTGTTGGCCGGCTCCTTTGGAGCTGAATCGTTTGCGACATCACCGGCGGCGCTGCCGGCCGAGGGCTTTCCGGGGGCGCGGCCGGGAGGGGGACAATCCGCGACCTCGACCTGATCATCCGCTCCGCCGCCTTCCAGCCGGCAGGAAGAAGCGGCAGGCATTTGGTCTGATTCGTTTGCGGCATCAGCTCCAAAGGCAGCGCGGTATCCCATACAGCCCCGCAACCCCGCAACCCCGCAACCCCGGGCCGCAGGGCCCGCGCCCACAGCCCTCGGGGCCCGCACGCTTCAGCCCTGCCCGCCTCAGCC
>NZ_JAKKFE010000044.1:0-103152 GCF_022230935.1 Micromonospora hortensis
CCCCACGAGACCCACAGCCAGCGCGACCCACAGCCAGCGCGACCCACAGCCAGCGCGACCCACAGCCAGCGCGACCCACAGCCGGAGTGCGCCACGACCAGAGCGCGCCACAGCCGGAGTGCTACCACCAGGACAAGCGGAGGCGATGCCACAAACGAGTCAGGTCCAAAGCGTCAGCCCAAGACATTGCCGGACCCGCCGACACCTGCTACCCCGCCCACGCACACGCGGGCCACCCCGGGCCGACCACGCCCACCATTCCAGCCGCGCCCACCACCCGACCGGCCACGCCCACCACCCGACCAACCACATCGGCCACCGAACCCGCCGGCAGCCCCGACCGACCACACAAGATCGTGCTCGATCCTGGAAAGAGTGGGGTCCTGGCGTGCGGAAGCCACTACATCCAGGATCGAGCACGATCTTGCGCAGGGCAGGTGGCGCAGCGCAGGTGGCGCAGCTCCGACGCAAGTCCGGCGCGACCCCTAGCCCGGCGACACCCCGGCGCAGTCCGGTCAACGAAAGGCCACAGCATGTCCCGGATCGCCCCGGACGGCCGCGCGACGGCACCACTCCGACCGCACCTGCCGCTGCGCCCGCTCTGGCTCTGCCGGGTCTGCGCCGCGCCCTGGCCGTGCCCGGTCGCCCGACTCACACTGCGTCAGGAGTACGCGCACGACCGCATCGGGTTGAGCATCTACCTGTGCGCCGTCCTGCACGAGGCGGCTGCCGACCTGTACCGACTCAACCCGCACGACGGCCCCGACCCCGCCGCGCTCTTCGCCCGCTTCCTCGGTTGGGCGAGACCACGGCACCTACCCTGACCAGGGCAGGCTGCGGCAGGGCGGGCCGAGCCGGGCGGGGCAGGACGGGTCAGGGATGGGTCATCCGGAGCAGGTCCAACGTCTCGTCCAGCTGGGTCTCGGTGAGCTTGCCGGAGTCGACGTGCCCCCGGGAGATGACCACCTCGCGGATCGAGGTCTGCTTGGCCAGCGCCTCCTTGGCGATCGACGCGGCCTCGTCGTACCCCAGGTAGCGGTTGAGTGGGGTGACGATCGACGGTGAGCCCTCGGCGTACGCCAGGCAGACCTCGGCGTCCGCGACCAGGCCGACCACCAGCCGGTCGGCGAAGAGCCGGCTCACCGCGGAGAGCAGCCGGATCGACTCCAGCAGGTTGCGGCCCATCACCGGGAGCATCACGTTCAGCTCGAAGTCGCCCTGTGAGCCGGCGAAGCCGACGGTCGCATCGTTGCCGATCACCTGGGCGCAGACCTGCCGCATCGCCTCGGCGACCACCGGATTGACCTTGCCCGGCATGATCGACGAGCCGGGCTGGAGGTCCGGGATGCGCAGCTCGCGCAGGCCGGCGCGAGGGCCGGAGCCCATCCAGCGGATGTCGTTGGCGATCTTGTAGAGGCCGATCGCCACGGTCCGCAACTGCCCCGAGGTCTCCACCAGCGCGTCCCGCGCGCCCTGCGCCTCGAAGTGGTTTCGCGCCTCGCTCAGCGGCAACCCGGTCGACTCACGCAACCTGTCGATCACGGCGGCGGCGAAGCCGAGCGGGGTGTTGATCCCGGTGCCGACGGCGGTGCCGCCCAGCGGCAGCTCGGCCAGTCGGGGCAGCGCTCCCTCCAGCCGTTCGATCCCGTAGCGGACCTGGGCCGCGTACCCACCGAACTCCTGACCGAGGGTGACCGGGGTGGCGTCCATCAGGTGGGTACGCCCGGCCTTGACCACCGTCTCGAACTCGGCGGCCTTGGCCTCCAACGCCGAGGCCAGGTGCGCCAGCGACGGCAGCAGGTCTTCGACGATGAACTGGGTGGCCGCCAGGTGGATCGAGGACGGGAAGACGTCGTTGCTCGACTGGGAGGCGTTGACGTGGTCGTTCGGGTGCACCGGGGAGCCCAGTTCCCGGCTGGCCAGGGTCGCGATCACCTCGTTGGTGTTCATGTTCGACGAGGTGCCGGAGCCGGTCTGGAACACGTCCACCGGGAACTGGTCGTCGTAACCACCGTCGGCGACGTGCGCGGCGGCGGCGGCGATCGCGGCGGCCACGTTGGCGTCGATCACGCCCAGCTCGCCGTTGACCTCGGCCGCCGCGCCCTTGATCTGGGCGAGGGCCTTGATCTGGGCCGGTTCGAGGCCCCGGCCGGAAATCGGGAAATTCTGCACCGCGCGCTGGGTCTGCGCCCGCCACAGCGCCTCGGCGGGCACCTCCACCTCGCCCATCGAGTCGCGTTCGATGCGGTAACCGGTCGCCTCTGGAGTCGTCACGCGTACCATCCTGCCGCGCCCGTGGCCGACTCGCAGATGATCCGTCAGCCCAACTCGGTGAGCAGCCGTTCCACCTCGTGCTGATCCGGCGACTCGATCTGCCGAAACAGCGCCAGCGCTCGCTCCAGGTGCGCGCGGGCGGCCGCCGGATCGGTGGCCCGTACGCAGCGGGCGATGCCCTCCAACGCTAGGCCCTGCTCGCGTGGGGAACCCAGCCCGGTGGCGTCGACGAGCACCCGACGATGCAGGTCGAGCGCGCTTGTCACGTCCCCCTGATCCAGGATGGCTCGGGCCAGCAGGTTGCGCGAGCCGCACTGGGCGATGCGATCCCCCGCCTCGGTCATCGCGACCAGTGCCGCACGGTGCAGATCGGCGGCCCGTTCCGGACGGCCAGCCTCCCGTTCCATCATCCCGATTTCGTTCAACACCTCACCCTCGCCAAACCGGGTGCCCACCTCTCGCTTGACGCGCAGCGCCACCCGCAGCAACCGCTCGGCCGGCACCACGTCACCCATCCGATGCCGGATCATCCCGAGGTGCCCGAGGGCGTTGCCGATCCGGCGCGGATCGCCGACCTCGCGGGCGATCCCCAGGTGCCGCCGGGCGGTGCGCAGCGCCTCGTCGAACCGTCCCCAGAGAAGCAGGGTCATCGCGAGGTTGTTGAGCTCGTTCGCCAGCGCCTCCTTGTCGCGCAGCCGCGTCGCCAGCGCGCGGGCAGCGTCGTAGCACTCCCGGGCCCGGCGGAACTCGAAGTTGGCGGCGTAAGAGGTGCCCAGGTTGCCAAGGGTGTTGCGGAACTCACGGCGCAGACCGAGCCGGCGGAAAATCTCCAGCGACCTTTCCATCACCCGGATCGACTCGGGGAAAGCACCCAACCGGTAGTGGGCCGAGGCGAGATAGTTGAGCATTGTCGCGACCGCCCGATCGTCGCCCAACTCCTCGGCGGCGCGCAGGCCCGCGGAGTGCGTCTCGATCAACTCGTCCAGGCGGCCACTCTCGAACTGGGCGTGCCAGCACGCCCTCGCCAACTGCCAGCACTTCTGGAGAAGCCCCTCGGTCTCCGCCAACCGGACCAGTGCGGGCCACAGGGCAAGGTTCTCGTTGAGCCAGGTTCGACCCTGCTCGGTGACGATCGTGACCAGGTCAGCCCGAACCGGCACCGTCACCAAGATCAGCGGTTGGGTCGAGGAGAGCTCCCTCTCGCGAGCGATCGCCGTGGCGACGTGCAGGTGGTGATCGAGCAGACGCTCGATGGCGTCCCGCCGCTCGCCTGCCCGCTCAGGCTCGGCGACCAGCGTCCGCGCGTACTCCCGGACCAGGTCGTGCAACCGGTAGCGGCTGGGCTCCGCCTCCTCCACCAGGTGCGCGTCGACCAACTCGTCGAGCAGGTCCTGGACCTCGGGCAGCGGCAGTTCGACCAGTACGGCCGCGACCAGGTTGTCGAACCGTACCCCCGGGTGCAGACCCAGCAGCCGGAACGCGCGCTGCGCCGCCGGCGACACCTGGGCGTACGACAGGGCGAAGGCTCGACCGACGGACCGTTCGCCCGCTTCGAACTCGGCCAACGGGTCCGGTCGGGTGCTCAGCCGCTCGGCCAGGTCGGCGATCCGCCAACGGGGTCGGTGTGCCAGTCGGGCACCGGCCAGTCGGATGGCGAGAGGCAGGTGACCACAGCGTCGGACCACCTCGGTGGCGGCCTCCGGCTCGGCTGCCACCCGGTTCATGCCGACCACCCGCCCCAGCAGCTCGACCCCCTCGTCGGTGTCGAGCACGGGAAGCGACGAGGGCCGGCCCTCGTCCACCCCGACCAGCCGTCGACGACTGGTGATCAGGATCAGGCATCGCGAGCCGTTGGGCAGCAGGGGTGTCACCTGGTCGGCGGTGGCCGCGTTGTCCAACACCAGCAGGGCCCGCCGGCCGGACAGCTCGGAGCGCCAGAGCGCCAAACGGTCGTCCTGGTTCGCCGGTACGCGCTCGTCGGGCACACCGAGTTGCCGCAGCAGCGTCGCCACCGCCGCAGCCGGCGTCAACGGCGTGCGCTCGCTGTGCCCATGCAGGTCGAGGTAGAGCTGGGCGTCCGGGTAGTCGTCTGCGAGGGCGGTGGCGAGGTGCACCGCGAGGGTGGTCTTGCCGCTGCCCGCCATGCCGTCGATGAGCTGGATCCGGGCCCCGGCCTCCACCTCCTTGACCAGGCGGGCCAGCGTCTGCTGCCGGCCGGTGAAGTCGCCGATCGCCCGGGGCAGCGAGCGGACCGGAGCGATCGGCCACGCTTCCCGACCGGCCAGGGCCAGGTCACCGGCGAGCACCCGCTGGTGCAGCTCCTGCAACTCGGCGCCGGGCTCGATGCCCAACTCATCCGCGTAGAACCGCCGGCCCTCCCGGTAGACCGCGAGCGCGTCGGCCTGCCGCCCGACCGCGGACAGCGCCAGCATCAGTTGGCCGCGCAGCCGCTCCCGCAGCGGATGCCGGTCGACGCTCTCCGCCAACTCCTCGATGAGTTCGGCGGCCAGACCGAGGCGCAGCTCGACATCGACGCACTCCTCCAGCGCGGTGAGACGCTGCTCGTCGAGTGCCTGTGCACGGCGGCGGACGCTCCGGCTCGGGATTCCACCCAGCGCCGGCCCGCGCCACAACGCCAAGGCGGCGCGGAATTCGGCACGCGCGTCTACCAGGCGACCGGCCGTCGCGGCGGATCGGGCCGCCTCCACACCCCGGGTGAAGACCTCGGCGTCCAGGTCGGTCGGTGCGGTACGCACCCCGTACCCCGCCGGGTCGGTGACGATGAGGTCCGGTGCCAGCTCGAGTTCGGTGAACCGGCGACGCAACCGCGACACGCAGGTCTGCAACTGCGCTCGGGCGGTGGCCGGCGGGCGGTCCTCCCACACCGCGTCGACCAGCTCGTCGACCGGCACGAGCCGGCCAGCCCGCAACAAGAGCATGGCGAGCACGATCCGGTCGCGTCCGGCGGTGACAGTGGACTCGCCACCGCCCACCCGCAGAGGCCCCAGGATCCCGAACCGCATCTGCTCTCCCGCATCAGTGGTGCAACTTCCAGCAGAGTAGTCCGGTGATAACAGACCGCCTCGGTCAGGCGATAGTGATCTGAGAGCGGATCGACAGCGGTGCGCAGCACACTCATTCCGAGTTGTCGGTGACGGCATCCGACGGGGGCGGTGCGCCCGTCCCACCCCAGGGGGCGGGCGTACCGATGTCGGCAGAGCACGGGCGACAGAACGGGCGCCGGGCGACTTCGCCCGGCGCCCTTTCGCGTACCTGTGGGGTCAGCGGCGGCCGACGGTGAGCACCGGCTTGGTGACCTCGGCGAAGAAGTCGTTGCCCTTGTCGTCGACCACGATGAAGGCGGGAAAGTCCTCCACCTCGATCTTCCAGACGGCCTCCATGCCCAGCTCCGCGTATTCGAGCACCTCGACGTGCTTGATGCAGTCCTGGGCGAGGCGGGCCGCGGGGCCGCCGATCGAGCCGAGGTAGAAGCCGCCGTGCTGCTGGCAGGATCGGGTCACCTGACCCGACCGGTTGCCCTTGGCCAGCATCACCTGGGAGCCACCGGCGGCCTGGAACTTCTCCACGTAGGCGTCCATCCGGCCGGCGGTGGTCGGGCCGAACGAGCCGGACGCGTACCCCTCGGGGGTCTTCGCCGGGCCTGCGTAGTAGACCGCGTGGTCACGCAGGTACTGCGGCATCGGCTCACCGGCGTCCAGCCGCTCGGCGATCTTGGCGTGGGCGATGTCCCGGGCGACGACGAGCGGCCCGGAGAGGGAAAGGCGCGTCTTCACCGGGTACTTCGACAGTTCCGCGCGGATCTCGTCCATCGGCCGGTTCAGGTCGACCCGGACCACCAACTCGGCGTCGAGCGAATCGTCGGTGACGTCGGGCAGGAACCGCGCCGGGTCGGTTTCGAGCCGCTCCAGCCACACGCCCGACGGGGTGATCTTGGCGACGGCCTGGCGGTCCGCCGAGCAGGAGACGGCGATAGCCACCGGGCAGGACGCACCGTGCCGGGGCAACCGGACCACCCGTACGTCGTGGCAGAAGTACCGCCCACCGAACTGCGCGCCGATGCCGAAGTTGCGGGTCAGCTCCAGGACCTCCGCCTCCAGCTCCAGGTCGCGGAAGCCGTGCGCGCTCATCGAACCCGTTGTGGGCAGCGCGTCAAGATACTTGGCGCTGGCGTACTTCGCGGTCTTCAGCGCGTACTCGGCGGAGGTGCCGCCGATGACGACGGCCAGGTGGTACGGCGGACAGGCGGCGGTGCCGATCAGCCGCAGCTTCTCCTCCAGGAACTGCATCATCCGCGTTGGATTGAGCAGCGCTTTCGTCTCCTGGTAGAGGTACGACTTGTTGGCCGAGCCACCGCCCTTGGCCATGAACAGGAACTTGTACGCGTCGGGGTGCCCGTCCGGGTCCTCGGCGTACAGGTCTACCTGGGCGGGCAGGTTGCTGCCGGTGTTCCGCTCGTCCCACATGGTCAGGGGAGCGAGTTGGGAGTAGCGCAGATTGAGCTTGGTGTACGCCTGGTAGACGCCCCGGGAGATGGCCTCCGCGTCGGCACCGTCGGTCAGCACGTGCCGACCGCGTTTGCCCATCACGATGGCGGTGCCGGTGTCCTGGCACATGGGCAGGACACCGCCGGCGGCGATGTTGGCGTTGCGCAGCAGGTCCAGCGCGACGAACCGGTCGTTCGGCGAGGCGGCCGGGTCGTCGATGATCGCCCGGAGCTGCGCCAGGTGTGCGGGGCGCAGGAAGTGCGCGATGTCGTGCATCGCCTCGGCGGTCAGCGCGGTGAGCGCGGCCGGCTCCACGGTGAGGAACCGACGGCCTCCCGGGCCGTGTACGACGTCCACGCCCTCGTCGGTGACCAGGCGATAGTCCGTCTGGTCCGGGCCGGTTGGCAGCAGAGGGGCGTACGAGAATGCGGCGGCACTGCTCATGAGCGGCAAGCCTAGGGCAGACCGGTCGATCACTCCCACCCGCCGGGCGGGTCCTGGGACGCCGCTCTCATCCACCGGGCGCGCTGGGCCCGGCCGCCATCCCGATCTTCGGACGAACCGCCCGCTCAGCCGTCCTTGCCGCCGCCCGGGTCGGGGCAGAGTTCCCCCTTCGGCCCGCAGTCGCCGTCGTTCGGCCCGCCGGGGCCGGGGCCGCCCGGCCCGGGATTCCCACCGTTGCCGGGCGGTCGGCTGGGCGAGCTTCCGGACGCGCCGAAACGGACGTACCCGATCTCCCGCCCCTCACCGATGATCATCCCCTGTGACCCGACGGCGAGGGCGTTCGCCGAGGTGCGCAGGGCCGCCAACTCCCGGCCGGTGCGTGGGTCCAGTGCCGCCAGCCGGGACGGCTTCTCGTCGGCCACCACCGCCGCGTACGGGGTGAGCGCGGCCCCGGCCTTGCCGCTGGCCTGCCGCGTCCAGAGCACCTTCTCGGTGCCCAACTCGCGGGCGATGACCGAACGTTTGTCGGCGGCCCGGAACACCGCCGAACGGTCGTCCACCGCGATCAGCTTGGTGCCCGGCTCGCCGACCCAGAGCAGCCGGCCGTCGTACCCGTCGATGACCGCCTCGCGGCCGTCCGGGGCGACGCCGATCAGCACGTTCCGCGCACCCTGCGGGTCCTCGCGTTGCACGCAGCCGGCGGAGTCGGCGGTGCGCAGGTTGATCCCGGCCCGCTGCCAGGCTTCCTGCCCGGTGGCCGAGTCGCGGGCGGAGATGGCGAAGTAACAGGTGCCGTCCTGGGAGCGGGCGGCGATCCGCAGCAGCCGGCCGCCCACGACGGAGAGCCGCTCCTCCCGGCCGGGCTCGACGTTCTGCAGCACCCGGCCGGTGGCGGTGTCCACCACGTGGACCCGACCGTCGACCGGGAAGCCGAGCAGCGGTGGCGCGGCCTCCGCCCCGGCCACGCCGTCGTCGATCCGGGTGGCGGTGAGCCGGCGGGTGCCGCGCAGACCCGGGTTGTCGGCGAGCAGGCCGCTGTGCACCCCGGGCAGGAAGGCCGTCCAGAGCGGCGCCGTGCCACGCGGGTCCCAGGCGCTCAGGGTGCAGTCGGTGGCGTCCGTGCACCTGGCGTCGAGGAGCAGGTTGCGGTACGTCCAGACGGCCACCGCGTCATCGTCACGCCGCCGGGTCACCCCCGTCGTCGGGTCGAGCAGCTCGTACCCCTTGACCAGGAGCTTGCCCACGGCCACTACCGGGTCCCGGTCGCCGCCGGCGACCGCCGCCCAGTCCGCCTTGCGCTCCCAGAGTTGGGCGCCGGTGGCCAGGCTGCGAGCCTCGACCCGGGTGCGCTGCTCGACCACGACGGCGTCGCCGGCGATTGTCACGCTGCGCGGAGTGCCACCGACCCGTTGCTGCCAGACCACGTCGGGCTCGGAGATGGGTTCGCTGCGGTCCACCCAGTCCCACAGGCCGGGGAACGGGTTCCACACGCCTGTCGCGGCGAGCGCGACGACCACGGCGAGGCCAAGCAGCAGCCCACCGCGCACGCTCCCCTTCGCCACCCGCACACCGTAGCCACGATCACGGATCTTCCGTACGCCCGCGCCGCCGTGTCGCCGCGCTTTCTGCGCTCGGAGGTGTTACAGCGCCCTTCCCTCGGACCGAACAGCGCTGCGCACCAGCGGAAGCGTGCGGTAGGGGATCTGCTCGGCCAGCGCGATGATCGTCGAGGCGCGGGTGATGCCGACGGACGACACGATCTGGTCGATGACCCGTTGCAGGTCGGTGTTGGAGCGGGCCACGATCCGGCAGAGCAGGTCGCTGGAGCCGGTGATGGTGTGCGCCTCCAACACCTCGGGGATGGCGGCGAGGTGAGCGGTGACCGGGTCGTGGCCGTGCCGCTGACTGATCTCCAGGGTGACGAAGCTGGTCACCCCGAACCCGATCGCGGCCGGCGCGATCTCGGGGCCGAAGCCCTCGATGACCCGCCGCTCGACAAGCTTGTCCAGCCTCGCCTGCACGGTGCCCCGGGCCACCCCGAGCCGCCGGGAGCACTCCAGCACCCCGATCCGCGGCTCCTCGGCGAGCAGTTCGATCAAGCGCACATCGAGCGAGTCGAGCTGTACATTCTGCTCACCATTCATGAGTGAGCACCATACCGAATGCGCAACCTGACCAGCATTTCCGCCAACAGTTGCCCACTCGATGCCGGGCCAGCGATCCTCGCCACAAGAACCGACCACGGCGGCCCACAAGGCCGGCCGGTACGCGAGGGAGCCCACCATGACCCAGGCGATCGACCGACCCCAGTCGACCGAGGACGTCGACGTCGACCGGCTCGTCGGCGCTGTCGACCACGACATCAGCCACGACCCGTTCCCGGTCCGGGGCCTCGACCACGTGCACTTCCTGGTCGGCAACGCCAAGCAGGCCGCCCACTACTACTCCACCGCCTTCGGCATGACCTGCGTGGCGTACCGCGGCCCCGAGCAGGGCTACCGGGACCACGCCCAGTACGTGCTGACCAGCGGCTCGGCCCGGTTCGTGCTGACCGGCGCGGTGCGCCCGGACGCCGAGGGCGCCGAGCACGTGGCCCGGCACAGCGACGGGATCAGCGACATCGCGCTGGAGGTCCCGAACGTGGACGCCGCGTACGCGCACGCCATCGCGCAGGGCGCCGCCAGCGTCGTCGAGCCGCACGAGGTGACCGACGAGCACGGCACGGTCCGGATGGCCTCCATCGCCGCGTACGGCGACACCCGGCACACGCTCGTCGACCGGTCCCGCTACAGCGGCCCGTTCCTGCCCGGCTTCGTGGCCCGGGGCCCGATCGTGGACCGGCAGCCGATGATCGACGCCGGCATCCAGCCGAAGCGCTTCTTCCAGGCCGTCGACCACGTGGTCGGCAACGTGGAGCTGGGCCGGATGGACGAGTGGGTCGAGTTCTACAAGCGGGTGATGGGCTTCTCCAACATGGCGGAGTTCGTCGGCGACGACATCGCCACCGACTACTCGGCGCTGATGAGCAAGGTCGTGGCGAACGGCACCCGCAAGGTGAAGTTCCCGCTCAACGAGCCGGCGATCGCCCGCAAGAAGTCCCAGATCGACGAGTACCTGGAGTTCTACCAGGGCCCGGGCGCGCAGCACATCGCCGTCGCCACCAACGACATCCTGGCCAGCGTCGACGCGATGCGCGCGGCGGGCCTGGAGTTCCTGGACACCCCGGACTCGTACTACGACGACCCGGAGCTGCGCGAGCGGATCGGCAAGGTGCGGGTGCCGATCGAGGAGCTGAAGGCCCGCAAGATCCTGGTCGACCGGGACGAGGACGGCTACCTGCTCCAGATCTTCACCAAGCCGGTGCAGGACCGTCCCACAGTCTTCTTCGAGCTGATCGAGCGGCACGGCTCGCTGGGCTTCGGCAAGGGCAACTTCAAGGCGCTCTTCCAGGCGATCGAGCGGGAGCAGGAAGCCCGCGGCAACCTGTAACACTTGCGAGCGTGACGCAACCTCCGTCGTACCCGACGCCGCCGGCCGGTGGGCCCCGACCCACCGCCGGCGGCTTCGCGCCGCAGCCCGGCCCACACCCCCACGGGTACGCCGCGCCGCCGCAGTACGCCCCACCCGGGTACGCCCCGCCGCAGTTCTACGGCGGACCACAGCGACCGGTGGCCCCGCCCCCGACGCTGACCCCGGGCGGACAGCCGCTGGCCAGCTTCAGCGATCGACTGCTGGCCATGTTGCTCGACGCCGCGGTCTTCATGGTGGTCGGCCTGGTGCTCGCGGTGCCCGCGGCGATCATCTTCCTCGTTGTCGTTGCGCCCGATCTCGCCCTGTTCGCGTCGGACGGCTCGATCCGCGAGCCCGACTATCTCCGTGAACTCCTGCTGCCCCTGCTGTGGCTGGACCTCGGGATCATCGCGATCTCGCTCATGCTCGCGTACGTCTACTACGTCGAGATGATGTTCAAGACCGGCCAGACCTTCGGCAAGAAGATGATGAAGCTGCGGATCGTGCCGCTGGATCCGACGCGCTCCCTCGACCGCCGGGCCGCCGCGAAGCGGTTCCTGGTGCAGCAGTTCTCTGGCTTCGTCCCGGGGCTGAGCTACCTGGACGGGTTGTGGCAGCTCTGGGACAAGCCGTGGCAGCAGTGCCTCCACGACAAGTTCGCTCAGACGGTCGTCGTTAAGGTGTCCCAGTGAGCGAGCGCAGCGAGCGAACCAGCAGGCTCAGTAGGGTGGCGCCTCGCGCCGTCGCGAAGCGAAGCGGAGCGATGGCGTGAGCGTTCAACCTGGTTGGTACGTCGACCCCGCCGACACCGAGACCCGGCGCTACTGGGACGGCGAGGGTTGGCTCGGTGCGCCCATTCCCGTCGACGCGACCCCGCCGGACGGTCCGCCGCCGGCCGAGCCGCCGCCCGCACCGGTCACCCCGGCCGCGCCCGGGGCGTCGACGACCCCCGACTCGGCGACCGGCGCGCCGGGCTGGTCGCCCCAGCAGGGCCCACCCCCTGGGTACGGCCCACCCCCTGGGCACGGCCCGCAACCGGGGCACGGCCCTGGCTGGGGACCCCAGGCTGGCCCTCCCGGTTGGGGTCCGCAGGGCGGTCCGCCGGGCTGGACCCCGCCGGGCGCCCCTCCTGGCTGGGCACCGCCGGCCGGTCACCCCGGCTGGCCCGGACGACCGCCAGAGCCGCGACCGCACGGCCTCAGGCTGGCCGGCTACGGCCGTCGGCTGGTCGCCCGGCTGATCGACTTCGGCCTCGTCTTCGCGCTGAACGTGGTTGTCAACGGCTGGTTCGTCTGGCGCTGGGCCCAGGAGTGGGCGCCGTACTGGCAGGAGGTCTTCCGGCGCGCGTCGCGCGGCGACACCTCCGCCGACGGCCTGCCGATCCCCAGTGAGCAGGCCAACTCTCTGCTGGTGGCGATCCTGCTGATCGCCACCGCGCTCTGGCTGGCGTACGAGGTGCCGACAATGGCCTCCGGCGGGCAGACAGTCGGCAAGCGGGTGATGCGGATCCGGGCGGTGCCAGTGGCCGCCGACCAGCCGCTGGGCGTCCGCCGGGCGCTGAGCCGCTGGAGCACGCTGGGCCTGCCGACTCTGCTCTGGTACTGCGCCGGGCTCGGCCTGGTGCTGCAACTGGTCGACGCCCTCTCCCCCCTCTTCGACCATCCCCTGCGCCAGGCGCTGCACGACAAGCGCGCGCAGACGGTGGTCGTCGAAGTCCCCCCGCACACCGATACCGCCCCCTCGAACGACCGTAACCAGCCCCCGGGAGACACCCCATGACCGACTCCGGACGTCACCAGCCGGCGCTGCGGCTGACCCGCGTCGACCTGGACGCGCTGCCCAGCTACGTGCCGGGGCGCAGCCCCGCCGACCTGGCCCGGGAGTTGGGCCTGCCGGAGGCCATCAAGCTGGCCAGCAACGAGGTGCCATACGGGCCACTGCCCGGCGTGGTGGAGGCGGTCACCGAGGCGATCACCACGTCGCACCGCTACCCGGACATGGGTGTGGTCGCGCTGCGGGACGCGCTGGCCCAGCGGTACGGGGTGGACGCCGACCGGATCGCCACCGGCTGCGGTTCGGTGGCGCTGGCCGAGCACCTGGTGCGTGCCACCTGCCTGCCCGGCGACGAGGTGCTCTACTCGTGGCGGTCCTTCGAGGCGTACCCGATCATCGTGGCGACCAGCGGCGCGACCAGCGTGCGGGTGCCCAACGACGCCGGGCACGGGCACGACCTGGCGGCGATGGCCGCGGCGGTGACCGACCGGACCCGGGTGATCTTCGTCTGCAACCCGAACAACCCCACGGGTACGGCGCTTCGCCGGGCCGAGCTGGACCGGTTCCTCGACGCCGTGCCGGACGACGTGCTGGTGGTCATCGACGAGGCGTACCGGGAGTTCGTCACGGACGCGGAGGTGCCGGACGGTCTCGACTACCTGGACCGGCCGAACGTGGCGGTGTTGCGCACCCTGTCGAAGGCGTGGGGGCTCGCCGGGCTGCGAATGGGCTGGCTGGTTGCCCAGCCGGTGGTGGCGGCCGCCATCCGCAAGGTGGCGACCCCGTTCTCCAGCAGCACGGCGGCCCAGGCCGGGGCGCTCGCGGCGCTGACCCAGGTGGTGGAGATGGAGCGCCGCTGCGCTCTGGTCGTCGCCGAACGGGACCGGGTCACCGAGGCGCTGCGCAAGTTCGTGCCCGACGTGCCGACGAGTCAGGCCAACTTCGTCTGGCTGCCGTTGGGCGAGCGGGCCGTGGCGTTCGGCAAGGCGTGCGAGGCGCGCGGGGTGATCGTGCGGCCGTTCGCCGGGGACGGGGTCCGGGTCACGATCGGCACCCCGGCCGAGAACGACGCGTTCCTGGCGGCTGCGGAGGCGGCGCTGACCTGAGCACCGAACGACCTTCTGTGACCAAGTGATGACAGATGGGTTGTTTGTCCGTTTTAGCATCTCGTTGCCCCTATCTTCCGAAGTAGCCAGACGTGCCGAGGATCGCGTCCGGCTCACTTCGAGAACGGGGTAAACCACAGTGCGTACTGCCAAGATCTGTCTTGCCGGGGCGGCCGCCGCGGCGATGGTGGGCTTCCTCGCCACGCCGGCCGCCGCCGCGCCCACCGACACCACCACCGTCACCTTCGAGGTACTCGCCGGCACCCTCGACATCGACGCGCCGGCCGCCGCCGACCTCGGTGACGGTGCCCCCGGTGGGGTCATCACCGGCCAACTCGGCGTGGTGACGGTCACCGACTCGCGAGGCGCCGCCGACGCCTCCTGGGTCGCCTCGGTGACCGCGAGCGTCTTCCAGACCGGCGGCGGCTCACCGCCCGAGACGGTCCTCCCTGAGGACATCGACTACTGGTCCGGCCCGGCGACGGCCACCACCGGCACGGGCACCTTCACGCCGGGGCAGGCCACCGCCGGCGACGCCCAGCCGCTCTCCAGCGTCACCCCGCTCACCGCGTTCACCCACAGCGGCGGCACCGGCGGCAACACCGCCAGCTGGAACCCCACACTGGACGTCAACGTCCCGCTGGACAGCATCGCGGGCGTGTACACCGGCACGGTGACACATTCGGTGGCGTAGCCGCCGGGGGCGGTCGACCATCGCGGTCGCCCTCGCCCTGTTCTGCCTCGCCGGTCCGGGTCTGTCGACCCGGGCCGGCGCGGTCGAACCGGAAGCGGGATCGGACGACGGCACCATCGGGATCCGGTTGCTGGAAGCCCCGACCGAGCGCCGCAACGACCCTCGGGCGCTGCGCTACATCGTCGACCACCTACCGCCGGGCACCACCATCAAGCGGCAACTGCTGATCGTCAACCGCACCGACCAGACCCGTCGGGTCGACGTGTATCCGGCGGCCGCGACCCTGGAGGACGCGGCGTTCCGCTTCGGCGAGGGTCGCGCCGAGAACGAGCTGACCTCCTGGGTCACCCTCGACGAGCGCGCGGTCGAGCTGGGACCGTGGGAAGAGACCCGGGTCCGAGCGACCGTCACCGTGCCGCCGGCCGCCTCCCGGGGCGAGCGGTACGGGGTGGTCTGGGCATCCACCGCCTCAGCGCCCCGGGCCGGCGGCGAGATCATGCAGGTCCACCGGGTCGGAGTCCGGATGTACCTCGACATCGGGCCCGGAGGCGAACCCGCCTCCGACTTCTCGATCGGCGAGGTACGCCCGGCCCGCAGCCCCGAGGGCGAACCGTCGATGACCGTCCAGGTCACCAACACCGGAGGCCGTGCCATCGACCTGACCGGCGCTGTCACCCTGAGCGAGGGCCCGGCCGGCAGTCGGGCCGGCCCGTTTCCGGTCGGGCAGGGCGTCACGCTGGCGCCGGGCGCCTCCGGGCAGGTCATCGCCCGACTCCCGACCACGTTGCCGAACGGCCCCTGGAAGGCGGAGGTGAACCTGGAGAGCGGCCTGGTGAAGCGAAGCATCACCGCGCGGGTCACGTTCCCCGACGCTGGTCAGGTCGGCAAACGGGGCAGTGTCGTCTCCCGGATCCTCTCCGGGTGGACAGCGGCGGCGGCAGTCGTGGGCCTACTGCTGATCGTCGGCCTCGCCATGCTGGCCCGCCGTTCCCGCCGGTCCGGTCGGCCTCCCACCAGCCGCCCCAGGGAGCGCACCCCGGCCAACCGCTGACTGCGGAGCGCAGCCCGACCACCGGCTGCGGCGGGGTTTGTCAGCTCGGCCGACTGCGGCGGGCGGCGAACCACCCGGCGACGAGCAGGGCTGCGCCCAGCACGGCGAGGAGCAGCACCGACCCGCCCGACCCTGTGACCGGCAACTCACCATGACTCGGTGTGGGCTGGGGCGGTGCCGTCGGTGTGGACGTGGGTGGCGGCTGGGTCGGGGGCGGGGTCGGCGACGCCGGCAGGATCTCGAAGGTGACGCCGGTGTCCGCCGAGGGCTCGGCCCGGACAGCGCCGAACCCCCGCGCCGAGGCGGGGTCGGCGGCCAGCACCGGCGACACCGCCAACGCCAGGCTCGCGGTGGCGGCGAGCGCGCCACCCACGAGGTAGTTGGCTGTTGTCCTGGCCATGCGCCGACCCCTTCCACCGGAAACCTGAACCGTGAAAAACGTACCCTTTCACGACAAAGGGAATGGAATGGTTGGGTGTTTCCGAGTCCCAAGACGCCACGATCAGGTGGCGGCCAGAATCACCGTCTCGCCTGTGTAGTAGTAGCGCCGGTCGTCGCCGGTGGGGTCGACAGGCCTTCGGAGCCGCTCGATCGCCACGAACCCGTCCTCGGCCGTCACCGCCCCGGGTGCCCAGCCGGTCCCGTCCGAGCCGACGTTGAGAACGAAGCGGGACAACTGCCTACCGGTCACCGGATCCAGCGTCACCAGATCGTTCGCCTCGGTCAACAGGTGCACCCGGCCAGGTTGCCCAGCCAGCACCCGGGCCGTGCCCAGGCCCGGGGACCGCCACAGCTCCGTGCCCGTACGCGCGGATCGACCCACCACTACCCCGTCGAGCACGGCGACGGACTGCTCACCGACCAGCGCGGCGTCGGCCGGGTCCAACGCGGGGGCGGCGACCGGCGACCCGGCAGCCAACAGCCAACCCCGACCGCCCTCGTCACCCGGCCCGGCGGTCCGCAACCCCAGACAGTCCGACCCGCCGGTACGACAGCCGAGCGGCGTCACCACGAACCCGTCCGGGCCGCCCGGCGGGCGCCAACGCTCACGTACCTCGCCCGTCGCCGCGTCCCGGAACTCGACAGTGGCCGCCCCGGCGCAGGTGTCCAGACCGATCAGCAGCCCGGTGGCGCTGGTGCCGACGTCGCTACGACACCTGCCCGGCAGGTCGACCCGCCACAGCTCCCGGCCGCCGCTCAGCTCGATCCCACGCGCCTGGGTATCCCCGGTCACCACCAGCACGACCCGCCCGTCGGGAAGGTCGGTGAGCTGGAGCCCGGGCGCATCCCAGACGGCCGCCGCCCAGGTACGACGCGCCGGCGCCGTGCTCCCGACGGGCTCCGGGCCGTCGGCTCGCCAGAGCACCCCGCCGGTCCGGGCGTCCAGTGCGACGAGGTGCCCGTCGGACCAACGGCTGACCACGGTGCTGCCGCTGGCCACCACCCCGGTCAGCTCCGCTGGCCACCGCCGGTACGACCAGTACGGGCTGGTCCGGTACCGCCCGTCGACCGGCCGGTCGGCGTAGACCTGGCGGTGTGCGGCGTACACCCGCAGTCTCCCGTCGACGATCAACGGGGCGACCGGCAACCGACCGATCACGCCGGCAGCAGGTCGGGCCGGGGCCGGATAGTCGGCCCGCGCCACAGTGCTCACCTCTGCCGGTGCGAGGACCCGGTGGACGATGACCACGACGGCCGCCGTCGCGAGCAGCGCCGCGACCGCGATCGCGAGCCGTCGCCGGCCTCTCGGGAACCTCATGCCGCACCTCCGCCCGGCACCCTACCCAGCGGAGGGGGCCGGACCCCGTTCAGGTCATGGCGAGGGCTGAGCGCCTGGCGCTCAGGCGGCTTCGACGGAGCCGGTGGCACCGGCCGCGACGGCAAGGTCGGCGAGATCACGCCAGAGCGCCGCCTCGACCGCGCGTACGGCCAGCCCGCCGAGCAGCAGCGCCACCACCCGACCGTACGGAGCTGTCGGCACCGCCTCGTGGGTGACGGTGACCGCTGTGCAGCCCCGACGGCGGCGGCGAACCGGCCGCAGGCTCCAGGTGATGCGGTAGTCCGCGCCGGTGCCGGAGGAGCAGAGCACCAGTCGCTGCGGCGCGAGCGCCTCGACCACCAGGAACTCCTCGGTCAGCGTGCCGCCACCCGGCTGGGTGCGTTCCTCGCGCCAGGAGGTGCCCGGCCCGAACGAACCCGGGGTGAGCACCTCGATCGGGCCGGCGGCGGTCAATCGGGCCGCGCGGCCGGGCAGGTCGGTCAGCAGACGCCAGACGTCGACAGCGTGCGCCTCGATGATTCCGGTAATCGCCACCGTCGACATGACACCCTCCCGTGTCCTCGACGGTACGCGGAGTGAGGGCGGGACGGGGCCCCCGGAGCGGAATTTTCACCACCCGGGGGCCACGCTGTCCGATTGGGCGGTCGCCTCGGCACCGGTCGTCGTCGACCGGCGCCGAAGCGCCGGTCAGCGCTCGAAGCGACCGGCCCGAATCGCGCCGATGAACGCTGTCCACCCCGGCGGGCTGACCGCGAGTGTGGGACCGGCCTGGTCCTTGGAGTCGCGGACTCCGACCAGACCATGGACGTCGACCAGGTTGTCCGCCACTTCCACGCAGAGCCCCTGGTCGTTTGAGCGGCTGCTGGTACGCCAGACCGCGCCCGCAAGATCGTGCATCGTCGTTACCTCCGTGTGCGTCGGGATTGCCCCACCGCTGGCGGCCGAGCGGAGCCCGGCTCGGATTGCGCGGTGTAGCAACGGAATCCGGACGATCAACGGATCAACCAGGGCCGGTGATCGCACAGCCGGTGCGATCACGGGTCCCGTGCACGAGACGGATGGCGGTTGCCCGCTCAGCGGGCCGGGCGAACCGTGCCGGATACCTCACCGAGGGCGATGGTGGTGCCGTCCGGGCCGGGGGCGGTGGCCGTGATGGTCACCGTGTCGCCGTCGTCCAGGAAGGTACGGCTCTCGCCGCCCACAGTGACCGGCTCGGCGCCGCCCCAGGTCAGTTCCAGGAAGGAGCCGACCTGCCCTCGGTCCGGGCCGGAGACGGTCCCGGAGGCGTACAGGTCACCGGTGCGCAGCGAAGCCCCGTTGACGGTGAGGTGCGCCAACTGCTGGGCGGGGGTCCAGTACATGGTGGCGAACGGGGGTTCGCTGACCTGGTCGCCGTTCCACTCGACCGCCAGGCGCAGGTCCAGGCCCAGGTGCGGCACGTCCCGCAGGTAGTCCACCACCGGCGGGTCCTGGTCGGGGGCCGGCACGAAGGCGTCGGCGAGGGCGTCCAGCGGCGTCACCCAGGCCGAGACCGAGGTGGCGAACGACTTGCCGAGGAACGGGCCGAGCGGCTGGTACTCCCAAGCCTGGATGTCCCGGGCCGACCAGTCGTTGACCAGCACCACCCCGAAGACGTGCTCGGCGAAGTCGTCCACGGAGACCCGATCGCCCAACGCGCTGGGTACGCCCACCACGAAGCCCACCTCGGCCTCGATGTCGAGGCGTACCGATGGGCCGGTGAGCGGGCCCTCGGCGGAGGCCCGCTGCCCGGTCGGCCGGGTCACCGGCGTGCCGGAGACGACCACGGTGCCGGCCCGCCCGTGGTAGCCGATCGGCAGGTGCTTCCAGTTGGGCAGCAGCGGCGGCTGGCCGGGGCGGAAGATCTGCCCGACGTTCGACGCGTGGTGCTCGGAGGAGTAGAAGTCGACGTAGTCGGCCACCTCGATGGGGAGCAGCAGCTCCACGTCGTCGAGGGACACCAGCAGTGGCTCCACCGCGTCCCGGTGCGCCGGGTCGGTGAGCAGCTCGGTGATCCGCTGCCGTACCGCCGTCCACTGCGGACGACCCAGGGCCATGAAGTCGTTGAGCACGGGCCGGCACAGAGTGCCGGCGGCCAGCACTAGCTCGGCGGCCTCGGCCGCCGCGAGGTCGAGGACCCAGGACCCGATCCGTACGCCGATCCGCGACGAACCCCCGTTCTGCCGGAACACCCCGTACGGCAGGTTCGTCACCCCGTACGGCGAACCGTCGGCGCCGGTCACCCAGGTCATGCGTCGTAGCCCCCGTTCACCAGCCCAAGCCGGATCAGATCGGTCAGTGGTTCCAGAATGCTGCACGAGCCGAAGCCCACCCACAGGGGGCGAGGCCCGCCCAGCCGTGCCGTCGCGCGCTCCACCAGGGGGCGCGGGTCGACAACGGTCAGCAGCTCGGCGACCGAACGCACACCGTCACCGTCGGCGGCTGCCAGGGTCGCGGCCAGCACGTTCGCGTAGCCGTGGTGGGTGAACCCGGTCTCCGGGTCCAGGTGTCGGATCGCCTGGTGCAGCCCGGCGGTGAGCTTGAACGGCAGGCCCCGGTCCCGGCAGGCGCAGATCACAGTGGCCAGCTCGGTCGGGGTGGGGAAGAGTTCGGCGGCCAGGCCGCCGGTGCGGAACTTGGCCGCGATCGGCACCCCGTCGGCCCGCGCGGCGACGAGCGCGTCCAGTGCGCCCATCAGCCCGAAGGTCAACGGCAGTTCGGCGTAGACGGCCTCCACACCCGGCAGCGCGTCGGTCAGCCGCAGCAACTCGGCGATGCCGGGCAATGGGTCCTCGCCGCGCTTGGCGACCGCCACCTCGACCTGACGCGCGGTGACGCCGTCGGGGGCGAGAAACGACAACGCGAACGGCAGGTTCCCGATCCCGGTGTCACCGATCACGCCGACCACCAGGCCCTCGCCCGGGTCGACGAGACCGCTCAGCTCACCGGCGGCCACGTCCGACGCGGGGATCAGCAGCGGGCCGACCAGGTCGGCGTACCAGGCGGCGCGGTGTTGGCGGTGGGCAGCCAGGGCGTCGTGCAGCGCGGCGCTGCCCGGTGGGAAGACGGCGGCGTCGTCCACCAGGCCGTGGAGGAGTGCTGGCACCTGCGTTGACACGGAATAAGAATGTACGGGACGCTACGAGGAACGGACAACAGCGTCCGATTATCGGACGCCTTCGGCCGGTGAACGGGAAATATCGGGAGGCGAGATGCCGTACTACCGCAGCGTCGGCGAGGTGCCGCGCAAGCGCCACACCCAGTTCCGGCAGCCCGACGGCAGCCTCTACGCCGAGGAGCTGATGGGCCAGGAGGGCTTCTCCTCCGACTCGTCCCTGCTCTACCACCGGCACGCGCCCACCGCGATCCTGGCCGCCGACGAGTTCACCCCGCCCGCGTTCACCCGGGCACCGAACCTGCCGCTCAAGCCCCGCCACCTGCGCACCCACAAACTGGGCACCGGCGGCTCCGACCCCATCCTCGGCCGGCAGTACCTGCTCGCCAACGACGACGTACGGATCGGTTACGTCCTCGCCGACCGACCCTCACCACTGTTCCGCGATGCCACCGGCGACCACTGCCTCTACGTCGAGTCGGGCACCCTGCGGGTCGAGTCCCCGTTCGGGGTGCTGGACGCCGTCGCCGGCGACTACGTCGTCATCCCCACCTCGACCATCCACCGGCTGGTGCCCACCGGCGACCAGCCCGTCCGGCTGCTCGCCGTCGAGGCGTCCGGGCACATCGGCCCACCCAAGCGCTATCTCTCCGTACGCGGCCAGTTCCTGGAGCACTCGCCGTACTGCGAGCGGGACGTCCGCGGCCCCGACGCCCCGCTGCTCGTCGACGGCGAGGAGGTCGAGGTGCTGGTCCGGCACCGGCGCGGCTGGACCCGCTACGTCTACGCCCACCACCCGTTCGACGTGGTCGGCTGGGACGGGCACCTCTACCCGTGGGCGTTCTCCATCCACGACTTCGAGCCGATCACCGGCCGCATCCACCAGCCCCCGCCGGTGCACCAGACCTTCCAGGGCCCCAACTTCGTCATCTGCTCGTTCGTACCGCGCAAGGTCGACTACCACCCGCAGTCGATCCCCGTGCCGTACAACCACCACAACGTCGACTCCGACGAGATGCTCTTCTACACCGGGGGCAACTACGAGGCGCGGCGCGGCTCCGGCATCGAGCAGGGCTCGATCTCCCTGCACCCGTCCGGTTTCACCCACGGCCCCCAGCCGGGTGCCGCCGAGCGTTCCATCGGCGCTGACTACTTCGACGAACTGGCCGTCATGGTCGACACCTTCCGCCCGCTGGATCTCTGCGACGCCGCCAGCTCCTGCGAAGACGAGGGGTACGCCTGGACGTGGGCGCGTTCGGTGTAGTCGGCCTTTGGGGTTTCGCCGGAGCCCGCCCCGCTCCGGGCGGTCAGGCTTGATCCCTGCGCGGGTCGGGCTCCGGCGAAACCCTGACCTGGTCGAGCTACGTGACGCTGGTGATCTTTACGGGTTACGCCGGGGGTTGGGGCCGGGGTGGGGCTGGGTTAGCGGATGGCGGTTCGCGTGAATACGGCGAACTCGGCTACCGCCGTGACGGCGATGGCCAGCACCAGGGGCCACGGGGAGCCGACCATGGCGTACACCAGCAGCAGCAGCGGCGCGGCGGCCACGGCGTAGACGGCCAGCGCCATCGCCCGGTCCGAGTGCAGCAGAGCGGGCAGGACGGTCCGGGTCAGCCCGGGCAGCCGGGCTGCGAGCTGCCAGACGATGATCCCGCCGGTGAGCGCGGCGAGCACCGCCAGGACGCGGGACAACCCGTCGCCCGCCGACGCCGCGAACGCGACAAGCACCGCCGCCACCAGCGACCAGCCCGCGCCGTAGAGCACCAGGCGGTGCAGCCCGTACGCGAGCGTTCGTGGCGAGTCGATCCGGCTCGGGCTGACCGTCACCGCCTCGGCGACGTGCTCCAACGCCTCCGACCAGCGGCGCTGCTCGAGCCGCATGACACCCACGTCGTGGCCGGCCTCGCCGAGCCGCGGGTCCAGCCGCAGCGCCTCGCGGTAGGCCCGCTCGGCCAGGTCGAACAGGTTCAGGCGGGCGGCGACCAGGCTGAGCACCAGGTGCGCCTGCGGCTCCTGCGGGGCCAACTCGACACCGCGCCACGCCGCGTTCAGCGCCGGCTGACCGTTGCGGGTGCCGGCCAGGATCGCCGCCGCGCTCCGCTGGGCGTACGCGTCGGCCGGGCCGAGGGTGAGGATTTGATCGGCGGTGGCCGCCGACTCGCTGTAGCGCTCCAGGTCGGCCAGGGCCATGCCCCTGGCGACCAGCGGCGGCAGGGCCTCCGGCGCGGCGGCCACTGCCGTGTCGGCGGCGGTGAGCGCCTCGGCCGGGCGGCCGGCGGCCAGGTGCACCCGGGCCAGCATGGTGAGCGCGTCGACGTCAGCCGGCTGGAGGGCCAACCCGAAGGCCAACTCCCCGGCCGCCTCGTCGTAGCGGCCGAGTTCGCCGAGGAGTTGGGCCCGCTGGACGTAGCCGTCGGCGGCGGACTGGTCGGGGGCGGGGTCGCTGGACATCGCGGCGAGCTTAGGCGGCCGGCGCGTCGTACACCAGGGCCACAGCGACCCCGGCCAAGCCTTCCTCACGGCCGGCGAAGCCGAGCCCGTCGGTGGTCGCCGCCGAGACGGTGACCGGGGCGCCGACAGCGGCGGAGAGGACCTCCTGCGCCTCCGCGCGGCGGCGGCCGATCTTGGGGCGGTTGCCGATGACCTGCACGGACACGTTGCCGATCTCCAGGCCGGCGGCGCGCACCCGACGGGCCGTCTCGGTCAGCAGAGCCACCCCGGACGCGCCAGCCCACTCCGGCTGACCCACCCCGAAGGCGGAACCGAGATCACCGAGACCAGCGGCGGAGAGCAGCGCGTTGCAGGCGGCGTGCGCGGCCACGTCCGCGTCCGAGTGCCCGGCGAGGCCGTCCTGGTCGGGCCAGAGCAGCCCGGCCACCCAGCAGGGCCGACCCGGCTCGAACGCGTGCACGTCGGTGCCGATGGCCACCCGGGGAACGATCATGATCAGAGGGTACGCGTCAACCGGCTGCGGCAAGCAGATGCTCGGCCAGAGCCAGGTCGAACGGTCGGGTGATCTTCACTGCGTACTCCGAGCCGGGCACGCAGCTCACCGCGACGCCCTGCTTTTCGACCAGCCCGGCGTCGTCGGTGAGGGAGTCACCGGCGGCGGCGTGGGCGGCGCTGAGCACGGCCCGACGGAAACCCTGCGGGGTCTGCACCGCACGTAGGGCGGAACGGTCGACGGTGCCGAGCACCACCTCGTCGGCGTCGACTTCCTTGATCGTGTCGACGACCGGCAGGACCGGGATCACCGCGTCACGCCCGCCACGCACCGCCGCCGCGACGGATTCGACCAGCTCAGGTGGGGTGAGCGCCCGGGCGGCATCGTGCACCAGGACGATCGTCGGGCCGGCGGGCACCGCGGCCAGCGCGGCGGCCACCGACGCCTGTCGTTCGGCACCGCCGGGCACCACGATCACCGGGGCGACCGGGGCCAACAGCTCGCGGACGGCCTGCACCTCGGCGGCCGGCGCAGCCACGACGATGGTGTGCACCGACGGCGCGGCGGCCAGTCGACGCACTGCGTGCACCAACAGCGGCTCACCGGCGAGCAGGCGCAGCGCCTTGGGTCGGCCGGGGCCGAGCCGTACGCCGGCACCCGCCGCAGGCACGAGGACCGCGACGTCACCGCGCGGATTGAGCTGCGCGGTCACGTCGCGGTCCTCGGTGGTTTCTTCACTACGAAGTGGGTACGACGATGCTGTGCGGACTAGGCCTCGGTGAGGACCTTGTCGAGCAGCGTCTCCGCCTCATCCTTGGTGCTCTTCTCGGCCAGCGCGACCTCGCCGACGAGAATGTCGCGGGCCTTGGCGAGCATCCGCTTCTCGCCCGCAGAGAGGCCCCGCTCCCGCTCCCGGCGCCACAGGTCACGCACGACCTCGGCGACCTTCAGCGGGTTGCCGGAAGCCAGCTTTTCCAGATTGGCCTTGTAACGCCGCGACCAGTTGGTCGGCTCCTCGGTGTGCGGAGCCCGCAGAACGTCGAAGACCTTCCCGAGGCCCTCTTCGCCGACCACCTCGCGGACGCCCACGATCTCGGCGTTCTCGGCCGGCACCCGGACCGTCAGGTCACCCTGCGCGACCCTCAGGACGAGGTATTGCTTAGGCTCGCCCTTGATGACCCGAGTCTCGATTGCCTCGATGAGTGCGGCCCCGTGGTGGGGGTAAACAACGGTCTCGCCGACACTGAAAACCATAGGTTCGAAACCCCTTTCGCTGTGTCTAGGGTAACACGCTCAGGCACCGATGTCTCACCGATGTCCTGACCGTTGGCGCAGCTCAGGGGCCCTGTGAGAGGTCTTGCTTCAGCTTGACAGGCGGTCAAACCGATGGTTCGAACACGCTCCGTAACGCGGGAATGACTGCCCGGTACGGGTGAACAGAACGTCGAGATCAAGGGCTATGCGCTTCTCCCATGGTAGCCCGGTCAGCAGGACCGCGCCCAGATGTAGCGGGAGGAGCCCCTGGTGCGCGACCCTGGAGACCGAGCCGCACTCAGCTCTCGAGACGCTTCCAGGAGGTCCGATGGGCAAGCCGGACGCAGAGGGTCACGGGCCAGCCGACGGCCTGCCTGGCCTACCGCCCGAATGGGGCCGCGTGGTGGTCCCCGACGACGCCTCCGCGCTGGCCGCCGAGGCCGCTCAGGTCCGCCGTGAGCTGCGCGGGGCCAGTGGCCTCCCGGGCGGTTACCGGGCCCTGGGCCTGCCGCTGGTGGTCCTGCTGGTGGCGGTCCTCACCACGCTGGCCGGCCTGCTGGCGGTCACCTGGCCCCGGGCCAACCGCGGCGCCGACCGGCCGACTCCGGCCCCCTACTCACCACCCGCGACCCTCGTCGGTCGGGCGCTGCCCGCACTGGACCTGGTCGACGCGGACGACGCACCAGTGCCACTGCGCGGCCTGCTACCCGCCGTGATCATTCTGTTGGACGGCTGCCCCTGCCCGGACCGGGTCACCGACGCCCTGGCGGCCGCGCCCGCCGGCGTCTCCGTGGTCACCGTCAGCGCAGGGCGGACGGCCCCGACCAGGCCCACCATCGAGCGGCAGGCTCGCGCCCTGGCCGACCCCGCCGGAGGCCTGCGTTCGTTCCTGGGCCAGCCGGCCCGCCCCGGCGCCGCGACCGCCCTGCTGGTCGACCGGGCCGGCACAGTGACCCGGGTGCTGCCCGACCTGGGCGCTGTCGAGTCCTACCGGAGCGACTTGAACGCCCTCACCGCCTGAGCGGCCCTACTGGTGAGGGGGCAGGGCGACGAGCTGCGCCTCAATGTCGATGGGCCGGTCGACGGCCGACAGCGACACCTGGAACGGCCCGCCGCCGGGCAGCACCTCGGCGTTGGCGATCGTGCCGTCGCAGTCGATGCGCACCGGACCGTTGATCTTGGCTTCGTCACTCGTCACCGCCATCGTGCCGGGGCGGGTGCACCGGTACTGGAGCAGGTAGCGGGCGCCGTGGTTGCCGGCCTGCCGGGTCACTTCCTGGCCGGGGGCGAGGTCCCGCTGCTCCCGCCAGATCGTCTCCTGGAACAGGGGCAGGTCACCCGCCGAAAAGAGCGCCCGGGGATCACCCTCGATGTCGCTGATCGAGCCCGTCGCCGGGTCGATCACCAGTCGCGGGCCGCTTCGCACCCGGAGGACCTCGCCGGTGTCGGGGTCCATCCGCACCGTCAGCCGCTCATCAGGCTGCGCAGCCGCGAGGAGACGTTCCATCCGGGTGCTGACGCTCGGCCCGACCGATGGCAGCGCCGCCGCCGAAGGGATGCCCGTCCCGGCCGTCGACGCGGGCGCGGCGGCACGCCACCACCAGCCGCCGACAACCAGGACGGCCGCCGCCGCGCCAAACAGCACCACCGAGCGCAGCCGGTCGTCCGCCGTCGCATCCACCCCCCGAGCGTACCGGCCGGAGGCTCAGTCCTGTCGATCCAGCAGGGCTGCGTACAGGGTGAGGCCGGGGCCGAAGGCCAGCATGACGATGCGCCGAGCCGCAGGTGTCGCCCGACCCAACCGGTCCAGGATCAACAGCACGGTCGGCGACGAGCAGTTGCCGTGCTCGTCGAGCGTCGCCCGGGACGCCGCCAGCCCCAGCGGGGGCAGCGCCAACTCCCGCTCCACCACGTTGAGGATCCGTGGCCCGCCCGGGTGCACCGCCCAACCGTCCACCTCGGAGCTGGTGACGCCGTGCCGGGCCAACAGATCGTCGACCAGCCCTCGGACGTGCCTCGACAGCACCTGAGGCACCTTCGGCGACAACCCCATCCGGAACCCGGCGTCGGTGACGTCCCAGGTCATGTGGTCGGCGGTCGAGGTGTCGGTGACCGCGGTGACCTCGCGTACCGCGTACCCCGAGCCGCCCGGCACGACCACGGCGGCGACCGCGGCGTCCGAGAAGAGCGCGTGGGAGACGATCTGCTGGGTGTCCACCCGGGCGCTGGACGGCTGGATGTGCAGGCTGGTCAACTCCGCGCAGAGCAGCAGTGCCGGTCGCCCCCGGGCGGTGACGAAGTCACTCGCCGCGCCGAGCCCCGGCAACGCCGCGTAACAACCCATGTGGCCGATGAACATCCGCTGGGTGTCCGCTGCCATGCCCAGGTCCCGGGCGAGCAGGATGTCCAGCCCCGGGGTGGCGTACCCGGTGCAGGAACAGACGATGAACAGCCCGATGTCGCCGGCGCTCAGCCCGGCCGCGGTCAACGCCCGACCCACCGCCTCCTTGCCCAGCGGCAGCGCCTCCACCTGATAGCGGCGCATCCGGCGCTCGGTCGGCCAGTCCGAGACGTCCTCCAGCAGCGGATTGACCGCGGCCTGCCGACGGGTCACCCCCGAGTTGGCGAAGATTCGCTGGGCCAACGACCGGGTGGTGCCGGAGAAGTGCCGGGAGAAGAAGCCCTCCCACAACTCGGCCTGCGAAGCGGACGGCGGCTGCGCTGTCCCGAGCCCCGCGATCACTGGTACGAACACGATCCCCACCTCTCGTCAGATGCTGTCCTCCCCCTGGCCGTCCCACCAGCCACCTCGGCCGGTCGTTCCTCCGTGCGAGCCCCGTGCGGCGGGCTCACCAACGCGGTGCCGACCCGTCACGATCCGGGTCACCGCCCAGGGCGGCGATGCCGAGCCAGTCGGCGCAGACATCCGACGTGGCCGGGTGCAGCGAGCCGCAGCGGGCGTCGCGGTACAGCCGCTCCAGCGGATGTCCACGGCGGGTCGCCGACGTGCCCGCCGCCTCCAGCACCGACGCCGCCACCTCGGCGGCGGTGGTCCCGGCGAGCAGCTTCGCCCGCCACACCCAACGGTTGGTCTCCTCGTCACCGGGCGCCTCGTCCACCCGGCGGGCCGCCTCGGCCACCACCAACTGCGCGGCGGCCGTCGCCGCGTCCGCCCGACCCAGCCGGGCCCGCACCGCCGGCAGACCGGCCAGGTTGCGGGCGTTGAGGTGCTCGGCCGCCGCGTCGATCGCCGCACGGGCGACCCCCACGTAGACGGCCGCGTAGCTGGCCACCAACCAGTGCGGCATCAGCTGGGCCACCACCAGCGCGAGCCCCTCCACCCCACCGAGCAGCCGGTCGGCGGGCACTGTGACGTCCAGGTGCAGGTCGTGGGAAGAGGTGGCGCGCATGCCGAGCGAGTCCCAGGTCGGCTCCACCGTCAGCCCGTCGCCGGCCGGCACCAGGAACTGTGAGACCACCGACTGGTCGACCGCGCTGCGCGCCGCCACCAGGTAGCCGTCCGCGTGCCCGGCGCCGGAGCAGAAGGTCTTGCTGCCCTTGAGGTGCCAGCCCCCGTCGGTCGGCTCGTA
Organism: Micromonospora hortensis; assembly: GCF_022230935.1. Taxonomy (NCBI): domain Bacteria; kingdom Bacillati; phylum Actinomycetota; class Actinomycetes; order Micromonosporales; family Micromonosporaceae; genus Micromonospora; species Micromonospora hortensis. The sequence goes on from NZ_JAKKFE010000044.1 coordinate 28,059, forward strand.
CGCCGTGGTCAGCTGGGACAGCCGCGCGCCCGCGCCACGCTCGCTCATGGCGACCGCGTACCAGGAACCCTGAGCAGCCGCGCTGAGCAGCCGGTCGCGAGCGGCCAGCGCCTCGTCCGGTACGCCCAGCGCCTCGGCCAACTCCTCGGTGACAGCGCCCAGAGCGCCGGTCACCGAAGCGTGCATGTTGAACACCAGGGCCGTCGCGCCGTTGCCCCGGGCAAGCTCAGTGGCCACCGAGGCGTACTCGGCGAAGGTGGCGCCCAGACCGCCGAGCGCCCGGGGGACCATCAGCCCGAACAGGCCGGCCTCGCGCAGGTCGGCGAAGTCGTCCACGGGGAAGGAACCGTCCCGGTCGTGCTCGGCCGCCCGCGCGGCGAACCGCGGCGCCAACCGGCGTGCTGCCTCAAGCGCGTGCACCGTCATCTCGTTCCTCCTCGGCGTTCCATACCCCGCCACGGCCTGACTATCCTTTGCGGACCCCCCGGCCCTGATAGAGCACGGCGGTGGAGCGGGTCGGCACGATGCGCGGCGCGCGGCCGGTGGGCACCGCCCCAGCCGTTCGGCTCGCGCGAGCGCGGCGCAGCAGCCAGGCGAGCATGCCGCCGACCTGCGGACGGATGCCCCGCAGGCGCAGGTCGACACCGTGTCGGGCGCACTCGGCCACCAGCGCCCGGGAGTCCACGAACAACTGTGGGTCGTGGATGCCACGGGGCACTGTCGGCAGCCGCTCGGCGATCCGGACCGCGACGAGCCGGGCCAACGCCGTGTCGTTCAGGGTGTCCAGCACCAGCACGCCACCGGGGCGCAGCAGCCGACACGCCTCGGCCACCGCGCGCGGCCAGGCCGGCACGTGCTCCAGCAACTCACCGGCCGAGACGACGTCGGCGCAGCCGTCGGGCAGCGGGACCGCTGTGGCATCACCCTGGACCACCAGCACCCCGTGTTCGGCCGCCTGGACGAGCGCCGAGCGGGTCAGATCCACCCCGACGTGGCGGTAGCCCTTGCCGGCCAGGTGTGGCGCGAGCAGGCCGGCGCCGCAGCCCAGATCGACAAGCAACGCGTCCGGACGGGTGGCCGGCGGCACCAGCGCGGCACGGGCCTCGGCCAGCCAGTGCAGCATCGCGAACGCACCATCCGGCCGCCACCACTCACCGGCCAGATCGTCGTACTGACGCGGGTCGTTTCGCGGCAGCACCCTCGGACCGGTGGGCGCCCCGGCCGCAGCCACGTCTCGCATGGAACCGAGCGTGGCACGACTGCTCGGTAACGACCAGACTTCCCTTATGTCGTCGAGGGTGTTAGGGCTGGTCAGAGCGAGCCATCCGGAACCGGCCGCGGCGGTGACCACGGTGGCCGGTCTGCTGGCCTGGGGAGTGGGCCACCAGCCGGCCGGAATCGTCTCGGTGGTGCTCGCCGTGCTGGCCAGCCAACTCGCCGTCGGCTGGACCAACGACGCGCTCGACGCCGAGCGGGACGCCACTGTGGGGCGTACCGACAAACCGGTCGCCAGTGGCGCGGTCGGTCGGCGCGTCACTGCCTGGGCCGCCGCTGCGGCCGCGGTGGCCTGCCCGCTGTTGGCGCTGACAACGAACCCGGTGGCGGCGTTCTGGCTGACGCTCGCCCTGGTCTCCGCCCTGCTCTACGACTGGCCGCTCAAGGCCACCGCGTTCTCGGTGCTGCCCTACGCCGTGTCGTTCGGCGCGCTGCCCGCCTTCGTGGTGCTGGCGCTGCCCGGTCAGCCGGCCCCGCCGGTCTGGCTGGTGACGGCGGCGGCCTGCCTGGGCGCCGGCGCGCACTTCGCCAACGTGCTGCCCGACCTGGCCGACGACGCCCGCACCGGCGTGCGCGGCCTGCCCCACCGGCTGGGCGCCGCCGGCAGCCGGGTGGCCGCGGCGGGTCTCCTCCTCGCGGCGACCGCGACACTGGTCCTCGGACCACCCGGGCCGCCGTCGACGATCGGCTGGGCGGCCGTCGGCACGGCCGCCGTGGTGCCGCCGCTGAGCTGGTACGCCGGGCGCTCGGCGATCCGGGCCGGCCGGCGGCCGGTGGCGGCCTTCCGGGCGGTGATGCTGGTGGCCCTCATCGACGTGGTTCTGCTGGTGGCGAGCGGTCGGGTGGTGTGAACGCCACCCGGGCAGGTGGCATTGCCGGGTCCGCGTGCGGGCCTCGATCAGTCCCAACTACCCTGGAGCGCGGTCTGCGCGGGTATGGCCACCGTGCCCGGCGTACGGCCCGGGTGGGGATTGTGACGAGGAGGACCGACGTGACGCGCTCGATCAGGGGATCCCGGCGGGCGGCCCTGTTGCTGTCCGGGATTACGGCGGCCAGTCTGCTGGCTTCCGGATGCGGCACCGGTCAGATCGCCGAGACCGCGTTGAAGGAGCCGTCGGTCCAGGGCGTCAACCTCACGACCAACAACGGCTCCTTCTCGGTGCGGGGCCTGCTCGTGGACTACCCGAGCCCCGAGGGCTACAAGGCCGGGCAGGACGCGGGGCTCGGCGCGGTGATCTACAACGACTCCAAGGAGACGGTGACTGTCACCGTCACCACGGAGAGCGCCCGTGAGGTGGTGATCAGCGGCGGCTCGGCGAGCCCGTCGCCGTCCGCCTCGGAGTCCGCCTCCATGAGCCCGTCGCCGTCCGGTTCGGCCAGCCCGTCGAACTCGACGTCCGGTTCGCCGAGCCCGTCGGCGACGCCCTCCGAGACCGGATCGTCCTCGGCCACCCCGTCCGCCCCGGAGTCGGCGCGGGCGTCCGGTTCGGCAAGCCCCTCCGCCCCGGGTCAGCCGGCCCGGATCGAGCTGGCGCCGCTGAGCTACATCCAGTTCAACTCCGAGTCCACCACGCAGCTTCGGCTGATCGGCCTGACCGAGGCGCTGCGCTCCGGCCAGAACGTCGTCGTGACCTTCGACTTCGGCAACGGCAACACTGTCACCGGGCAGGCGCCGGTCGCGGTGCCGCTCACCCCGGCAGCCCCTCCGTCGCCGATCATCGAGCGCGAGGGTGGCTACGAGGGCAACGAGGGTGGCACCACCCACGAGTGACCCGACCCGCACATCGACAAACGCCCCGGCGTGGTGACCACCACGCCGGGGTGTTTTCGTCGTACGCGAGGGCTAGCGTCCTGATGTGACCACCTCCCGATCGACCCCTCCACGTGGCGGCACGGCCGGTGCCGCCCGTGGTCGGTCCGCCGCCCGCGATCCGCGGCCGGCCTACCAGTGCGACGCCTGCGGTCACCAGCCGCCCAAGTGGGTGGGGCGCTGCCCGGAGTGCGGCGAGTGGGGGGCGGTGGTCGAGCACACGGTGACCGGCCCGACCGTCTCCGGTCGGGTGGTCAGCTCCCGGATGCCATCCGAGCCGGCCCGACCGATCGCCAGCATCAGCGCCGCTCCGGCCCGCGCCGTGCCCACCGGGGTGAGCGAGCTCGACCGGGTGCTCGGCGGTGGCCTGGTCCCCGGTGCCGTGGTGTTGCTCGCCGGCGAGCCCGGCGTGGGCAAGTCGACCCTCCTTCTCGATGTGGCGCAGCATTGGGCGGTCGGTGCCGGCAGCCCTTCGCTGGTGGTCAGCGGCGAAGAGTCGGTCAGTCAGGTGCGCCTGCGCGCCGAGCGGATGGGCACCCTGCACGAGCGGCTCTACCTCGCCGCGGAGAGCGACCTCGCCTCGGTGCTCGGTCACCTCGACGCGGTCAAGCCGGGCCTTCTGGTGCTCGACTCGGTGCAGACCATCTCGACCACCGGCACCGAGGGGGTGCCCGGTGGGGTGACCCAGGTCCGCGCGGTCACCGCCGCGCTGGTCTCGGTCGCCAAGGAGCGGGGCATCGCCACAGTGCTGGTCGGGCACGTCACCAAGGACGGCCAGGTGGCCGGGCCCCGGGTGCTGGAGCACCTGGTCGACGTGGTGCTGCACTTCGAAGGCGACAAGCACTCGTCGCTGCGCCTGGTGCGCGGCGTGAAGAACAGGTTCGGGGCGGCCGACGAGGTCGGCTGCTTCGAGATGCACGAGGGCGGCATCAGCAGCCTGGCCGACCCGTCCGGGCTGTTCCTGACCCGCTACGCGGAACCGGTCCCGGGCACCTGCGTGACGGTGGCCATGGAGGGGCGGCGGGCCCTGGTCACCGAGGTGCAGGCACTGATCGGCGCGACGGTGGCGGGTTCTCCCCGACGCACCGTCTCCGGCCTCGACTCGGCGCGACTGGCGATGGTGCTCGCGGTGCTGCAACGGCGCACCGAACGGCTGACCCTGCACGACCGGGAGGTCTTCGCCGCCACGGTGGGCGGGATCCGGGTGGTGGAGCCGGCCGCCGACCTGGCGGTGGCTCTGGCGGTCGCCTCCGGCGGGCTCAACCTGGCGATCGCGCCGCACCTGGTGGCGATCGGTGAGGTGGGGCTGACCGGCGAGGTGCGCCGGGTCGGGGCGGTGCCGCGCCGGCTGGCCGAGGCCGCTCGGCTGGGGTTCAAGGTGGCCCTGGTGCCGCCCGGCTGCGGCCCGGCCAGCACCGGCGCGGGCCCCGAGCAGATGCGCGTGACCGAGGTCACCGACGTCCGTGCGGCCCTGCACCATGCGGCCCGCGCGTCCGCCGAGTGACCCGCCGTGCCGACGAGGGCGGCCAAACCGGACAGCACGTCGCAAGCGGGAAACGTTGGAAAGGGCGGCATCGTGACACATCACAGTAACCACGACAGCACCCACCGCACGGCAGTCCGTAGACTGTGCCCGTGCCGATCGACCGCGATACCACCAAGCCAGCCGGCGCGCCGCCCCAGGCCCGCACCGGCGCCGTGGGCTCGCCCGCCCGCCCGATCAGCGTGAGCGTGACTGCGGGAGCCGCCGGGAGCGCCGGAGATCCGCTACGCGCCAATCTCGCCCTGATGGCCCCGGGCACCGCCCTGCGCGACGGTCTGGAGCGCATCCTGCGGGGTCGCACGGGCGCGCTCATCGTGCTCGGCTACGACAAGGTGGTCGAGGGCCTCTGCACCGGCGGCTTCCCGCTGGACGTGGAGTTCTCCGCGACCCGCGTGCGTGAGCTGTGCAAGATGGACGGCGCTGTCGTGCTCTCCAGCGACGGCACCAGGATCGTCCGGGCGGCAGTGCACCTGATGCCCGACCCGTCCATCCCGACGGAAGAGTCCGGCACCCGGCACCGCACCGCCGAGCGGGTGGCCCGCCAGACCGGCTATCCGGTCATCTCGGTCAGCCAGTCCATGCGGATCATCAGCCTCTACGTCAACGGCCAACGGCACGTGCTCGACGACTCGGCGGCCATCCTCTCCCGCGCCAACCAGGCGCTCGCCACCCTGGAGCGCTACAAGCTCCGGCTGGACGAGGTCTCCGGCACGCTCTCCGCCCTGGAGATCGAGGATCTGGTCACCGTGCGGGACGCGGTGGCAGTGGTGCAGCGACTGGAGATGGTTCGCCGGATCGCCGACGAGATCGCCGGCTACGTGGTGGAGCTTGGCACCGACGGCCGCCTGCTCGCCCTCCAACTCGACGAGCTGATGGCCGGCGTGGACGCCGACCGGACGCTGGTCATCCGGGACTACCTCCCCGTCGGCCGCAAGTCGCGCACGCTGGACGAGGCTCTCGTCGAGCTGGACCTGCTCGGTGCCACCGAGCTGATCGACCTGGTGTCGGTGGCCAAGGCGATCGGCTACCCGGCCGCGTCCGACGCGCTCGACGCCGCGGTCAGCCCGCGCGGCTTCCGACTGCTGGCCAAGGTGCCCCGGCTGCCGGTGGCGGTGGTCGATCGCCTGGTGCTGCACTTCGGCAGCCTCCAGCGTCTGCTCGGCGCGACAGTGGAGGACCTGCAGGCCGTCGAAGGAGTCGGCGACGCTCGGGCCCGTGGCGTCCGTGAGGGGCTGTCCCGGCTTGCCGAGGCATCCATCCTGGAACGCTACGTCTGACCCGGCTCAGCCGGTGACGGTGAGCTTCACCGGGTCGCTGAGCTTCGTGCCGACCCGAGCGAACACCTGGTACGACCCGGCCGGCGGGAACGGCCCGTTGGCGAGCGCGCCGTCACAGCGGCTGGTGTCCCGCCCGTTCCACGGCACCTGGTAGGAGCGCTCGAAATTCGGCGTGAAGGACTGCACGTCCGAGCCCTCGACCTTGCCGCAGGTGTCCGACGACCAGACCTTCTCGGCCCCGGACTTGATGAAGATCTCCTGGAGGTCGGCGCCGACGTTGCGGCTGCACGTCCGGTCCGACGTGTTCTTGATCCGCAGTTGCAGCTCGACCACAGCGCCCCGCTGAACAGAGGTCGGGCTCGCCGACGAGACCACGCTGATTTCCTCGTCGGTGCAGGCGCCGTCGTCCTCCGAACCGGCCGCCGCGCCCAGTGGCGGTGTGTTGCTAGTGATCGCCGGGCTCGGACTCGTCGCACCCGAATCAGCGGACGCGGACGACGAAGGACCGCCGGTCTGCGGTGTCAGCACCGGCCCAGCGGGACCTGATGTCGCGGCGGACGTCGCCGACGGCGAACCTCCCGCCTTCGGCTCCTTGTCGCCGGAACGACCCGAACCGGTACAGGAGTAGAGCAGGACAATCAGGAACAGGAACCCCGCTCCGAGTACGACGGCGCGACGCCGCCAGTACACGGCGGGTGGCAGGGGGCCGACCGTCAGACGCATGATGCCCTCCACCGTAGCCGCGCCGTACCCGGCAGTGCGGCGCGACGCGCCGGAGCCACTCCGAGGCGCCCGCGCCACCCTCCATTGAGGACGGCCCAGCACCCGATCACAGGTAGACCTTGCGCTGATAGACCGCGTGCGCACCGGCCACCCGGTCCAGGAAGAGTAGCCCCGCGCAGTGGTCGATCTCGTGCTGCAACGCCCGAGCCTCGAAGCCGTCGGTCACCAGCCGGACCGGCACGCCGCTGCCCGGCAGGTCACCCTCCACCACCAGCCGGCTGGCCCGCTTCACGTCCCCGGTCAGGTCCGGCACCGACATGCAGCCCTCCCGGCCCGGCTTCCACCGCGTCGCCTCGACCACGCGCGCATTGCACAACACGAAGGTGCCGTGCACCGTCACCGCCTTCGGGTGCCCCGTCACGTCGACGGCGAAGACCCGAGCGCCCACCCCGACCTGCGGCGCGGCCAGCCCGACGCAGCCCGGCGAGACCTTCATCGTGGCTATCAGGTCCGCGGCGAGTTGGACGGTCTCCTTCGCCGTGGGGTCGACCTCGTCGGCGGCCCGACTCAGCACCGGATGCGGGGCCGACACCACCGCCCGCACCTCACCCGGCACGTCCAGCGACTCCGGTGTCCACTCCCCCAGGCCGACCTCCGGCCCGCGCTCCTCGCCGTTCACAACAGGTCCGGGTCCGCCGGCCGGAGAGTGACCTCCACGCCCAGCTCGGCAGCCGTCCGGTGCAGCCGATCGAGCACAGTGTCCGCCACACCGGCCGGCAACTCGACCTCCGCCAGGACCACGTAGAGCGCACCGGTCAACCGGGTACTCAGGTCGGTGACATTCCCCCCGGCATCCACCAGCACCCGCGTCATCGCCGCGACGATCCCCATCCGGTCCGAACCGTGCACCGCCATCACGTACGGCTCACCCACCGGAGGAACATCGCCGTCCGGGGTGACCGCGCGTACCGTCGCCAGCAGCTGACCCTCGGCGGCCAGCGACGCCAGTGCGGCCTCGACCTCGGCGGCGGCCGGGCCGGTACAGATGAGGGTCATCGCGAAATGCCCCCGCAGCCGCGTCATCGTGCTGTCGGTGAGGTTCGCGCCCAGTCGGGCCAGCACCTCCGCGACGTCGGCAACGATGCCCGGCCGGTCCCGACCGATGACGGTGATCGCGAGCTCGTTCATCCGCGCATTCTCCCCTGTCCACCGAACGAGGACGTGGCACCCCGCCCGAGCCGCCCACCCAACGGGAACGCCGGGCGTGACATCATCGACGACGCCATGACTCAACCCGACTTCGCCACCGTGGTCAGCCGGTGGTTCCAGCAGCACGCCCGTGACCTGCCGTGGCGCGAGCCCGGCGTCACCCCGTGGGCCATCCTGGTCAGTGAGGTCATGCTCCAGCAGACACCCGTGGTCCGGGTGGTGCCAGCCTGGCAGGCGTGGCTGGCCCGCTGGCCGGAGCCAGCCGCGTTGGCAGCGGACACGCCAGCCGAGGCCATCCGGATGTGGGGACGCCTCGGCTACCCCCGTCGGGCGGTCCGCCTACGCGAATGCGCTGTCGCGATCGTGGACCGGCACGGCGGCCAGGTGCCGGACCGGCTGGAGCAACTGCTCGCACTGCCCGGCGTCGGCACGTACACAGCGCGGGCGGTCGCCGCCTTCGCATACGGACAGCGGCACCCCGTCGTCGACACCAACGTACGCAGAGTCGTATGCCGGGCGGTGGCCGGCGAACCGGACGCCGGGCCTGTCACCCGACCGGCGGACCTCGTCGCCACCGAAGAACTACTCCCGACTGAGCCGGCCGCAGCGGCACTGGCCAGCGCCGCGTTCATGGAACTGGGCGCGGTGATCTGCACAGCCCGGTCACCGCGCTGCACCGCCTGCCCCGTCGAGTCGGTCTGCGCCTGGCGGGCGTCCGGCCAGGAGGCGCCGGCCGGGCCGACCCGCCGACCCCAGCGGTACGCGGGCACCGACCGACAGGTCCGCGGTCTACTGCTCGGAGTGCTCAGGGACAGCACCGGCCCGGTCCCACACCAGCGGTTGGACCAGGTCTGGACCGACGACGTGCAACGCGCCCGCGCCCTCGCCGGGCTGGTGCAGGACGGACTGGTCGAAGCCGCCGGCACCGACTCCTTCCGCCTGGTCGGTGACGGCCCGTCCCTGCCGACCGCGGACCTCACTACCTGACCTCCGCGCATCCTGCGCATCCTGCGCGCCGACCGACGGCCGCACGCCCACACGCCGCCCCACGCCCGAGGCCCGACGGGCCACGCGCCACGCGCCACGCGCGAAGGCCGGCCGATCGGCGCCCTTCCACACCAAGATCGCGCTCGATCCTGGATGTAGTGGTGTCGGGCGCATCGGATGCCACTACATCAAGGATGTAGCGCGATCTTGAGGGCCGAGGCCTCCACGGGAGCGAGGCCGCCGGCAAGCTCACCCTTCCCCACCAATACGCGCCACAACATCAGGGAAAGTGCTGCCTCCGGACGCCGCGAGGCAGCACTTTCCCTGGTGTTGCGGGGATCTTGCCGGGCGCGGCAGCGTGAGAGCGCCGCAAGCGGGCGGGGTGCGAGCGGGGTGCGTCGGGCGCGGTGCGGGCGCGGCGCGGGCGGGGCGTGGTGCGGGCGGGGTCCGGGCGCGGTGCGGGCGGGGCGGGGTGCGGGCGTGGTGCGGGCGGAGTGCGACGCCGAGGCTGGCCGGGAGAGCACGAGCAGGGGCCGGCGAGGTGATTGGGACGCAACAAAGGCGGGGCCCCGGTGGCTTGCGCCACCGGGGCCCCGCCCCTTGCTGGTTGTGTTACTCGTCCACTCCCGCGGCGGCGGTGCCAGCGGCAGTGCCACCGAGATCGGCCGGGACGGCATCCGGAACTTCGACCGGCTTGTCCGAGCCCCGGAAGACGAGCTTGGAATTGTCGATGTCGTCCGGGTCGCCCTCGCAGTCCACCACGACGATCTGACCTGGGGTCAGCTCGTTGAACAGGATCCGCTCGGAGAGGTTGTCCTCGATGTCGCGCTGGATCGTGCGACGAAGCGGACGGGCACCGAGCACCGGGTCGAAGCCCTTCGCGGCCAGGTACTTCTTGGCGTTGTCGGTCAGCTCCAGACCCATGTCCTTGTTCCGCAGCTGGCCCTCGATCCGCTGGATCATGATGTCCACGATCGAGAGGATCTCGGTCTGGCGCAGCTGGTGGAAGACGATGGTGTCGTCGATCCGGTTGAGGAACTCAGGCCGGAAGTGCTGCTTGAGCTCGTCGTTGACCTTCTGCTTCATCCGGTCGTAGTTGGACTCGGAGTCCTCCGACTGCTGGAAGCCCAGCGACACCGCCTTGGCGACGTCACGGGTGCCCAGGTTGGTGGTCAGGATGATGACCGTGTTCTTGAAGTCCACGATCCGACCCTGACCGTCGGTGAGCCGACCGTCTTCGAGGATCTGCAGGAGCGTGTTGAACACGTCCGGGTGGGCCTTCTCGATCTCGTCGAAGAGGACCACCGAGAACGGCCGACGTCGCACCTTCTCGGTCAGCTGCCCGCCCTCGTCGTAGCCGACGTAGCCGGGAGGGGCACCCACGAGCCGGGAGACCGTGTAACGGTCGTGGAACTCGGACATGTCCAGCTGGATGAGGGAGTCCTCGCTGCCGAAGAGGAACTCGGCGAGCGCCTTGGACAGCTCGGTCTTACCGACACCGGATGGGCCGGCGAAGATGAACGAGCCCGACGGGCGCTTCGGGTCCTTCAGGCCGGCCCGGGTACGCCGGATCGCCTTCGAGACCGCCTTGACCGCGTCCTCCTGGCCGATGACGCGCTTGTGCAGCTCGTCCTCCATGCGCAGCAGGCGCGAGGTCTCCTCCTCGGTCAGCTTGTAGACCGGGATGCCAGTCCAGTTGCCGAGCACCTCGGCGATCTGCTCGTCGTCAACCTCGCTGACGACGTCCAGGTCACCGGCCTTCCACTCCTTCTCCCGCTGAGCCTTCTGCCCGAGGAGCTGCTTCTCCTTGTCGCGCAACTGGGCGGCGCGCTCGAAGTCCTGCGCGTCGATCGCGGACTCCTTGTCGCGACGCACCTGGGCGATGCGCTCGTCGAAGTCACGCAGGTCTGGCGGCGCGGTCATCCGACGGATCCGCATCCGGGCACCGGCCTCGTCGATCAGGTCGATCGCCTTGTCCGGGAGGAAGCGGTCGGAGATGTACCGGTCGGCCAGGGTCGCGGCAGCCACGAGAGCGGCATCCGTGATCGAGACGCGGTGGTGAGCCTCGTAGCGGTCCCGCAGGCCCTTGAGGATCTCGATGGTGTGGGCCAGCGACGGCTCACCCACCTGGATCGGCTGGAAGCGGCGCTCGAGAGCGGCGTCCTTCTCCAGGTGCTTGCGGTACTCGTCGAGCGTGGTGGCACCGATGGTCTGCAGCTCACCACGGGCCAACATCGGCTTGAGGATGCTCGCGGCGTCGATCGCGCCCTCGGCGGCACCCGCACCCACCAGGGTGTGGATCTCGTCGATGAACAGGATGATGTCGCCGCGGGTGCGGATCTCCTTGAGTACCTTCTTGAGGCGCTCCTCGAAGTCACCGCGGTAGCGGGAACCGGCGACGAGCGCGCCCAGGTCGAGCGTGTAGAGCTGCTTGTCCTTGAGGGTCTCGGGCACCTCGCCCTTGATGATCTTCTGGGACAGGCCCTCCACCACGGCGGTCTTGCCGACGCCGGGCTCACCGATCAGGACCGGGTTGTTCTTGGTACGGCGGGAGAGCACCTGCATGACCCGCTCGATTTCCTTCTCGCGCCCGATGACCGGGTCGAGCTTGCCCTCGCGGGCGGCCTGAGTCAGGTTGCGGCCGAACTGGTCCAGCACCAGGCTGGTCGACGGCGCGGCCTCACCCGGCGCGGCGCCCGCCGCGGCAGGCTCCTTGCCCTGGTAGCCGGAGAGCAGCTGGATCACCTGCTGGCGGACCCGGTTGAGGTCGGCGCCGAGCTTGACCAGCACCTGGGCGGCGACGCCCTCGCCCTCACGGATCAGCCCGAGCAGGATGTGCTCAGTGCCGATGTAGTTGTGGCCGAGCTGCAGCGCCTCGCGCAGCGACAGCTCCAGCACCTTCTTGGCCCGCGGCGTGAACGGGATGTGCCCGCTCGGCGCCTGCTGGCCCTGGCCGATGATCTCCTCGACCTGCTGGCGGACGCCCTCCAGGGAGATGCCGAGGCTCTCCAGGGCCTTTGCCGCGACGCCTTCACCTTCGTGGATCAGGCCCAGCAGGATGTGTTCCGTACCGATGTAGTTGTGGTTGAGCATCCGGGCCTCTTCTTGGGCCAGGACGACAACCCGTCGCGCTCGGTCGGTGAACCGCTCGAACATGCCCTCGTGCTCCTCACGTGCCGTGCGCCTTGATGGTCAAGATCTTGGCGGGGCCGGTGCACGAACGTCCAGGACGGGCGTCCGTGCCTCCTTACTCTATCGTCGCCGACCGACTCAGCTGAGGTCGTGTGTCTCTGCTCTGGGTCGGTTCCACGTCGTTTTGAACAACCGTCCGCGCTCAGGAGGTGTTCCGGTAGCCCTGTCGCTACGCGCAGAGCGAAATCCGACTGGGTCGACGGAAGCCCGATCGGGGGTCCGGAAGCGCTCCGGGAGGCCCTGGAGGGCGAACCGGCGGTCGCGACGAGTGCCGCGCCGGGCCCCTGGGGAAGGTTGTCCACAGGCTGTGGATGGCTGTTCCACTGGTTGTGGACAACGTCGATTGGCCCGGAATGCTTCCCAGCCCCGGACGGGCACGAGACGCCGCCCCGGACGGGCACGACGACCGCGCCCGGATACGGCGACGCCGGCCCGGAGGACTCCTCCGGCCCGGCGTCGGTGTCGCCTGCGGTGGCGGCTGGCCACCAAGCTGCTGACGGATCAGCGCTTCGCGTGGAACTCGTCCACGATCTCCTGCGGGATACGACCCCGGTCCGAGATGTCCTTGCCGGCCTTCTTGGCCCACTCCCGGATCGCCTTGTTCTGTTCCCGATCGGCGGTCGCGCCACCCCGACCGCGGGCAGCCCGCCCACCGATCACGACACCACCCCGGCCGACCTTGGTGCCAGCGCCCACGTACGACGCAAATGCATCGCGCAATTTCGCGGCGTTGGCGCTCGACAGGTCGATCTCGTACTGAACGCCGTCGAGGGCGAACTTGACGGTCTCGTCCGCGTCCCCGCCGTCCAGGTCATCGACCAGCTTGTGAATGATCTGCTTGGCCACGTCCCACATTCCTTTCGAGCAGGGTGCTCCTGCTAACGAGAGCACAATAACCCGCGCGCCGCTCGTCGCGTCAATAGGATCCGGTTACGGCTCGGCGTACGCCCGGACGGGACTACTCCTGGCGGACCAACGGGAAGAGGATCGTTTCCCGAATTCCGAGGCCGGTCAGGGCCATCAAGAGCCTGTCGATTCCCATTCCCATACCGCCGGCCGGCGGCATTCCATACTCCATCGCCCGAAGAAAGTCCTCGTCGAGCCGCATCGCCTCGTCGTCGCCACGGGCGGCCAACTGGGCCTGGGCGACCAGTCGCTCGCGCTGCACGATCGGGTCGACCAGCTCGGAGTACCCGGTGCCCAACTCGAAGCCGAGCACGTACAGGTCCCACTTCTCGGCCAGCCCCGGCTCGCTGCGGTGCGCCCGGGTCAGCGGGCTGGTCTCCTCCGGGTAGTCCCGCACGAAGGTGGGCGCCTGCAGGCCGGGGACGACCAGTTCCTCGAACAGTTCCTCGGCCAGCTTGCCCGAGCCCCACTTCGGGTCCACGGCCAATCCCACCTTGTCCGCGTACTCCACCAGACGGGACCGTTCGGTACGGACGGTGACCTCCTCGCCCAGCGCTTCGGAAAGCACACCGAACAACGTCACGGACCGCCACTCGCCACCCAGGTCGAACTCCCGCCCGTCGGCATGGGTCACCACCGTCGAGCCGCTGACCGCGATCGCGGCCTGTTGCACGAGATTACGGGTCAGCTCGCCGATCGTGTCGTAGTCGCCGTACGCCTGGTACGTCTCCAGCATCGCGAACTCCGGCGAGTGCGAAGAGTCGACACCCTCATTACGGAAGTTGCGGTTGATCTCGAAGACGCGGTCGACGCCGCCGACCACAGCGCGCTTGAGAAACAGTTCCGGAGCGATTCGCAGATACAGATCGGTGTTCAACGCATTGCTGTGGGTCACGAACGGTCGGGCCGTCGCTCCGCCATGCAGCAGTTGCAACATCGGCGTTTCCACCTCGATGAAGCCCTGCCCGTGCAGTGAATCGCGCAGACTGCGTACCGCGGCGGCCCGGGTGCGCACCATCTCCCGTGCCTGCGGCCGGACGATCAGGTCGACGTAACGCTGCCGGACGCGCGCCTCCTCGGAGAGGGGCTTGTGGGCCACCGGCAACGGTCGCAGCGCCTTGGCGGTCATTTCCCACTGCTGGGCCAGCACCGACAGCTCACCCCGACGGCTGGTGATCACCTCGCCGGTGACGCCGACGTGGTCGCCGAGGTCGACGAGGCGCTTCCACGCCTCCAGCCGCTCCGGCCCGACCCGGTCCAGGGAGAGCATCGCCTGCAACTCGGTGCCGTCGCCGTCCCGGAGGGTGGCGAAGCAGAGCTTGCCCGTGTTGCGGACGAAGATCACCCGGCCGGTGACGGCGACCTGGTCGCCGGTGGCGGTGTCGGTGGGCAGGTCGGCGTAGGCCGACCGGACCTGCGCCAGTGTGGTGGTGCGGGGAAAGCCGACCGGGTAGGGCTCGACGCCCTCGGCGAGCATCCGGTCCCGCTTCTCCCGGCGGACCTTCATCTGCTCGGGAAGGTCGTCGGCGGGGTCCACTGGCACGGGGTTCTGCTCGGTCACGGCACGCTTCCTCGTCACGGAGATACAGGGGGTCAGGCCCGAGCGTACTCAAGCGGCCCGGAGGCCGTTACGGGATAACCTGCCCGTCATGGTCGATCACACTCACGCCCTGTCGTTCGGTGCCGCCGCGAGTGATTACGACCGGTTTCGGCCACGTTATCCCGAGGCTGCGGTCCGGTGGGCACTCGACGGGCTGAGCGAAGCCCGGGTGGTCGACCTCGCCGCGGGCACCGGCATCCTGACCCGCGCTGTGCTGGCAGTGGGTCACGAGGTCGTACCGGTCGAGCCCGATCCGGGGATGCGGGCGCAGCTCGCTGCCAGCACCACGGGCACGACGGCTCTGTCGGGCAGCGCCGAGGCCATGCCGCTGCCCGACTCGACGGCGGACGCGGTGCTGGTCGGGACGGCGTACCACTGGTTCGACCGGGAGCCCGCGCACGCCGAGATCGCCCGGGTGCTCCGCCCCGGCGGCACCTTCGCCCCCATCTGGAACATCCGGGACGGCAGCGTCGACTGGGTGGCGGAGCTGGGTCGCATCGCCCACTTCGGGGACAAGTCGACCAGCCAGCTCTTCGGCGAGCACCCCGACTTCGGCCCCGCGTTCGACGCCGTCGACAAGCGCGAGTTCACGCACCGCACCACGCTCACGCGGGACGAGGTGCTCGGCATGGTCCGCACCCGCTCGTACTGGCTCACCGCCTCCACCGACGATCAGCGGCGGGTCGAGCGGGAACTGACCGAACTCCTGGACACCCACCCCGCCCTGTCTGGCCGGGACGCCATCGAGCTGCCGTACCGGACGCTGGTGCTGCGCGCCCGGCGACGCTGACGCCCGCACGAGGCCGGCGCCCGACGGCGGCCGGGGTCACAGGTTGCGGTCGTAGACCATCCGCAGACCGATCAAGGTGATCATCGGCTCGTGGTGGGTGATGCTGCGACACTCGTTGATCACCAGGGAGGCGAGGCCGCCGGTGGCGATCACCGCCCGCACCTCGCCCAACTCCTCGGTCATCCGCTCGACGATCCGGTCCACCTGTCCGGCGAAGCCGAAGTACAGGCCGGCCTGGAGGCACTCCACGGTGTTCTTGCCGATCACCGAGCGGGGCTTGGTGGCCTCGACCTTGCGCAGCTGAGCGGCCCGGGCCGCCAGCGCGTCGAAGGAGATCTCGATGCCCGGGGCGAACGCGCCGCCGAGGAACTCACCGCGCTCGCTGATCACGTCGAAGTTGGTGGTGGTGCCGAAGTCCACCACGATCGACGGACCGCCGTAGAGGGTGTACGCGGCCAGGGTGTTCACCACCCGGTCGGCGCCGACCTCCTTCGGGTTGTCGATCGCCAAATGCACCCCGGTCCGCACCCCCGGCTCGACCACGACGCTGGGCAGGTCGGCGTAGTAACGACTGAGCATGGTGCGCAGGGACCGCAGCGCGGCCGGCACCGTGGAACAGGCGGCCACACCGGTGATCTCGACGTTGTCCCCGGCGAGCAGACCCCGGAACATCAGGCCCAGCTCGTCCGCCGTCGAGCGGGCATCGGTCTTGATCCGCCAGGAGTGCACCAGCTTGTCGCCGTCGAAGGTCGCCAGCACGGTGTTGGTGTTTCCGATGTCGATGCAGAGCAGCACGCACGCAGCCTAGACAACTACTCCGTGCGCAGGTCCAGCGCGATGTCCAGGATCGGCGACGAGTGCGTCAGCGCCCCCACCGAGAGGAAGTCCACGCCGGTGGCCGCGTACCGGCCGGCCACCTCCAGGGTCAGCCCGCCGGTCGCCTCCAACTCCGCCCGGTCACCCACAGCGGCCACCGCCCCGGCCAGCACCTCCGGCGTCATGTTGTCGCAGAGCAGAAAGTCCGCACCGGCCTCCACCGCCTCCACCGCCTCGTCGACAGTGGTCACCTCGACCTGCACCGGCACCTCCGGGAACGCCTCCCGGACCCGCCGGTAGGCCGCAGTGATGCCGCCGGCCGCCAGCTTGTGGTTGTCCTTGATCATGGCCACGTCGTAGAGGCCCATCCGCTTGTTGGTGCCGCCGCCGGCCCGCACCGCGTACTTCTCCAGCGCCCGCAGGCCCGGTGTCGTCTTGCGGGTGTCCAGCACCATCGCCTTCGAGCCGGCCAGCGCGTCCGCCCAGGCGCGGGTGTGGGTGGCCACCCCGGACATCCGGCAGAGCAGGTTGAGCGCCGTCCGCTCGGCCGTCAGCAGCAGCCGGGTCGGGCCGGTCACCGTCGCCAGCACGTCGCCGCGGGCCACCCGCTCGCCGTCGCGGGCCAGCACCGACACCTCGACGGTACGACCGAAGCCAGTCACCTCGCCCACCAGCTCGAACACGGCGGCGGCCACCGCCATCCCGGCCAACACCCCGTCCGCGCGGGCCACCAGGTCGGCGGTGTCGGTCTGTTCCGCCGGGATGGTGGCCACGCTTGTGACATCCAGGAAATCCGGGCCCAGATCCTCGACCAGCGCGCCCTCGATCACCTGCCGGACGTGCGCCGGATCCAACCCGGCCGCCCGCAACGCCGTCTCCGTCGACTCGATCATTGCCATCTCCGTTCGCGACTGCGGGGCTCGCAAGACCGGCTCACTCCTCGCGCTCACTGTGAGTTTCCCTCCCACTGTTGCGTCACCCGGCCCTGCGCCCCGACCGCCCCGACCAGATGGCCCAGCCACCGTTCGTCGGCCGTCGGGAAGTCCTCCCGCCAGTGGCAGCCCCGGGTCTCACCACGGGCGTACGCGGCGGCAACCAGCGTCGACGCCACGGTGAGCAGGTTCGTCGCCTCCCAGTCGGCGGTCCGCGGCCGGCCCCGGGCAACGCCCAGCTCGGTCAAGGTCCCGGCCGTCTCGGCCAGCGTCGCCGCGGATCGGAGCACCCCGGCCCCCCGGGTCATCGCCCGTTGCAGGGTCGGCGTCACCTCCGCGGGCAGCACCCAGCCCGTCCCGCCACGCCACGCGCCGGTCTCCGCTGGCTGGGCCTGCTCGGGCAGGCCGGCAGCGATGTCCTCGGCGATCCGCCGCGAGAAGACCAGACCCTCCAGCAGCGAGTTGCTGGCCAGCCGGTTCGCGCCGTGCACGCCGGTGCAGGCGACCTCGCCACAGGCGTACAGGCCCGGGATGGAGGTACGGCCGCGCAGATCGGTGCGGACCCCGCCGGAGGCGTAGTGGGCAGCCGGCGCCACCGGGATGAGGTCGGTCGCCGGGTCCACGCCGATCGCCAGGCAGGACGCCACGATGGTGGGGAACCGACCGGCCAGGAAGTCACCGCCCAGATGCCGTGCGTCGAGGAAGACGTGGTCCGCGCCGGTGGCCAGCAGCACCCGGTGGATGCCCTTGGCCACCACGTCCCGGGGTGCCAGCTCAGCCAACTCGTGCTGGCCCACCATGAACCTCTTGCCGTCCGCGTCCACCAGGTACGCGCCCTCGCCGCGCAACGCCTCCGAGACCAGTGGCTGCTGCGCGTGCCCCGCCCCGGGCACGCCCGCGCCGGACGGGGTGATCAGGGCGGTCGGATGGAACTGGACGAACTCCACGTCGGTCACCGCCGCACCGGCCCGCAGCGCCAGCGCCACCCCGTCCCCGGTCGAGACCGCCGGGTTGGTGGTGGCCGAGAAGATCTGCCCCATGCCGCCGGTGGCGAGCACCACGGCACGGGCCAGCAGCGCGCCGACGCCGTCCTCGCTGCCCTCACCCAACACGTGCAGGGTGATCCCGCAGGCCGGGCCCAGCCCGTCCGGGCCGTCGCCGGGCGCCCGCAGGAGATCCAGCACGAGGGCGTGCTCGACCAGCCGGATCCACGGGTCGCGCTGCACAGCGGCGTGCAGGGCCCGCTGCACCTCCGCGCCGGTGGCGTCGCCGCCAGCGTGCACGATCCGGTCCGCCCGGTGCCCGCCCTCACGGGTCAGCATCAGCGAGCCGTCCGGGTGACGATCGAACTCGGCGCCGATCCGCATCAGCTCACGGAGCCGGGTCGGGCCCTCCTCGACCAGCACCCGGACCGCCGCCGGGTCGCACAGCCCGACCCCGGCTACCTCGGTGTCCCGGGCATGCGCCGCCGGGGTGTCGGCCGGGTCGAGCACGGCGGCGATGCCGCCCTGCGCCCACCGCGTCGAGCCGTCGTCAATGTTGACCTTGGTGACCACAGTGACGTGCAGACCGGCCTCACGCAGGTGCAGCGCCGCGGTCAACCCGGCCACGCCGGAGCCCACCACGATCACGTCGGTGGTCTCCACCCAGCCGGGCGCGGGCGCGGCCAGCAGCGCGGGCAGGGCAGGCAGGTCGACGGTCGGGAGGTCCATCCCCCCAGTCAACCCGAACCATCCTCGCCCGGGGCGGCGGGGGCGGGACGAGTGTTTTGGGCGACCCCGTCCGGCGCGCGCCGCGCCGCGCCGACCGTCAGGCAGTGGTCACTTCGTCCGGACCGGCAGACCAGCCGGGCCTGCGCCCTTCAGCGAGGCGGTCACCGTACGGTCGCTGAGCCACAAATAGCAGCGGACGCCCCGATCACCGACCTTCCAGCGCCCCGCTCCCGGCGGACGGACCACCACACCGCTGCGGAAGCGCAGCTTGGCGTCGTCCGGTACGCCCGCGTACCGGGCCAGGACGGTGCGACAACCCGTGTAGAGCGGCAGCCAGTCGGCGTCCCGGGTCGGGTACGCCAGGTCCGGTGCGCGCCACACCCCGACGAACTCGGCGTCGTGCTGTTTGCCGCACTCCACCGGGGTCAGCGTCTGCACACCCCGGCCGGCGCCACCGCGGGTCTGCTGGCAACCGAGGCGCAACCCGCTGGGGCCCTTCAACGCGTCCCGCAGACTGCCCGACCGGACCACCACTGTGGCCGCCGCCTCGACAGTGGTCAGCTCAGTGAGGTCGCAGCGAAACCACCGGGAACCCGCCGCCCACCCCGGCCCGTTGGGCAGCGCCACTGACAGCCGCAGCCGGCCGGACCGCCAGTCGTCACCCACATAGCCGGTCGCCCGGGTGTCGCACTCGGCGAACGCACCCCGCAGCTCGGCCGAACCACCCGCCGGAGCGACCGTCCGCTCGGCCGGGAAAGCCCCCACGTGCACGGTCTCCAGACGGTGCGGCCCGGCGCAGTCCACCGGCTCATAGCTGGCCAGGCTGACCAGATCGGTGAAATCGGCGGCGTGACACACACCGGCGGCCGGGGTGAACGCCGACGGTGCCGGCAACGCCGCCCAGTCATCGGTCAGATCACCGTCCAGGCCGCCGGACCCGGCACAGCCCACCAGCAGCGCCGCCGCGACAACAGCGGCGAACAGGGTCGTCATGGCACGGCGCATCGCGGCCTCCCCCAGCCACCGACCGGCTTCCGCCAGCGTGCCCAGGGTAACCGGAAATGACCTTCTGGTGACAGACCGGAATCGCGGTACGCGGGATCAGACTCCGGACACGGCCAGCGGGCTGGGCACCGGGTTCCCGGCCGTGCCGGGCGCCGCCGCAGCCGGGTCGGCACCCAACTCGATGACCCGGTTGTCGGCGTCGACGTGCACGACCCGTGGCCGGTAGGACCGGGCCTCGGCGTCGTCCATCTGCCCGTACGAGATCAGGATGACCAGGTCGCCGGGGTGCACCAGGTGCGCGGCGGCGCCGTTGATGCCGATCACGCCACTGCCCCGCTCGCCCGGGATCACGTACGTCTCCAGCCGGGCGCCATTGGTGATGTCCACGATCGCCACCTGCTCGCCGGGGAGCAGGTCGGCGGCGTCGAGCAGATCCTCGTCCACAGTCACCGATCCGACGTAGTGCAGGTCGGCCTGGGTCACAGTGGCTCGGTGGATCTTCGACTTGAGCATGGTCCGCAACATCGAAGTGGCCTTTCGCGGTATCGGTGGGGGTGGTACGGCCGGGTCAGGGACGCGGGGCGAGGTGGATCGCCGCGTTGTCGATCAACCGGGTGGCGCCCACCCAGGCGGCGATCACCAGCCGGGCCGGCCCGGCCACCGGCCCCGGTTCCAACTCGGGATCGGTGAGCACCAGGTAGTCGAGGCGGGCACCGGGCGTACCGGCGCCGAACGCGGCGTGCGCGGCGGTCAGCACCGCGCCCGCGTCCAGGCCGTCGTCGGCGGCTTGCGCCCCGGCCCGCAGCGCGGCGGACAGACTCAGCGCGGCGGCCCGCTCCGGCTCGCTCAGGTAACGGTTGCGGCTGGAGAGAGCCAGCCCATCCGGCTCCCGGACCGTCGGCACGCCGACCACCTCGACCGGCACGTCCAGGTCGCGGGTCATCCGCCGGACCAGGGTGAGCTGCTGGTAGTCCTTCTCGCCGAAGAAGGTCAGGTCCGGTCGGGTGAGCTGGAGCAGCTTCAGCACCACTGTGAGCACCCCGTGGAAGAAGCCGGGGCGGCTCGCCCCCTCCAACTCGGCGCCGAGCGGGCCCGGATCGAGGCGTACGCGGGGCTGACCGTCCGGGTACATGTCCGCCACCGACGGGGCGAAGACCAGATCGGCGCCCGCCCGCCGGCACACCTCAAGATCGGCGTCGAGGGTGCGCGGGTAGCGGTCGAAGTCCTCGTTCGGCCCGAACTGCAACGGGTTCACGAAGACCGTAACCAGCACGTGGTCGGCCTGTTCCCGGGCCGCGCGCAGCAACGTCTCGTGCCCGGAGTGCAGTGCGCCCATTGTCATCACCACCCCGACAGTGCCTTTCAGCCCGGCCCGGGACTCGGCCAACTCGGCGCGCGTGTGCACCACCCGTGTCACAGCGACACCTCGGTTCGCGACTGCGGGGCTCGCAAGATCGACTCACTCCTCACGCTCACGCAGCCACCTCCCGACCGCTGTCGGCCAGCACGCCGAGCAGCGACTGTGCGTCCACCGGCCGCAGCCGACCGGCGGCGATCGCCCGGTCGGCGGTACGACGGGCCAACGCCAGGTACGCGGGGACGGACTCCGGTGCGGTGGCCGCCAACCGGGCCAGGTGCCGCTGCACGGTGCCCGCGTCGCCGCGGGAGACCGGGCCGGTCAACGCGTCGTCGCCGAGCCGCAGCGCGTTCTCCAGGGCGGCCCGCAGCAGCGGGGCGAGCACCTTCTCCGGCCGGGACACCCCGGCGTCGCGCAACCGGTCGGTCGCCTCGTTGACCAGGGTCACCAGGTGGTTAGCGCCGTGGGCCAGCGCGGCGTGGTAGAGCGGGCGGTCCGACTCGGCCACCCACTCGGGCACGCCACCGAGGTCGGCGACCAGCCGGGCAGCCAGCGGGCGCAACTCGGCCGGGGCGGTCACCCCGTACGAGATGCCGTCCAGCCGGGCCAGGTCGTCCGGCGTACCGGTGAAGGTCATCGCGGGGTGCAGGGCGAGCGGCCGGGCGCCGGCCGCGACGGCCGGCGCCAGCACGGCCAGGCCGTGCGCTCCCGAGGTGTGCGCGATGATCTGGCCCGGATGCAGCGCGCCCCGCTCGGCGAGGTCGGTCACCACACCGGCCAGTTTGTCGTCCGGCACCGCGATCAGCAGCAGGTCGGCGGCGGCGTGGGCCACGGCGGTGACCGGGCGGCGAGGGACGTCGGGCAACAGCAGGGCGAGGCGGGCGCGGCTGGCTCCTGAGTTGCCGGAGACGGCGACCACAGGGTGCCCGGCGGCGGCGAGCGCGGCGCCCAGCACGGCGCCGACCCGACCGGCGCCAACGACACCGACGGTGAGCAGACGGGAGGTGGCGCGGGCGCCGGGAACGGCGCTATCCCACGAGGCGGCGGGCCCGTGCGGGCCGGCCGGACGCGGGCGCAACGGTGCGCTCATGACGACGATCCAGTCCTCGAGAAGGGGTACCGGTCGATCGCAAGTATGCGCCCGGCCTACCGAACCCGGACAAGCATGTGTGAAAACCTTCACCACCGCCGGAAGGCCCTCGTCAACGCCTTCCCGGAGCGGACGTGATCGCGCGGAGCTCCGTGGCCACCTCGTCGATCAGGTCGGCGAGCGAGGCGTCATCGTCGGACGCGACCCAGCGGGCGTACGCCACGCGGAAGACCGTGCCACCCGACTCGGTGGCCAGCGTGGCCGTGGTCTCGTCGAGGCCCTTGGCGCGGAGGGCTGCGCTGACGGCGGCCAGCAGTGCGCCCGTCTTGCGCAGTTCGCGCTCCTGCAGCTCCGGGCTGCTCTCAATGATCGAATGGCGCATCCGGACCAGCTCACGGCGGTCGGCGAAGATGTCCACCGCCATCTGACGGAAGGCGGCGATGACCGCCTCGAAGGGGGCGGCGTCCGTGTCGGCCACCACCTTGACGAGGGCCTCCTCCACGCGCTCGCTGCCGCTGAAGAGAGCCTCACGCTTGTCGCCGAGGAGCCGGTAGAAGGTGCGTTTGTCGAGGCCGGCATGGGCGGCGATGTCGGCGACAGTGGTCTGCTCGAAGCCGCGCTCGCGGAACAACTCGAAAGCAGCCGCTTCCAAGCGGCCGCGCGCGTCTGGTTGCCAGCGAGCCATGTGGCGATGGTAGCCGATGTCACGCTGCGACATTATTTTCCCCTGAGCCATGTCACATGGCGACATCGCGAGGTACGGTCATGTCGCAAGGTGACATTGCCCCTACCCGCGAAGGAACCACCATGCGCGTATTCGTCACAGGCGCCTCCGGCCATCTCGGCTCCGCAGTCGTGCCGGCACTGCTCTCCGCCGGACATGAGGTCGTCGGTCTGGCCCGCTCCGAAACGTCCGCCGCCGCGATCGAGAAGCTCGGCGCTGAGGCGCGCCGCGGCGACCTGTCCGACCTCGACCTGCTTCGCGACGAGGCGGCCGCCTCCGACGGGGTCATCCACCTGGCGTTCCGCCACGACCTCATGCTCAACGGCGACATGGCCGGCGCAGCCGAGGCCGACCTGGACGCCCTCACGGCACTAGCCGACGGGTTGGGCGGCTCCGGCAAACCCCTGGTCGGCACGAGCGGGACGGCCATGCTCGCGATGGGCGGCATCGTCGGCCGCCCCGGGACCGAACGCGACGCCTTCCCAAGCGGCTACCGGATCGACGCGGAGAATTTCGTAGTCGACCTTGCCTCTCGCGGTGTGCGCTCCTCCATCGTCCGGCTCGCGCCCACAGTGCACAGCTCGCTCGACCGCTACGGCTTCATCACCGCCATCATCGCCACCGCCCGCCAGAATGGGTACGCCGCATACGTCGGCGACGGCGCCAACCGGTGGCCGGCCGTGCACACGCTCGACGCGGCAGAGCTCTACCGTCTGGCCCTCGAAAAGGCCCCGGCCGGCACGCGCCTGCACGCAGCCGCCGACGAAGGAGTCCCCTTCCAGCAGATCGCCACCGTCATCGGCCGCAGCCTCGACATCCCGGTCCGGAGCATCGGCCCCGACGAGGCAGACGACTACTTCGGCTTCCTCGGAGCGTTCGCCCAGATGGACAATCCGACGTCGTCCGCGATCACACGCGAACTGCTGGGCTGGGCCCCTGCCCGCCCCGGCCTGATCGCCGACCTGGACGAGGGGCACTACTTCCAGGCGTGAACCACGAACGGCGGCCCTGACCGTAGGGTCGGCACTGTGACCCACGCTCAACTCGGAGTGGACTGATGTCGATCCTGTGGCGAGACGCGATGAGTCGGGCGCTCTACGGCCCGGGCGGCTTCTTCGTTAGCGGTACCGGGCCGGCCGACCACTTCCGCACCAGCGTGCACGCGTCCCCCGCCTTCGCCACCGCCCTGCTGCGCCTGATCACAGAGGTGGACGCTGCCCTCGGTCACCCTGACCGGCTCGACGTGGTCGACGTCGGGGCTGGGCGTGGGGAACTGCTGCAAAGCTTGCTCGGGCTCGTCGCGCCTGGGGACGCCGTCGGGCGTGCGGTGGGGGTTTCCGGGGAGCCCACCCGCTCCGGGCGGTCAGGCTTGATCCCTCCGCGGGCGGGCTCCCCGGAAACCCTGACTCCCACGGCCCCCGTCCGTCGGTCGCCCGACGAGCCGTCGTCGGTCGCCGCCCGCCCGCCACTCGCGGACCGCGTGCGCTTCACAGCCGTCGAGTACGCGGACCGCCCCGAGAACCTGCCCGAAGAGATCACCTGGACAGCCGAGATCCCCGCCGGGATCACCGGAGTGCTGCTGGCCACCGAGTGGCTGGACAACGTCCCGCTGGACGTCGCGCTGCACACCGAGGACGGCTGGCGATACCTGCTGGTCGACCCCGACAACGGTGCCGAATCAGTTGGTGAGCCGGTCAGCCCCGATGATCTCGACTGGCTCAACGCCTGGTGGCCCAGCCCCGCAACCGTGCCCAGTACGGACAGTGACCCGGATCTGGGAGTGACCTCATCGGGCGCGACAAGCGGAAGCGAGTCGGGTTTCGGGGCAGCCCGGTCGGCGCAGGGATCAAGCCTGACCGCCCGGAGCCGGCCGGGCTGCCCCGAAACCCCCAGCAGTGACTACCGACGAGCCGAGATCGGCCGCTCGAGAGACGAAGCCTGGGCGCAGGCGTTAACAAAGATCGAGCGAGGGCTGGCGGTCGCGGTCGACTACGGGCACCTGCGGGAGAGCAGACCGGTCGACGGGACGTTGACCGGGTACCGGGGTGGGCGGCAGGTGCCCCCCGTGCCCGACGGGTCGAGTGATGTCACAGCGCACGTGGCAATGGACTCGGTGGCCTCCGCTGGTGCGGCGGTCGCCCGGTGCGCGTACTCCCTGGTCTTGCAGCGTGAGGCGCTGCGGGCGCTCGGGGCCGACGGCGGGCGACCGCCGCTCAGCCTGGCCGGCACCGACCCGGTCGGGTACGTGCGGGCGCTGGCCACCGCGTCGGCGGTGGCCGAGCTGACCGACCCGGCCGGGCTCGGCGGGCACTGGTGGTTGCGCCAGCCGGTCGGCATCCCGCTCGGGCCGGCCGTGGCACGATGACGGGCATGACCACCGACGCCGGGGACCTTCGTGAACTGACCGTCGGCACCGGGGCCGGGCTGATCGCCGGCACCGGCGATCAGCAGCTCGGCACCGACATGGTGCTGAACATCGGGCCGCAGCACCCCTCCACCCATGGTGTGCTGCGGTTGAAGCTGGTGCTCGACGGCGAGCGAGTGGTCGCCTGCGAACCGATCGTCGGTTACATGCACCGGGGCGCGGAGAAGCTCTTCGAGGTGCGTGACTACCGGCAGATCATCGTGCTGGCCAACCGGCACGACTGGCTCTCGGCGTTCTCCAACGAGCTGGGTGTGGTGCTCGCTGTGGAACGCCTGATGGGCATGGAGGTGCCGGAGCGGGCCACCTGGCTGCGGATGGCCCTCGCGGAGCTGAACCGGGTGCTGAACCACCTGATGTTCCTCGGCTCGTACCCGTTGGAGATCGGGGCGATCACGCCGATCTTCTACGCCTTCCGGGAACGCGAGACCATCCAGGCGGTGATGGAGGAGGTCTCCGGCGGCCGGATCCACTACATGTTCAACCGGGTGGGTGGCCTCAAGGAAGAGGTGCCCTACGGGTGGACCGGGCGGGCCCGGGCGGCGATCGGCGAGGTACGCCGGCGGTTACCCGACCTGGACCACCTGATCCGGCGTAACGAGATCTTCCTGGCCCGTACCGTCGGCGTGGGCGTGCTGTCCGCCGCGGACGCCGCTGCGTTCGGCGCGTCCGGCCCGGTGGCCCGGGCCTCGGGGCTCGACCTGGACCTGCGCCGCGACGACCCCTACCTGGCCTACGACGAGCTGGACGTTCCGGTGGTCACCAAGACCGCCGGGGACTGCCACGCCCGTTTCGAGGTGCTGCTCGACCAGGTGTACGCGTCACTGGACCTTGCCGAGCAGTGCCTCGACCGGGTGGACCGGCTGACCGGGCCGATCAACACCCGGCTACCGAAGGTACTCAAGGCGCCGGAGGGGCACACGTACGCCTGGACGGAGAACCCGCTCGGCATCAACGGCTACTACCTTGTGTCGCGGGGTGAGAAGACGCCGTGGCGGTTGAAGCTGCGTACCGCCTCGTACGCGAACGTGCAGGCGTTGGCCACCCTGCTCCCCGGCTGCCTGGTCCCGGATCTGATCGCGATCCTCGGCTCGATGTTCTTCGTGGTCGGCGACATCGACAAGTGACCCGGGTCGCCTGACCGGTCACCGCCAGCGGTCGGCGGGTGGCGCACCGCCGGCACGCGGTACGTCGTCCTGCGGCGGGTAGCCGTAGCGCTCGTCGACCCGTCGACGGCCGGTCCGTTCCGGCTCGGGTTCCGCCTGGTGGCCGCGTTGGCGTGGCGGGCGCCACTTGTCCGGCACCGGCACACCGCCCACCGGCAGCGCGGGCCGTCCCGGCTCGGCCCGCCGACCACCGTCGTGGCGGCGCGGTTCGTCATACCGGCCGGCGTCCTCGTAGCGGCGCGGCTCCTCGTGACGGCGCGGCTCCTCGTGACGGCGCGGCTCCTCGTGACGGCGCGGCTCCTCGTGGCGGCGCGGCTCCTCGTGGCGGACGGCGGCCCAGCGGTCGGCCACCCGGTACTCGGTGCCGGTGGCGTCGGCGTGCACCTCGGCCCGACGCTCGCCGACCCGCACCTCGCGACCGTTCTCGTCGTCGCGGACGGCGGCCCACCGGTCACCGCCCCGCAACTGCGACCAGTACTCGCCGGTGTCGTCGGCCCGCAGCGGCGGCCCGGCCTGCGCTGCCGGGGCGCCCGCCCGGTCACGCTGCTCCGACCAGCCCCGATCGTCAGCACTGTCCCAGGATTCCGCCGCCGGCCTCTCCGGGGTGCGGTGTGACCGGGCGGTTGGGGCCGCCTCGTCGGGCTGGGCGTACGCGTCGCGCCGATCCGTCCACTCCGGTTCGTCGCGGCGGCCCGTCCAGCCCGGCTCGTCGCCGTACCCGGCCCTGGGGTGCTGCTCCGGCTCGCTCCTCGCCCTCCCGGACGGGCGAGGGGGCTGATCGACGTCGCCGCCCCGGTTCCACTCCTGCGCGGGTGGGGTCCACTGACCGGCGTACCCGCCGCCGTAGCGCCCGGCCGGCTCGGCCGGGCCGCCGTCCACCACCGTGTGCCGGGTGGTGACGTGCACGGTCTCGGTGTGTCGGACCACGCCGCCCGGCCGGTGCGCAGCCTCGGGGCGGTCGTGTTCCCGGGGGCGAGCTGAGCCGTACGCGGTGGGGGCCGGCCGCTCCCCGCCGTACGTCCCGGCGGGGGCCGGCGGTTCGGGGGCCTCCCGGGCGTACGCCGGCTCGTCGTCGTCCGGGTGCTCGGGGCGCCCCCAACGGGACGCGTCGTCGGGGCTGGACACCCGGACGCGGCCGGCCGACGCGTCGCCCCGGGAACGGACCACGGGCTTGTCGTCCACCGGCGGCTCGACGGCGGCCACCCGCGCCCGCCCGGCGCCCGCCGGTTCGACGGCGGGGGCGGCACCGGCGAGGGCGGCACCGCTGGCGTCGAGACGGCGGCGCACCGCGGCGATCCCCTCGTGGGCCCGTTGCGCCTGATCGAGCGCCTGGTTACCGCGCTGGGCGGCGGCCACGATCTCGCCGCGCAACTCCCGACGCAGTTCCTCGATCTCGTCAAACAACTCGTCGGTCCGCGCCGAGGCGTCCTCACCGTCGGGCCGCAACGCGATGGAGAGGCCGATCAGCACCACGGCGAGGATGGCGAGCACCGCGGCGAAACGCAGCGGGCCATTGCCGTCGGCCACCAGCAGGATCAGCGCCGCCACCGGCGCGAGAGCGACGCCCGCCCAGAAGAGCATGGTCAGCAGCGGTGGTTGACGCCGGGCGTCAGAGGTGGCCGGGGCTGGCATGGATGTGCAGCCTACCCACGATATCCACCGGAGGGAACGGGGTCCCCGGGACGCGAGGACGCCCCCGCCCGATCGGGGGCGGGGGCGTCCTCAGCACGTGCGGAACGGGCTCAGCTGGTGGCGAAGGCGCCATCCGAGGAGAAGATCAGACCCACGCTGATCGAGCCGTCACGCAGCCCGCTCTTGGTCAGCGGCCCGCCCTGGTCCAGGGAGGAGAACTTGCCGACCGACAGCCCGTAGGTCTTCTCCAGGCCGGGCTTGCAGAACGGACGCTGCTCGCACTCCGGCGGGCCACCCAGCACCGTCGCGCTGCCGGAGCACTTCGCGGCCAGCTCGGAGAGGGTCCGCACGCCGTACTTGTCGGCGAAGGCCTGGGTCACCGCGAAGGCGTTCTGGTCCTGTGCGGCGGCCGGGGTGCCGAAGGTGAGGCCGGCCTTGTCGCCCTCGGCCTTCAGCGCGGTCACCGTCGTGTTGACGTCCGGCGAGGAGATCGGCTGGGCGTTCTGGCCGTTGGCCTTGGTGTTGAGGAACTCGGCCATTGTCGCCGCGTACTCCGGGACGACCTGGATCTCGCCCTTCTCCAGAGCCGGCGCGTAGAGCTCCCGGTTGCCGATCTGCTGCACCTTGACCTGGTAGCCGGCGGCGCTGAGCGCGATCCGGTACAGCTCGCCCAGGATCTGGCTCTCGGCGAAGTTGCCGGCGCCCACAGTGATGTCGCCGCCTGGGCCCTTGGTGATGCCCGCGGTGAGGTTGTTCGCGCTGGCGAACTCCTCGGCCGCCACCTTGGGAGTCTTGCGGTCCTCGTTGACAGCCTTGTTGAGCTGGATCAGCTTCGGGGTGTCGAGCGCGGCGGAGACCTTGTCGAGTGCGGCGATCAGCTGCGGATTGGCCGCCTTGCTGTTGACAGCGGGAATGACGTTGTCGGAGTTCTGGAGCTTCTTGTCGTCCTGCAGAGCGATGAGCTGCTGGCCGGCGACCGGGGCGCACCCGGCGCCGGAGGCGCTCGTCTGGGGTGCGTCGGTGCCGGACGAGCCGGCGTCACCGCAGCCGGTGAGGAGTGCTGCCCCGGCGATGGCGCTGACCGCCCCGATCGCCAGACGTGTACGTGCGCGCATGTGCCCGCCTTCCGTGTCCCGGCGCGGCCCGTTCCGGGCCGGCCGCGTGTCCGACGGGCGATCCTGACTGTCGGCCGCCCGCGAATGTCCACCCAACATGGTCCGGAACCGACCGACAACTTGGGATGGACTTCGTCACCCCATCGTCACCGATTTGACGGGCGTGGGTTGCCAGCGCGACGCGGGCTCACCCGGACGGGTCAGGCGCTTCCGGTGGCGTCGGCGGCTCGGGGCCGCCCGAGGCGCTGCCGCCCGCGCCGCAGCGGCTTGGGGGTGACCAGCCGTTCGACGCCGCCGAGGACCACCTCGGCCAGCAGCGCGAGCCCGGCCACCAGCACGCCGCCGGCGACGATCTGCCCGCCGCCGGCCGCGATACCGATGCCGAAGCCGGTCCGGATGATCTGGCCCAGGCCGCCGCCGTTGACGAAGGAGGCCAGCGCCGCTGTCGCGATCACCTGGACCGCCGCGGTGCGGAAGCCGGCCGCCAGGTAGGGAACCGCGAGCGGCAACTCCACCCGGCGCAGCAACTGCCCGCCGGACAGGCCCATCCCCCGGGCCGCGTCGCGGGCCTCGGGGTCCACCTGCCGCACCCCGGTGTACGCGTTGGCCAGCAGCGGTGGCACGGCGAAGACAGCCAGTGCCACCACTACCGGTGTCTTCCCGAAGCCGCTGGCGAAGACGACCGGGAGGATGGTCAGCAGCGCCAGGGTGGGGATGGCCAGGGTGGCGTTGGAGATCAGCACCACGAGGCCGCCACCTCGACCGAGGTGCCCCAACCAGAGCCCGAGCGGCCAGGCCACCAGGCAGCCGAGCGCCACCGCCAGGGCGGAGATCGTCAGGTGCTCGCCGAGCCGGTCCAGCATGCCGCCGGGGTTGGTCCAGTTCAGTGGGTCGTTGATCCAGGTGATGGCCTGCCCGATCGGGTTTTCCGCGACGGTCACCGTGCCCTCCGAGTGGACCAGGGAGTCACCAGTCGGGCGACCAGGATGAGCAACAGGTCGAGCACGACAGCGAGCGCCACGCAGAGCAGGGCGGCCGTCATGATCTCGGCCTTGTAGAGGTTGTTCTGGAAGCCCGCGAAGATCAACTGCCCGAGCCCGCCGTGCCCCACCAGCACCCCGACCGTGACCAACGCCACAGTCGAGACGGTCGCCAGCCGCACGCCGGTGACGATGCCCGGCAACGCCAGCGGCAGGTCGATCCGGAACAGACGCCTCCACCGTCCGTAACCCATGCCCTCGGCGGCCTCGCGAACCTCCGGAGGCACCTGGTTGAGACCGGCCACCACGTTGCGCACGATCAGCAGCAGCGCGTAGAGGACCAGCCCGACCAGCACCGTGGTCGCCCCGGTGCCCAGGTAGGGGGCGATGAACGCGAAGAGCGCCAACGACGGGATGGTGTAGACCACCCCACTGACAGCGAGGATCGGACCGGCGAGCGGACGGACCCAGTACGCCAGCACCGACAACGGCAGGGCGATCAGCACCGCGATCAACACCGCTCGCCCGGTGAGGGAGGCGTGTTCGCGCACCGCGGCGAGGATCGTGTCAGAGTTGTCCCGCACGTACTGCCAGGAGAACCAGGGGTTACCCGGGTCGGCCCGGTAGCTCAGGCGGAAGGACATACGTGGACGTTACCCCGGAGGCTGCCGGCGTGGCCCAATCCCCTCGCGCGGCGTCGATCTCCCTGGAGGGCATCCAGAAGCGCTACCCGAACGGCACCGAAGCCGTCCGGGACCTCAGCCTGGAGGTCCGGGCCGGCGAGCTGGTGGTGCTGATCGGCCCGTCCGGTTGCGGCAAGTCGACAGTGCTGCGGATGATCAATCGCCTGATCGAACCGACCGCCGGTCGCATCACGCTCGGCGACGAGGACGTCACGAACGTCGACCCGGTGCGACTGCGCCGTCGAATCGGATACGTGATTCAGAACGTCGGCCTCTTTCCACACCAAACCGTGCGGGCCAACGTGGCCACTGTGCCGGGCCTGCTCCGCTGGCCCAAGGGCCAGACCCGAGCGCGGGTCGACGAGCTGCTCGACCTGGTCGGGCTGGACCCGGCGGAGTTCGGCGGTCGCTACCCGCACGAGCTGTCGGGTGGCCAGCGGCAGCGGGTCGGGGTGGCCCGCGCACTCGCCGCCGACCCGGTGGTGCTGTTGATGGACGAGCCGTTCTCGGCCGTCGACCCGATCGTCCGGGCCCACCTCCAGGAGGAGTTCCTGCGCCTCCAGGCCGAGGTGCGCAAGACGATCGTGCTGGTCACCCACGACCTCGACGAGGCCGTCCGACTCGGTGACCGGATCGCGGTCCTCTCCGAGGGCGGGCACCTGGAGCAGTACGACACCCCTGCCGCGCTGCTCGGCGCACCCGCCACCGCGTTCGTACGCGAGTTCGTCGGCGCCGACCGGGGCATCCGCCGATTGGCGGTCACCCCGCTCGACCGGGAGGCGCTGGAGCCGGTGCCCGAGGACGCCGCACCGGACCTGCCCACCGTCGCCGTGGACGGCTCGGCCTACGACGCGTTGGCGGTCCTGCTCACCTCGGGCCGGGACCGGCTCCTCGTGACCGACGCCGGCCGGCCGGTGGGCGCGCTCAGCCGACAGCGCCTCCTCGACCTCGGCCGCCCGACCAACTGACCCGCTGGCCGAGGCAGGCACGACCGCCGCGCCCACCCTCGCCTCGGTCGGGTCAGGCGCGACCGCCGAGGCTGGCGATGCCGATGATCCACCCGGTGAGGAAGCCGTAACCGGCACCGGTGCTGGCGTCCTGCAGGGCCCCCAGCAGTGACGGTGCCGGGCCGAGCAGCGCCGCCAACACGGCGGCCAGCCCGCCAGCCAGCACGTACGCGGCCCAGCCGGAGAAGAACTGGCTGACCGGGCCGGGCACCCGGGCGACCTGGGCGGCAGGCAACAGGTAGAGCAGCGCCACCGCGAGGACCACCAGCAGCACGGCTCGCAGGTCGGCGGCGAACAACCCGCCGGCCTGCCCGTCCGCGTCGAGCCGCCAGGCCGGCCAGGCGAGCAGGCGCGCGTAGAACGCCCCGGCCGACTCCGGGTCGGTCAGGGTGACGGCCCAGCCGGTGTACGCCGGACTGCCGCAGATGCCAACCAGCAGCAACACGGCGAGCGCGCCGGTGCCGGCGGCCGTGCCGTAGCGGCTGACCGGGCCGGAACGGTGCATGAGAGACGCGATCCGCCCAGGCCCCGAACCGGTGGCTCGGGCGGACCTGGGCTGCCCCGAGCGGCTCAGTGCTTCATCAGGTAGTCGATGAAGGCGGCCCGCAGCAGCGGCGCCGACTCCTCGTAGCCGTGACCGGTCAGCTCCCGCCACAGCGCGTTGGCCTCGTCGATCGTCGGGCCGATCGAGTTCGGGGCGCCGTCCAGCACCGTGGCCTCGTCCGCGTTCGGCAGGTGGCGCAGCACCGACCAGAAGAAGGACACGTCCCGACGCTCCCGGGCCCGGGCGAACGCCCGCTCCCGCAGTTCCTCGGTGGACAGCGCGTCAAGCTCCTCGAACGAGGTTCCGCCCGGGGTGGCGGCAGGTGAGTCGGTCATGTCGCCGAGCCTAACGGTCGAGATCAGCTCCGGCTCGGCGGACGCGACGCGGCTCACCGCTCGTCGGTGTCCCACCGTCGTGGGCCGTCCTCCCACCGCGGATCCCGCCACGGGTCGATCGGTTGCGGCGCGGCCTGGGTCGGCAGCGTGGGAGGCCAGTTGTCGACGGACTGCGGCTGCGGCGTGGTCCAGCCCGAGCTGATCGTGCCGTCGCTGACCGGCTCGGGCCGGTCGGGGCCGCCCGGTCGGGGCCGCCCGAGCGTCTCGACCAGCCGGGTGACCAGCAACCCGACGCCGAGCGCTGCCCCGCCGATCATCCAGTTGCTCAGCGTCCAGCCGCGCTCCGGCGCGTACACCTGGAAGACCGTGACGAGGCCGACCGCCAGCAGCGTGCCGAACACACCGCCCCGGCGGCCGTACGCGCTGGTGCCGGCGAGCAGGGCCACGCCCATGGCCAGCACCGTCCAGTCCAGCCCCGAGGTGGGCGCCACCGGCCCGGGGTCGTTGGCGGCGAGCAGGATGCCGGCCAGGGCCGCCAGCACCGTGGAGACGACCAACGCGACGGCGGTCACCACGGCGGCCACCGTGCCCCGCCGACGGGCCGGGTCGGCGATCGGTCGGTACCGGCCGGCGAGCCGGCGGACCGCCCGGATCGCGCCGAACAGCCCACCCAGGACGGCCACCGCGGCGAAGCCGGCGAAGAGGTAACCGGCGCTGCGGGTGGGGTCGTAGTCGCCCTGCACCAGCACGGGCGCCGATCGGCGTTCGATGTACACCACAACGGCGGCGGCGCCGGCCAGGCTGGCGGCCCAGCCCGGTACGTGCAGCACCACCACCGCCAGCGCCAGCGCCAGCCCGCCCACCGCGGCGACCGCCACGGCCGGGCCGAGCGACGCCGGCAGGCCCCGGTCACCCTGCTCGGCGTAGTGCAGGGCGGCCGCTACCGCGATCGGGCCGACGGCCAGGTTCGGCGCGGCAGTGCGCAGGCTCAGCCCGGCGGCCAGGGCGAGCAACCCCAGCCCGACCGCGTTGATCAGCAGCGTGCGCAGGTTGCCGTCGCGCACCGCGGCCGGATCCTCCCGCCAGAGCAGCCAGCTCACCGCGGCCAGCCCGGCCAACAGCAGCAGCTCCCACCCCAGGTGTACGCCGATCCGATCCCGGCCGGGCTCACCGTGGGTGGGATCGTCGAAGACGTTGTCCAGGACGGCGGCCGGCACCCCCGACGAGGGTTCGGCCGACCGGTCCCGGCCCGCTTCTTCGTACCCCATGACGCCGCCTCCCCAGTGGCCGACCGTCCCCAGTCCGGCGCACGGACGGACCCTGGGTGGCCCTTGCTCTCCGATCGCAGGCACCGTACCCGCGCCCACAGCCGGGCGTAACCCCCTGCTCAGCGCTGGCCGGGGCGGCTCTCCCGAGGGTCCTGCTCGCTCTCGTCGTCCGGGCGTTCCGGCACCCGGCAGGAGTGCTCCAACCAGAGCGCGGCGCCGACCAGTGCCAGCGAGGCGAGCAGGCCTCCGCCGGCGGCCGGTCGATCGTCCAGGGCTGCGCGGGTGGTCTCCACGAAGAGCCAGCCGGTGAGCCCCGCGTAGAAGCCCGCGAAGATCGCGGCGGCCAGTGCCGACGCCTTGGCCAGCACCACGAAGCGGGCGACCAACAGCGGATTGACCGGCTCCCGACCCGGCTTGCGCTCGATCCGGCCCCGGGTGTTGATCGCGGCGTACGCCTCCAGCACGGCGAGCCCCGCCAGCGTCACCACCGGCAGCCAGGGCAGCCGGGGAATGCCGCTGTAGTAGAGGGTGCTGATCAGCAGCCAGGCCACCGCCGCCGCAGCCAGGCCGGCCACGACCAGTGTCGAGATCCGGGTGGGGCCCATCCGCGACCCGTCCGGGCCCGACCCGCGGGGTGGGGGCTTCGCCTGCGTCATGCCGGCCGGTTCCGCTCGGTCATGCCGTCGACTCTAACGCCAACTCCGGCCGGGGACGCAGTTCCAACGCCTCGTCCGCAGCGGGGCCGGTGGTCAGCAGGTCGGTCAGCCAGCCGTGACCGGGCAGCCGACCGTACGGCTGGATGTCGATCCACGGACGCAGCACGAAGGCGCGCAGGTGCGCCCGGGGGTGCGGCAGGGTCAGCTCCTCCTCGTCGCTGAGCACCGGCTCGTCGTCGTCGCCCCAGACCGCGATCACGTCCACGTCGAGGGTGCGCGGCCCGAACCGCCGCTGCGGGTCACGGGCCCGTCCGGCCGCGCGCTCCGCGTCGCGGGCCCGTTCCAGCCAGTCGCGCGGGGTCGCGCTCTCGTCCTGCACGAGCACCACCGCATTGAGGTACGCGGGCTGATCGGTGTCGCCCCACGGTGGAGTCTCGTACACCCCGGAGAGCACGAGCACCGCGTCGCCGAGGGTGGCGACGGCCGTCCGCAGGTGCTCCAGGCGGTCGCCCAGGTTGCTGCCGAGCGAGAGAACCGCCCGGGTCATCGGGTACGCGTCCGGGTCATGGTGACGGCCACGTCGGTGAAGGTGTGCGGTACCGGAGCCTCCGGCTTGTGCACCGTGATCGTCGCGGCGTCGACCCGCTCGTCGGCCAGGCAGACCGCGAGGAGCCGGTCCGCCAGGGTCTCGATCAGGTTGACCGGCTCGCCGGTCACCACAGCGACCAGGCGTTCGGCCAGCTCACCGTAGTGCACTGTGGCGGTGACGTCGTCGCTGGCGGCGGCCGGGCCGAGGTCCAGCTCCAGGACGGCGTCGACCACGAAGTCCTGCCCCTGGACGCGCTCGAAGTCGTACACGCCGTGCCGGCCGCGCGCCCGCAGGCCGGTCAGGTGGATCCGGTCCGTCGTCATCGCCGTACCCCATGCTCGTGATCGTCGTGCGTTCGCTTCCTGTCGTGCGGGGGCACGGCCAGGCGAGGGCTGCCGGTCGCCGCCCAGACGGCGAGCGCGTCGGCGGTGGCCCGGACGTCGTGCACGCGTACACCCCAGGCGCCCGCGGCGACCGCGAGCACGCTGGTGGCCACTGTGGCCGCCTCCCGCTGGGCGGTCGGTCGCGGCGTGCCGTCCGCGGCGGCGAGCAACCCACCGAGGTACGACTTGCGGCTTGCCCCGAAGAGCAGCGGGTAGCCGAGATCCAGCAACTCCGGCAGGCGGGCGCTGAGCTCCCAGTTGTGTGCGGCCGTCTTGGCGAAGCCGAGCCCGGGGTCGACGATGAGGCGGTCGGCGGCCACGCCGGCGGCCAGCGCCGTGTCGATCCGTTGGGCCAACTCGGCCCGGACGTCGGCCACCACGTCGGTGTAGGTGGCCAGCTCGCGCATGCCTCGGGAGTGTCCACGCCAGTGCATCAGCACCCAGGGGCAGTGCGCGTCGCGGACCACCCGGGCCATGTCCGGATCGGCCAGGCCACCGGAGACGTCGTTGACCACCGCCGCTCCGGCGACCAGAGCGGCCTCCGCCACCCGCGCGCGGGTGGTGTCGACGCTGACCGCCACACCGGCGGCGGTCAGCTCGCGGATGACCGGCAACACCCGCTCGGTCTCGGTCGCGGCGTCGATCCGCTCGGCGCCCGGACGGGTCGACTCGCCACCGATGTCGACCAGGTGCGCACCGGCGTCGCGTAGACGGACGCCGTGTCCGACGGCGGCGTCCAGGTCGGCGTACCGTCCGCCGTCGGAGAAGGAGTCCGGTGTGACGTTGAGGACGCCCATCACCACCGGGCCCGAAGCCCGCACCAGATCGGTCACGACTAGACGGTACCGGTCGCGGCAGCGGCGCCCAGCGACCCGGGTAGGCCCCGCACCACTGCCCCCGACGTGCCGATTAGAACAGGTGTACGATCGGTCATCTGGGCAGTATCGGGCAGCCCCTTCGCGGCTTGTCGCAATCCGGGGCGGCCCGTACGCTTTGGAATTGGCCAGCATCGAGATGGCGAAGCTTGGAGGGAGGGCCGAAGCGGGGGAAAACCGCCCAAACCTCGCCACCCTCCGTGGTGAGTAACGAACACAGGGTCAAGAACGCCATGCCCTGTGGAGCACTTTTCCCGCCAGGCTTGCCTATTGCACCGCCGCGGCACCGCCGGCCGCGCTATGGGGAGGTTCCAGTGATCGCCTTCGAGCTCATGGAGACGGCGTCGTCCGGCGTCGCCCACGCGCTCTCCACCCTGGCGTCGGCTCCACTCGCGGAGCCGGCACCGAAGGGGATCGACACCAACAGTGTCGTCACCTTCTTCGCCAGCAAGATCGCGCCGATCCTGCTCGCCGTCCTGGGCGTCATCTTCATCGGCCGTGCCAGCCGAGGTGAGATCTCCAAGGTGCTGACCAGCTCCGCGATCGCCATCGTCGGGCTCGCCTTCATCGCGGGCGCGGCAACACTCTTCTTCGTCGGCGATTACCTGATCGACCTGATCTTCGAATAGGCGCGTTCACCAGATGCGGCTGCGCACCGACGACGACATCTACCGGGCCCGCCTGGTCTACCTCGGGCCGCCCGGTTACACCCTTCCGGTCCACCTGCCCTACGCCCAGTACGGGCTCTTCATGCTGCTGGTCCCCCTCTACATGTTCATCCACTGGCTGTTCACGTTGACGGTCGAGCTCTTCCCCGCCTGGGAGATCGCGCTCGCCATCGTGACCACGTCGTTCATCTTCCGGCACGTCGACCCCGATCGGCCGGCGCGGGTGGTCATCCGCACCGCGCTGACCGACTGGCGACGCACCCGGGAGCC
Source organism: Micromonospora hortensis (assembly GCF_022230935.1). NCBI lineage: Bacteria > Bacillati > Actinomycetota > Actinomycetes > Micromonosporales > Micromonosporaceae > Micromonospora > Micromonospora hortensis. The sequence continues at coordinate 65,600 of NZ_JAKKFE010000044.1, forward strand.
GGCGGTCGAGCAGCGCGATCCGCGCCTGGTCGGCAGCCGGATCAGGATTCGGGAGGAGCTGGCATGACCGGACGTACGTCGAACGGTCCGTCGCAGGACGCGGGCATGGGTCTGCCGACAGTCGCCGAGGCGATCGCATGAGCCGCTCCTCCACGCCGGGCTCCCCGGCCGGCCGCCCGGGCGCACCGGTTGGTCACCGTGCGCACTCATTCGACTACACCGAGGACGAGGACGAGGTTGCCCTCGACCCCGCGCTGGTGACGTCACCCGGCCACGGCGCCGTCGGCGTGTTCCAGGCACCCCGGCCGATTCCCCGCCGGACGCCACAGGCCGAGCCCACCGCCGTGTCGGCCGGCGAGAACGCCGACATCGACTCCCCTTTCCTGGACCTCTTCGGCGGCGGGGGTCGACCCGCCTCGCCACGAGCCGTCACCGCCGGCCCGAGCACCCGCGAACAGCAGGCGATCCCGCATCAGCCGCCACCCACCGCCAGCCCGGCACCAGCCCGGGCGGTTCCTGAGCTCGAACCACCCTGGACGCCGGCCGACCCGCCCGGCAATGGTGGCCGACCCGTCGAGCCACGACACGGCGGCGGCCACCCGGCCAGCGAGTCCCGGGTGCCGCATCAGGCCGGCGATCGACGGCCGATGCTGCGTCCGCCGGACGAGCCCGGCCCGCCCACCGACGGCGGGTCAGCGTCGGCGACCACCGGCCCCGTCCGCCAACCCGCCAGCACCGCGCAGGGCGGCCGCCCCGCAGCGACGGCCCGACCGGCGGCTCAAGCGTCCCGGCCGACGGCCGCCGCCAGCCGGTCCACCGCGCCGCCGGATCAGTCGGCCATGATCACCGCTGCGGATCGCCCAGCTCTCGAAAGCACGGCACGCCGGGTCACCGACTCGGATCGACCCCGGAGCACCGGCACCGCGGCCACCGGCAAGGAGGTCGCCGCACCGCGACAGCGCACGGCGAGCCGACCGGACCGACCGATCAAGCCGACCCGGGTTCGCGCTCCGAAGATCAAATTTGGGGATCGGGATCCATCTGTCGAGCTGGCCATCACCGAGATCGCCGGTCACCTGACCTTCACGCCCAACACCGTCACCGCGTGGTACTGGCTGCCCGAGGTCCGCTGGGCGTTCCGGCCGGACGCCGAACGCGAGGCGCTGCTGTCGGCGATCTCCGAGCAGTACGCCGGCCTGGCCGGCTTCCGACTGCACCTGCGCCGCACCACCCGGCCGTTCCCCGCCGACGAGTGGGCGCGCACGATCGACACGCACACCTCCGCGCCGCTGCCCGACGTCCCCGGCACCACCGGCTGGGCCGACCACCTGGTCGCCGCCCAACGCCACCTGATGGCTGTCAACCACGCCGAGGGCCAGACCTACCTGGGTGTCACCTTCGCCCGGCGTTCCCTCGGCGACTCGCTCACCGAGCGGCTGCTGCGCACCTTCGGCAGGGGCACCGCCGATGGGGAACGCCGCAAGCTGGGCCGCACAGTGGAACAGTTCGACGAGGTGCTCGGGGCATTCGGCATGCGCGGCCGGCGGGTCACCGCCCAGGAGCTGGAATGGCTGCTCTACCGCTCGGTGGCGCTGTGCATGTCGCCGCCGAGCACCCTGTCCCCCGTCACCGACGGGCGCTGGGAGCGCGGCGACCTGCTCGCCATGACCGAGCAGGTCGAGCGCTACCGCACCCCGTACGGCTCGACGGTCAAGCTGGTCAACCGGATGACCGGCGAGGAGCGGCACGTGGCAGTGCTCGCTGTCGGCCGGATGGAGCCGCTGGAGATCCCGGAACGACACGAGCCCTGGCTGCACTTCCACGAGCGGCTGCCCTGGCCGATGGAGATCTCCACCCGCGTCGACATCCTCGGCTCCGGCGACTCCTTCCGTAATCTGGAACACCGGCTGCGGATGATCCGCTCGCAACAGCTCGACTACGCCGAACACGGCATCGACGCGCCCCCGGAGCTGGAGCGACTGGCCAAGCGCGCTCTGGTGATCGGCGACGAGATGACCACCGGCCTGCCGGTCGACTCGGCCCGTGCGCACGGCTGGCACCGGATCGCGGTCGGCGGCCGGACCAGGGAGGAATGCCTGGAACGGGCCCGCCGGCTCATTCAGCTCTACTCCCGGGAGCTGCGCATCTCGCTGCAGCACCCAAAGAACCAGGACTGGCTGGCCCGTGAGTTCATCCCCGGTGAGCCGATCGCCAACACCGGCTACGTGCGCCGCATGCCGGTGCCGTTGCTCGCCGCCGCGCTCCCCCAGGCCGCATCCAACGTGGGCGACCGGCGGGGCGATCTGATCGGCCGAACCGCCGGCACCTGCCGCCGCCCCGTCTTCCTCGACCTGCACTTCCCCATGGAGGTCCGGGAACGCTCCGGGCTCGCGGTCTTCGTCGCCGAACCGGGCGGTGGCAAGTCCACACTGCTCGGCGCCCTGGGCTACCTGGCCGCCCGCCGAGGTGTCCAGGTGACCCTGCTCGACCCGTCCGGCCCGCTGGCCCGCCTCTGCGCGATGCCCGAGCTGCGGCCGTACTCCCGGGTGTTGAACCTGACCGGCTCGGAGCACGGCACCCTGGCGCCCTACTCGCTCATCCCGACGCCGCTGCGCTCCGAGTTCGGCATCGGGGCCGCCGGTGACCGGGAGTTCGAGATCGCGGTCTCCAACGCTCGGGCCGAGCGGCGGATGCTGGTCCAGGACATCTGCATGATGCTCGTCCCGCCGCAGGTGGCCAGGGAGGCGTCGACGGCAACCCTCTTCCGGCACGCCGTCCGCCAGGTCCCCGCCGAGGAGACCTCCACCCTTGACGACGTGGTGAGCTGCCTCGGGCGGCTCGACGACGACGCCGGCAAGGAACTGGCCAACCTCCTGCTGGACACCGCCGAGATGCCACTGGCCATGCTCTTCTTCGGCCGACCGCCGGAAGGGCTGCTCGGTGCCGACGCGGCACTCACCGTGATCACCATGGCCGGGCTACGGCTGCCCGACCTCAAGATCGAACGCGAGTACTGGTCAGCCGAGGAAGCGCTGGCCCTGCCAATGCTGCACACCGCGCACCGGCTCGCCGTCCGGCGCTGCTACGGCGGCTCGATGTCGTCCCGCAAACTCGTCGGCCTCGACGAGGCGCACTTCATGGAAGGTTGGCGGTCCGGGCGCTCCTTCCTGGTCCGACTCGCCCGCGACTCCCGCAAGTGGAACCTGGCCGCGCTGGTCGCCTCCCAGAACCCCAAAGACATCCTCGGCCTCGACGTGCAGAACCTCGTCTCCACAGTCTTCGTCGGCCGCATCGCCGAGGACGCCGAAATCGCCTCCGAGGCGCTACGGCTGCTGCGGGTGCCGGTCAACGACGGGTACGAAGCCACCCTGGCCTCGCTCTCCGCCGCCGACACAAGCTCGTCCAGCCGGCTCGGCTTCCGCGAGTTCGTGATGCGCGACGTCGACGGCCGGGTGCAGAAGGTCCGAGTCGACGTCTCGTACGTCGAAGGGCTGCTGGACCACCTCGACACGACGCCCGCCGCGATCGCCGCGGCGGCCGGAGTCCTGCCGAGCATCCCCCTGCCGGATCTGGAGGCGTGACATGGCTAGGGCCTGGGCAAGGACTGCGTCGTTCCTGCTCGCCCTTGGCGTGCTGGCCGGGGCCACCCTCACCTGGCCGCTGATCGGCGCGGAGGCCGCAGCCGCCGCACCGCCCGCCGCCCAGGCCCGCGCCGACCTCTGCACGACCGCCGAATGGCAGGCCGACTTCCGCGCCTGCGTGGCGAAGCTGAAGCAGGTCAGCAAGGCCGAAATCGATTGCCTCAAGCCACCTGTGCCTTCCGCTCCGGATTCGGGCCTGGCTGGCTGGTTCGCCTCCCGTCCGGACTCGTCCAAGCTGCCCGGGCCAAAGGGCATCTACAGCGACTACGGCTACGGCGGTTACAGCTTCAACACCTACAACGTGGAGGGCGGATGCGCATCCACCGTCCTCCATCCGGACTACAAGTTCACTACCACCGTCGCCAACGGTGAGCTCATGATCGCCACGGCGGTCGTGGGTGCCTCGAACGCCCTGCGGGAGCGAGCCTGGGATCCCCGCTCGATGTGGAGTTGGGCCGACCCACTGGTGGAGAAAGCCACCAAAGGCGTATACGAGAAAGTATTCAGCGTCTTCGGAATCGTCACGCTCTGCGTGGTGGGTCTCTACCTGCTCTGGCGCTCCCGCCAGTCGGACATGAGCAATGCGATGACGACGGCAGGCTGGGCCCTACTGGTGATGGTGGCGGTCACCGCGCTGGCAGCCTGGCCGGTCAAGTCGGCGAACATCGCCGACGGCACTCTGATCACCTCACTCGGCGTCGTACACGACGCCATAGGCCCGGCGTCAAAGGACACCCCGCCAGATCAGTGCGCCGTCCCCAACCCAGACGCTTGTGTGGATAAAAGACCGCCCGCTGTTCGGGCCAGCGACACTGCGACCGAGGCGATGCTCTATCGCAATTGGCTGCGTGGAGTTCTCGGCTCGGCGGATAGCGAGACCGCCCGAAAGTATGGCCCTGCCCTGTACGACGCCAAGGCGTTCTCCTGGGAGGAGGCCGAGAAGCTGCGGGCCAACCCGGCCACCCGGCCAGCGACGATCGAGGCCAAGCAGCAGCAGTGGATGACTGTCGCGGGGCAGATCAAGAGCGAGGACCCGGAGGCGTACGAGTTCCTGACGGGCACCCGCGATATGGACCGAATCGGCTCCGGTTTTATCGCCGTGCTCGCGGCCGTGCTCTTCGCGATGTTCGACCTGACCGCGTCAGTGCTGGTCCTGCTGGGTTTCCTGATCTTCCGATGGGCGGTGATCGCGGCACCCATCCTGGGCACCATCGGCCTGCTCCGGCCGGCCAGCGCCGGCCTGCGACGGTTGGCGAACGCCGTGGTGGCTGCGGTGTTCAACATCGCCATCTTCGGCACTGGCGCCGCCATCTACCTGTTCGCCGTCGACCTGATCATGAGTACCCCTGCCCTGCCGGGTTGGCTTCAGGTGGTGCTGGTCTGGCTCTGCGGGGTGGTCGGATGGCTGCTGCTGCGGCCGTACCGGCGGATCACGCAACTCGGTGGCAAGGACAGCAGCGAAGCGGTCGGTTCGGCCGGGTCCTGGCACCGCCGGTTCTTCCGCGACATGCGGACCGCCGCTCGCCTGGACGTAGCCGAGCCGGGCGGCACCGCCGAGCCGGTGGGCGGACGTCGACTCTCGCCCGATGCAACCCAGACCCGGCTACGTCCCGAGGCGCGGCGGGAGGACCCGGCCCCGGTGCCGAACGCAGTGGCCGACGGCCGGCGCGCGGACGCGGTACGCCCCGACGGTCGAGAGCGGCCGGAAGAGGCCCCGGCGGAGGAGGGCAGGGGTCGGAGCCGCAAGACCGCCCCGCAGCCCCGACGCCGACAGCCAGCGACCTGGACCGAGCCGGACGTTCCGGCTGAGAATCCGTCGTTCGTTGTCTACCGCCCGGGCTCCACCGAGCGTGTACCGGATCGCACCGGACCTCGGGTGCGCTCAGAGGCGAGGTGACGGTCATGCGACGGGCGTTGGAATTCCTCTTCACCCGGGCGCTGCGATCCCGACTGGGCGTTGCGCTCGTGATCGGGGTGGTGGTCGTCGGTGTGCTCGGGGCGGCCAGGCTGATCTCCAACCCGGGCGACTCAGCCGATGGGTTGAGTAGCCGTCCGGATGGGCCGATCATCACCGTGGACCCGACGGCTGGCGACGACGGTCTGCTCAACAGCGCGGCTCCGCCGTCACCAGTGACGTCGCCCGGCGCCCGCACGCCCGAACAGACCGCCGACCGCTTCGCCAAGGCCTGGCTGGGCCGTCCCGGGATGACCACCGAAGAGTGGCAGGCTGGTCTGCGGCCACTCTCCACACCGGGGTTGAGGGAGAAGTTGACCGGTGCCGAGCCCGAGAGCGTGCCGGCCGAGAAGGTCACTGGTCCTCCAACCATGCGGGAGCGGACCGAAACGTTCGTCGAGTTGCTGCTCCCCCTTGATGCCGGCGGGCTCCGGTTGGAGCTGGTCACCTCCGACGATGGTTGGCTGGTCGACGTTCTGGACTGGGAGCGGCCATGAGCGACGTTGGTAGCGCCAAAATCCGCCGCGGTCCCCTCCGGCTCGGTGTGGTCGCCGCGGTGCTCACCGGGATGTTGCTTCTGCTCTGCTGCACCGGCGGCACCGCGGCGTTCTTCCTCACCGGCCTCGGAGGCGACGACGCCGAGAACGGCGACACCATGGCGGGCATGGAGTGCGGGCCGGGCCGAGCGGTCAACATCGCGGGCAAGCTGCCGCGATTCGCCCAGTACGGCGACAGCCAGGTCCGCAATGCCGCGATCATCATCAAGGTCGGCCAGGACATGGGCGTGCCTTCGCGAGGTTGGGTGGTCGCCCTCGCCACAGCTATGCAGGAGTCCGCCCTACGCAACCTGGCGAACAGCGGCGTAGCCGAGTCCCTGGCTCTGCCGCACGAGGGCGTTGGCGCGGACCACGACTCCCTGGGCCTGTTCCAGCAGCGGCCGGGTTGGGGCAGTGTCGCCGAGCGGTTGAACCCCGCGTACGCGGCCCGCAAGTTCTACGAGAAGCTCGTGAAGGTGGGGAGCTGGCAACAACGACCGCTGACCGTGGTCGCGCAGCGAGTCCAGGTCAGCGCATACCCGGACGCGTACGCCAAGCACGAAGAAATAGCCAGCCGGATCGTGGACGCGCTGGCCGGCGGCGCGGCCCGCACTGTCGAGATCAACGGCAAGGCGGTGTGCAACGCGGCCGAGCGCGGCCAGATCGCTGCCTCCGGTTGGACCGCACCCATCCCTGGCGGAGTCGGCTCCGGTTTCCGCACCGCCAGCCGGCCCAGCCACAACGGAGTCGACATCGGCGCGGCAAAGGGCACCGAGATTCGCGCGGCAGCGACCGGTCGAGTGTTGGTCTCCACCTGCGACGAGGACCGCCGCCTCCGGCAGGACTGCAACGTGGACGGATTCCCCGGCAAGGGAGGCTGCGGCTGGTTCGTCGACCTGCTGCACGCCGGTGGCTACATCACCCGGTACTGCCACATGGTGGTTCAGCCCTTCGTCAAGAAGAATCAGATCGTGACGGCCGGTCAGGTGATCGGCAAGGTCGGCAGCAGTGGTAACTCCTCCGGCCCGCACCTGCATTTCGAGGTTCACCTGCAGAACAACCGCAACGCCTCCGGCGCGGTGAACCCGGTCCCGTTCATGCGCGAGCGGGGTGCCCCGCTGCGCGCCGCTGAGTGAGGCCACCACGGGTATGACCGGACCGTTACCCGACCCGTTCGCCGACCAGCCGGACTGGGCACCGCAACCGCCGAGACCGCTGGCGATCGTCCCCGCGACCGAGCGGGTCGAGCTACGCGGTCGACGGGTGCTGGTCGGGCTACCCGGGATGGGTTGGCGCGGGGACCTGCGCGCGGACGACCGGGTGGTGCAGAGCGCCCGGACCTACGTTCCGGTGATCCCCGAGCACGAGTGGTACCGGGCCGAAGCCGACCAGGTCGAGGTGTTCGCGCCGCTGGTGCCGGTGGAGCGGGTCTGGGTGGAGACCGTCGGCAGCCGTCCGGAAGTTGACGACGCCCGGGACAACGGCATCCGGTTGGTTTCGCTGGACGGCCCGGCACACCGGACCCCCACACCGGTCTTCGAAGCGGACGCGGTCACCGGTCGGCGGGTGGTGCACGTCGAGGGCGGCCTGGAGCACCGCGACCTTCGAGCGGTCACCGAAACCTACTCGGGCGCCGAAGGCGACATCTGCGTGCGAGTCACACCCGAGGTGGAGTGGTACCGCTGGGCCTGGCGCGGCCAGTCACCCACCACGCTGGAGGTCCCGGTTCACCTCCTATGGATCGAGTGAGCCTAGCCGGCTCGCGTCCCGCCACACACCTGCCAGCCGTCGGCTAGCCGAGTATTGAACTGCCAGGGCTGCCGGTCGCTCTGGCTCATCCCGTCGACACGAGCCGAGATGATCAACGTAACCTCAACAGCAGCAACATCACCCTGCGTCTGCACGTTCAGGGTCCCCCAGCTGACAGTTATCGTGGTCGCGAAACGCTGCTCCCGTTCGAGTAGATCCGTCCGCAGAGCTCGTAACGCCTCCAACTGCGACCCGCTCTCGCAGGTGAAGAGGTCTGCTCTTACGTCATTGCGATCCACGAGGAACGCGCGCAGATAGTTGTCCACCACCACGTCTGGCGTGCTGCGGTCGGGTGTTGAGGCGCGGTTGTACCAAACCAGGGCGGTGGCGACCCCGCCGAGGCAAAGCAGGGCGAGCACGCCAGCGACGACAGTGAGCACCGTTCGCATCCGACGGCGTGGCGGCTGCGGTGCCGGCGTTACCGGGGCGGGCGGCAGCTGCTCGGAGGGTGTCCGCTGGGCCGGTACGCGGGAGACCTGGGAACCGGCGGGGGGCTGCACTGATTCCACCTCCTGAAGTTATCGGCTGGACGCTCCGGAGCCAATGCCTCAGATCCAGCGGATCGTGACGGACCCCTCCCCACCGGTGAGATCCACGACAACACCGGCGCAGCGCCGAGCCACCTCCCGGAGGAGGGCCGTCGGCTGGGATACCGTCTCTGCTTGGGGAGGGGTTGCCAACCTCGGGTAGAGGGGGTGGACGCGGTGGCCGGTCCGAAGGCTCGCACGAACCGCGCCGCAGCCCTGCACCGTCGGGCGGCGGCCGTCGCGACCGCGGCTGCCGGGATCCTGGACGAGACGCGGCCGGCTCCGGCCGATCAGCGCCGCCAGTACGAGGTGGCCGACCGGTTACGGACGGCTGCGGCTGTGCTTGCGCCGGGTTGGTCGGGCGCGGCACTGGACTCGCTCACAGTGGACTCGCCGGCGGGTGATGGTCCGCCGCCGTTCGTTCGGGTCGGTACCGCGGCACCGTTGGACGACGCTCGTTTCCCCGCTTTGGTGCCACTTGTCGGCACCGGTCACCTCAGCGTGGACGCTGACGCGCGGGAGCCGCGGGTGGCGGGGTTGCTCCGGGCCGTACTTTTGCGGTTGTTGGGTGCGGCACCGGCGGGTGCCCTGCTGATTCGCGCGGTGGATGCCACCGGAGCTGTGCTGACGCCGTTCGGGGCGCTCGCGGATGCCGGCCTGTTGCCGCCGCCGGCGGTGGACGTGGCGGGTCTGCGCGCGGTGCTGACCGAGGCGGAGCAGTGGGTGACGCCGGGGGCGAGTGGGCGGCGCCGTCACGATCGGACGTTGTTGCTGGTGGTGGCGGCGCTACCGGAGTCGACCGGCCCGTCCGATCTGGCGCGCATCGAGACGTTGGCCGAGCAGGGGTCGGCCGCTGGGCTGCACCTGGTGGTGGCGGGTTGGCCGCCCGCCGGCCCGTACTCGGCCCGGGCGCCCCTGCCGCACACCACTTCGCTGGCGTTGCGGAACGCGTACGCGCTGCTCGGCGATCCGCCGGGGGCGTCGTTCGCCGGGCCGGGCGCTGATCCACCGGGCGGTTTGAACTCACCGGTCTTCGTCGAGTCGGACCCGCCGGCCGAGTTGGTCGACGCGGTCTGTCGGCGGCTCGCCGAGCAGGTGGAGGCGGGTTCCCGGTTGGCGTTGGGTGCTCTGCTGCCGCCGACGGGTGAGCGACTGTGGGAATCGGATTCGGCCGACGGGCTGACCACTACCGTCGGCGATGCCGGGGGCCGGTCGGTGCCGCTGGGCTTCACCGAGTTGACCCCGCACTGGCTGGTGAGTGGCCGGTCCGCTGCAGGCCGGGCGGCGTTCCTGACCACCGCGCTGCTCGGCCTGGCCGCCCGGTACGGCCCTGACGACCTGGCGTTCTACCTGGCGGATCTCGGCGACGGCGAGTCCTTCGTGGAGTTCTTGCAGACCGAGCGGGACCGGTCGTGGGTTCCGCAGGTGCGCGCGGCAGCGATGGCCGCCGACCGGGAGTACGTCCGGGATCTGCTGGACGAGTTGACGGCCGAGGTCCAGCGCCGCACGGAGGCGGGCGCTCGGGCCGGGGGGCAACGCTTCGCGGAGCTGCGTCAGCACCAGCCGCTGCCCCGGATCGTCTGTGTGGTGGACAATGTGCCGCTGCTCTTCGCCGAGCGGGATCGGCTGGCCGCCGAGGTGGCCGCCCAGTTGGACGGGCTGGCCCGGGCGGGTCGGGCGTACGGCGTGCACCTGGTGTTGGCGGGTGCGGGCGAGTTGGGGTTGAGTGCGCGCGCGGATGCTGGTCATCGGGATTCGGTGCTGGGGCAGTTTCCGGTACGGGTGGCGCTGCCGGGCGGGAGTCCGGTGTTGGAGCCGACGAACGACTCGGCGGCCGGTCTACCGGTGGGCAGCGCGGTGGTGAACACTGCCGGCGGGCTCGGCGGCCCACGGGGTGCGATCCGTGGTCACGAACGGTTGATCCGTCACCCGGATCCGCAGGATCATCCGGAGGTCGTGGAAGAGCTGCGCCACGAGTTGTGGGCGGCGCGTCCAGTCGGGTCGGTGCCGCCGGTGGTCTTCGCGGGTTACGCCCGGCCGCTGCTGGGCAACGATCCGCGGCACCGGGCGGCCCTGGCGGGGCAGGCACACGGACCGGCCGCCCTGTTGGGCCGGGCGGTGGACGTGGCCCGCTCGACGGTCGCTGTGCCGCTGGGTCCGGCGGCCGGGCGCAACCTCGCGGTGCTGGGGTCGGGCGCCGCGGCGGGCGGGCTGTTGGCGACGGCGGCGCGCAGCACGTCGGCTCACCACGCACCGGGCAGTGCCCGCTTCCTGGTGGCGGTGCCGGATCCGGGCGCGCGGGCTTTGGCGGAGGCGTTGACGGCGGATTTGGCGACCCGGCATGCGGCCGAGTTGGTGGATCTGCCGACGCTGCTCGCGGACGCCGCCGACGACCTGCCGACGTATCTGGTGGTCTTCGGGCTGGACCGGCCGGGGCCTCGGGAGCTACCGGTGGACCGGCTGCGGTCGCTCCTACGGGACGGGCCGCCAGCGGGCCGGCATCTGCTGGGCTGGTGGCGTGCGGTGCCGCCGTTCGCCGCGTTGTTCGAGCCGGCGGGCGAGGTCGACAAGCTCGCGGCGGTGGCCGTGCTGGACGTGCCGGTCGCGCAGCTCACAGCGGTCTTCGGTCGGCCGGTCGAGTGGCAGGTGCGCCCCGACCGGGCGGTGCTCTGGGACGGTCCGGACGAGCGGGGCACCGTTTTGGTGCCGTTCGCCGACGAGGCCGGCTGATCGGGTGGCGCACGTGGAGGGTGTCGAGGTGGATCCGATCGCGACGGTGACCGGGCCGGGGCGGCAGCGGGCAGCTGCGACGACCGGGGACGCCACGCCGCGGGCGGTCGAGCCCAGCACGGCCTGGACGGATTATCTTGCGGCCGCCCGGCAGTTGGACGGGGTACGCCGGGGCGCGGCTGCCGCTGCCGGTGAGCAGGCCCGGTCGGCGGAGGCCGCCCGGGAGGAGTTGACCGTGGTCCGTACCGGGCTGGCGAGTCAGCAGGAACGGCTTCGCGAGTTGGGCGTACCGGCGATCTCCCTGGTGCCGTCGCCGCCGGAGCTGACCGAGGCGGCACGGTCGATGGCGGGTGGCCCGGCGGCCGTTTTGGCGGCGCTGCGGACCGCGCGTGGTCGGGCCGAGGCGGCGGACGCGGCGCTGGCGGCGCGCCGCCGATTTCGGCCGGGGTCCTGGCCCGCGCGGGCCCGCAACCTCCTGGTGTACGGGCCGTTCGCGCTGCTGGTGCCGCTGATCCAGGTCGTGGTTCTCGCAACGACGGGGGTGGGACCGGCCACCGTGGCGGCGTTGATCTGCGGACTGCCGATGCCGGCGGTCGCGTTCGTCGCCGGTTGGATCGGCATTGGCCGGTTGTTCCGGGTCAGCCCCAGCGAGCGGCTGGACCGTACGGTGCGTTTCGGCGCGTTGGTGTGCCTGGTGCCGGCGGTGCTGGCCACGGCCGGCCTGCTGTTGGCGCTGCTCGCTGGGTGACCCACCGGGCCGGTAAGCCGCCCGGCCGGAGCAACGCCGGGCGGGTGGGAAAACGCAACGGCCGGCCGTCCCGGGTGGGTGTCGGCCGGCCGTGGTGCGGCGGGTTGTCAGCGCGGGATGATCAGCGCCATCGCTTCGGCCCGCGACTTGGAGTCCGACTGCAGGATGCCGCGTACGGCCGACGTGATGGTCTTGGCACCGGATTTCTGGATGCCGCGCATCGCCATGCACATGTGTTCACATTCGAGCACGACGACGACGCCGCGTGGTGCGAGTTTGCTCATCAGCAGGTCGGCGACCTGCGAGGTAAGCCGTTCCTGCACCTGCGGCCGACGGGCGAAGACCTCGACGAGGCGGGCCAGCTTGGACAGGCCGGTGATCCGCCCATCGGGGCCGGGGATGTAGCCGATGTGCGCGCTGCCCCGGAAGGGCAGCAGGTGGTGCTCACAGAGGCTCATCACGTCGATGTCCCGGACGATGACCAGCTCTTCGTGGTTGGCCTCGAAGGTGGTGCTGAGCACCTGGGCCGGGTCGACCCGCAGGCCGGCGAAGAGTTCGGCGTACGCCCGGGCGACCCGGGCCGGGGTCTGCTGGAGGCCGTCGCGGTCCGGGTCCTCGCCGACCGCGATCAGGATCTCGCGGACGGCCTTCTCGATCCGGCCGAGGTCGACAGCGTCCTCGACGGGGCGGCCGGTCAGTTTGCCGCTGATCAGCCGCGCGGCCACGTAGTCCAGCTCGTCGTCGCCGTCGGGTCGTTGCTCAGTGCGTGCCGTCCGAGTTGTTGGACGGCGCGACGCCGCCGACCGACGCCTGCGCGCCGTCGGCTTGGGCCTGCGCCTTGAGCTTGTCCTTCTCCGAAGGGGTGAGCACGGGCGGCTCGGTGGACGGCTGACGCTTGCCGAAGCCGTTGTACGGCGCCAGCGGCGGGCGCTTGACCACCCGGGAGCAGATCCGCGCCATGTCGGCAGTGGAGAGGGTTTCCTTCTCCATCAGCTCGAGCACGATGTTGTCCAGGACGTCCCGGTATTCCACCAGGATCTCCCAGGCCTCGTCGTGCGCCAGCTCGACCAGTGCCCGCATCTCGCCGTCGATCTCGGCGGCCACCGAGTCCGAGTAGTCCCGCTCGTGGCCCATGTTGCGGCCGAGGAACGGCTCGTCCCCGCTGGTGCCGTACTTGATCGCGCCGAGCTTGGAGCTCATGCCGTACTGGGTGATCATCGCGCGGGCCAGTTGGGTGGCCTTCTCGATGTCGTTGCCGGCGCCGGTGGTCGGCTCGTGGAAGACCAGTTCCTCGGCGGCGCGACCGCCCAGCGCGTACGCCAGGGTGTCGATCATTTCGGCGCGGGTCTGGGTGTACTTGTCTTCGGTGGGGAGCACCAGGGTGTGGCCCAGCGAGCGACCACGGGACAGGATCGTCACCTTGTGCACCGGCGCGGCGTGCGGCAGCGCCCAGGCGACCAGCGCGTGACCACCCTCGTGGTACGCGGTGATCTTCTTTTCGTTGTCGCTCATCACCCGGGTCCGCCGCTGCGGACCGGCGACTACCCGGTCGATCGACTCTTCCAGCGAGTCGTTGGTGATCGCCCGCTGCTCCTTGCGAGCGGTGAGCAGGGCCGACTCGTTGATCACGTTGGCCAGGTCGGCGCCGCTGAAGCCAGGCGTGCGACGGGCCACCGCGTCGAGATCGACGTCGGGCGTGAACGGCTTGCCCTTGGCGTGCACCCGGAGGATGGCCTTGCGGCCCTCCATGTCGGGGGCGTCCACCGGGATCTGCCGGTCGAACCGGCCCGGGCGCAGCAGCGCCGGGTCGAGGATGTCCGGCCGGTTGGTGGCCGCGATCAGGATGACCCCGCCCTTGGTGTCGAAGCCGTCCATCTCGACGAGCAGCTGGTTGAGCGTCTGCTCCCGCTCGTCGTGGCCGCCGCCCATGCCGGCGCCACGGTGCCGGCCGACGGCGTCGATCTCGTCGACGAAGACGATCGCCGGGGCGTTCGTCTTGGCCTGCTCGAACAGGTCACGGACCCGGCTGGCGCCGACGCCGACGAACATCTCCACGAAATCCGAGCCGGAGATGGAGTAGAAGGGCACCCCGGCCTCGCCGGCGACCGCGCGGGCCAGCAGCGTCTTGCCGGTGCCGGGCGGGCCGAACAGCAGCACGCCCTTCGGGATCTTGGCGCCCAGGGCCTGGTACTTGGCCGGGTTCTGCAGGAAGTCCTTGATCTCGTACAGCTCTTCGACGGCCTCCTCGGCACCCGCGACGTCCGCGAAGGTCGTCTTCGGAGTGTCCTTGGTGATCATCTTGGCCTTGGACTTGCCGAAGTTGAGCACCCGGGAGCCGCCGCCCTGCATCTGCGACATGAAGAACAGCAGCAGGAGCACGAGCAGCGCGATCGGCAGCAGGTTGACCAGCAGGCTCACCCAGATGCTGTCCGACGAGACCTTGGCGTCGGCCGGGCCGGTGACCCGGTTGTTCGCCTTGGCGTCCAGCACCTCGTTCCAGATCTCGTCGCCGACCTGGTACGGGAACTGGGCCTCGATCTTGTTGGTCTCGGTCTTGCCGAACTTGGTCTTCTGAGCCAGGTCCAGCTGGAGCGTCTGCTCCTTGTCCTGGAAGACCACCTTGTTGATTTTGGCGGTGTGCAGTTGATCGAGCGCAACGGAAGTGTCCACGCGGTGGTAGCTGGGACCACTGGTGAACAGCTGACTGAGCACAACGGCGCCGAGGATGACCAGGATGATCCAGACCACCGGTCGGCGGAAGAAACGCGTACGTTCCATACTGTTGTCGAGCGCCGGGGCGCCCGCATCCTCCTGATCGACGTCCTGACCGTCTGATGGTGTCGCCGCGTTGAGCGGCGGCCGGAGCCGCCGTGCGGGCCGGCCTCGACCCCGAGGCGCGAAAACTACCGCGCCGCGGTCATTCGACGGTACACCGTGTACGCGAGGAGTGAGCTTGCGAGCCCCGCAGTCGTGCACCATCAAAAGACCGTGTACGCCAGCAGCGAACCTGCGAGCCTCCGCACCCTGCGCGCCTTCGACATCGACGACACGCACCGTGGGCAGGCCCACCAGCCCGCAGCCAACGTACGGCGAGTCCGGGTGAAGCCGGCGTGGCGGGGAGTCCGGCTCGGCCACCCGAGCGCCCGGTCACGCGATCGAGAGGGTCGAGCGCGGAGAAACCTCCGAGCCACCGTGCTACACGGTAACCGCATCAGCTGAGAGCGCGCTGAACGTCGGCTTGATGGATGCCGATGCAAGTAGGGCTCATGTCGACCGGTAGGCCGCCGCGACAGGTCGGCGGGCCGTCGCGACGGGTCGGGCCCGGCGTCAGGAGCGGGCGTAGACCTCGGGCTTGAGCACCCCGACGTACGGCAGCTCCCGGTAGCGCTCAGCGAAGTCGAGGCCGTACCCGACCACGAACTCGGTGGGGATGTCGAAGCCGACGTACTTCACCGGGACCGGCACCTTCACCGCGTCCGGCTTGCGGAACAGGGCGACCACCTCGACGCTCGCCGCCGAGCGCGACTCGAGGTAGCGCAGCAGCCAAGAGAGCGTGAGCCCGGAGTCGACGATGTCCTCGACGACGATCACGTGCCGACCGGCGATGTCCCGGTCCAGATCCTTGAGGATGCGGACCACCCCGGAGGAGGTGGTGCCCTGGCCGTAGGACGAGATGGCCATGAAGTCGAGTTCCGCAGGCGGGCCGTTGCGGCCCAGCGCCCGGGCGAAGTCCGCCATGAACATCACCGCGCCCTTGAGGACGCACACCAGCAGCAGCCCGTCACCCACGTGGGAGTAGTCGGCGGAAACCTGCTTGGCCAGCTCCGCCGTCTTCTCGCGGATCTGCGCCTCGGAGATGATCACGTGGTCGATGTCGGCGTCGTACCAGGAGCCGTCAGCCATGACTCCTAGCCTGCCGTACGTCGGATGGCCTCCGTCGGCGGGGCCGCACCTTTGGCGCGGTCCCGCCGAGGATTTTCCGGGCAAATAGCGCTAATAGCATCAGTTGGTGCGTGACCGCCAGCGGCGGCCATCGTCGCTCGGCTTCCAGTCGGCCGAATCGTGGCTGTCGACGGTGAGGCCGGCCGCCGAGGCGGCGGCGAGGAGGACGAGGAACAGGAGGATGAACAGGAACTCCATGGCGGCGCTCGCTTTCGCGTGATTGCTGTCGGTTTCGCCGCCGGTGCGCACCGGACTGAGACCAGTCTGCGACGTCACGAAGCGACCGGACAGTGGCAGGAATGCCATTGGTCATCGATTTACTGCCACCTGTCGGGTTACCCTCGTCACATGCTGCGGTCCGTTGCCGTCCTCGCCCTCGACCAGGTCGCTCCTTTCGAGCTCGGCGTGCTCGCCGAGGTGTTCGGCACCGACCGGACAGCCGACGGTTTCCCCGCCTACCGCTTCCAGGTGTGCAGCCCGGACGGCGCTCCCGTGCGTACCTCGTCCGGCTTCCACCTCACCCCCCACGCCGACCTCGGCCCTGTCGACGACGCCGACCTGGTGGCCATCCCCGCGCACAGCCAGGGCACCACGGTCCCCGGCCCGGTGCTCGACGCGCTCCGCCGGGCCGACGCCCGCGGAGCGCACCTGTTCAGCGTCTGCTCCGGCGCCTTCCTGCTCGGCGAGGCCGGGCTGCTCGACGACCGCGAGTGCACCACCCACTGGCGGTACGTGGACGAGCTGCAACGGCGACACCCGCGCGCCCGGGTGCGGTGCAACTCGCTCTACGTCCAGGACGGTCGGTTGCTCACCAGCGCAGGCACGGCGGCCGGCATCGACGCGTGCCTGCACCTGATCCGCCAGGAGCACGGCTCGGCCACCGCGACCCGACTGGCCCGGCGGATGGTGGTCCCGCCGCACCGCGACGGCGGCCAGTCCCAGTACGTCGAGGCGCCCATCCCGAAGGCGCCCGAGGCACCCACCCTCGAACCGGTGCTGGAGTGGCTGATGGGTCACCTGGACCGGACGATCACCGTGGAGGAGTTGGCCGCCCGCGCCGGCATGGCGCCCCGCACGTTCGCCCGCCGGTTCCGCGCCGAGACCGGCACCACCCCGCACGACTGGCTCACCAACCAGCGGGTGCTGCTCGCCCGGCGGTTGCTGGAGGAGACCCCGTTGAGCGTGGAGGCGGTCGCCGACCAGTCCGGCTTCGGCGACGCGGCAGCGTTGCGCCACCACTTCAGTCGCCGGGTCGGCGCCACCCCGCACAGCTACCGGACCACCTTCCGCGACCGGGCGCACAGCGGCTGAGACCGGCAGGTCAGATCAGGTGGGGCGCACCGATGCCAGCCGGCCGTCGCGGCGGAGCACCCGAACGCCGCCGGGCAGGTCGGCCGGGCCCTGACCGTGCCAATCGGTGACCAGGGCGTCCAGGGCGGCGACGTGCCGATGCGACAGGGCACCGGGCAGCGCGCCCACCTCGCGGGCCCAGGAGTGCAGCACCCGGCCGCGTACGGCGGGCACCAGGCCGAGCAGCGCCGGCACTGACAGCCCTCCGTCGGGGCACCGGGCCGCCGCAAGCGCCGTCCCCGCCAACTCGTCGAGCGCGGCGTTGTCGGCGGCCACCAGCCGGGCGGTACGCGCCAGGTTGTCCACCACGCCCGGCCCGAGCGCCCGCACCAGCGCCGGCAGCAGGTCGCCCCGCACCCTCGACCGGGCGTACGACGGGTCGCTGTTGTGCGGGTCCTGCCAGGGGCTCAGCCCGAGGACGGCGCAGGCGGCGCGCGTCTGCTCCCGACCGATCTCCAACAGCGGGCGCACCAGTGGCACCCCGCCCAGATCGCGCCGGGCGGGCATCCCGGCCAGCCCTCGTGGGCCGGCGCCCCGGGCCAGCGCGAGCAGCACCGTCTCCGCCTGGTCGTCACGAGTGTGCCCGGTGAGCACCGCGACGGCGTTCTGCTGCCGGGCCGCTTCGGTCAGCGCCTCGTAGCGGGCCTCGCGGGCGGCCGCCTCCGGCCCGCCGGGACGCCCGGCCACCTCCACCCGGGCCACCGTCACCGACGCGAACCCGACAGCCCGCCCCCAGGTGGCCACCGCCTCGGCGCGCTCCGCGGAGCCGTCCTGCAGGCCGTGGTCGACGGTGACGAGCGCCGCGGCGCGGCCCAGCCGCGGTGCCACGAAGACGGTGGCCGCCGCGAGCGCGAGCGAGTCGGCACCACCGGAGCACGCGACCAGCACCGGACCACCGAATGGCAGACCGGTCAGGGCGCGGCGGACCGCCACCCGGATCGCGGCCACCGGCGGAGCGAGCGCGGCCACCGGCGGGTGGTCAGCCAGCGGCCGGGATGGGGCCGGCCGGGCCGTGCACCCGGGCGACCCAGGCGTCCGGGTCACCCAGCTCCGACAGTCGGGGCAGGGTCAGCGGCGAGTTGAAGATCGAGTTGAACCCGTCCATGCCGACGCGTTCCACCACCCCGTGCACGAACTTGCGCCCCTCGGCGTACTGGCGCATCTTGACGTCCACCCCGAGTAGCCGGCGGATCGCCTTCTCCAGCGGGTTGCCCGCCTCCCGGCGTCGGTTGAACGACGCCCGGATCCGCTCCACGCTCGGGATCACCTGCGGGCCGACGCCGTCCATCACGAACTCGGCGTGCCCCTCCAACAGGGTCATCAACGCGGTGAGCCGGTCCAGTACGGCCCGCTGGGCCGGGGTCTGCACGATGTCCAGCACGCTGGTGCGGCTCGCCGAATCACGAACCGCGTCGGACAACGTGGCCACCCCGCGCCGCAACCGTTCGACCAGGTGCTCACTTCCGCTGGACGAGGCGTCGACGAACGCCTGCACCTCGCTGAGGAAATAGGCCCGCATCCATGGCACGGCAGTGAACTGGGTGCGGTGGGTGACCTCGTGCAGACACACCCAGAGCCGGAAGTCCCGAGGGTCGGCGCCGAGCTTGCGCTCCACCTCGACGATGTTCGGTGCGACCAGGAGCAGCTGGCCCGGGTCAGCCGAGAAGACCTCGTACTGGCCGAGCACCCGGCCGGAGAGGTAGGCCAGCACCGTCCCGGCCTGCACCCCGGTGAGCCGGGACCCGATCGCCTCGGTCAACGCGCCCGGTTGCTTGTCGCCGGAGAGCCGACTCACCAGCGGTGTGATCACCTCGCGGAGACCGGCGATGTTCGTCGCGGCCCAGTCGCGGCGATCGACCACCCGGACCGGCGGGTGCGACACCTGCGCCCGCAATCCCGTGTAGTCGGCCACGTGCCCGGCCGCCTCGTCGGTCAGCCGACGCAGGTCGCCGACCACGTCGGTGGCTTCCGCGTACGACACGCGGGGGCCAGACTTGCTCAACGCCCCCGCCGTGGCGGCGGCCAGATCCCAGTCCACGAACTGCGCCATGAACCCACCGTACCCGCGCCGCGACACCCCGGCCCGGGCTCGCGCCCTCGATCGACACCGATGGCGACCGCGTCGCCCCCCGACCGGCGACTGTCAGCCGCAGCCGCAACCGGCCAGCGCTGCGGCGATCCGGTCCAGTGCCGGCTGGGCGGTCTCCCGGTCACCCGGCACCTTGTCGGTGAGCACCGCGAAGGTCAACAGGCGACCATCGGCGGTGGTGACCAGGCCCGCGACGGAGTGCACGCCGGTCAGGGTGCCGGTCTTGGCCCGGACGCTGCCCGCGCCCGCGGCAGTGCCAGCGGCGTTGCGGTAGCGCTCGTTCAGCGTCCCGGACCAACCGCCCACCGGCAGACCACCGAAGACGCCGGCCAGCTCCGGATGGTCCGGACTGGCGGCCAGGCGGATCAGATCGGTCAGCAGCGACGGGCTGATCCGGTTGAGCCGGGACAGGCCGCTGCCGTCGGAGACGCTGATCTCGTCGGCGGGCAGGCCCAGCTCCGCCACCTCGGCGTCCATGGCGGCGGCGCCACCGTCGAACGAGGCGGGCTGTCCGCGGGCCAACGCGACCTGCCGGGCGAGCGCCTCGGCCACCAGGTTGTCGCTCTCGCTGATCATGACGTCGACGAGCCGGATCAGCGGCGGGGACTGCACCACGCCCAGTTCGGTACCCGGTGCCGGGCTGGCGCCGGTCGCCGCCTGAGGCGGGGCAGCGCCCCGCTTCACGGCGGAGGTCGGCACCCCGAGCAACCGGGCGAACGCCTTGCCGGCGGCCAGGTCCGGCTCGGCGAACCGCTGGGCGGACCCGTGCTCGACGCCCGGGTCGGTACGCGCGCCGTCGGTCATCAACGCGGTCATCGCGCCGCCCGAACCGCCGGTGGGGATGTCGTCGTCCCAGCCGGGGCCGTAGACCGGGCCGGAGTAGACCGAACCGTCGACCGTGACACTGGTCGGGGAGGTGCCGCCGAGCGCGGTACGCACCTGGGCGGCCAGGTCGTCGAGGCGCGCCGCACCCGGGTAGTAGCCCTTCTTGTTGATCGCGAGGGTCGGGTCGCCGCCCCCGACGATCACCACCTCGCCGGCCTTCGCGCCGGCCACGGCACGGGTGGGGATCCGGTAGCCGGGGCCCCGGGCCGCCAGCACTGTCACAGCGGTCGCCAGCTTCGTTACCGAGGCGGGCACCGTGCCGTCGTCCGCCCCCTTGGCGAACAGCGTCTGACCGGTGATCACGTCGGCGACCGAGACGTTCACCCGGTCACCCAGGGCGGCGACGCCGACCAGTGGATCGAGCACGGCCCGAACCCCGTCCGGGGTGGGCACCGGGGCGTTCGAATCCGGGCCACCGAGCACGTCCGACGGGGCGGGCTCCGGAGTCGCGCCGACCGCGTTCGTCCCGGGCCCGGCGTCGTCGCCCAGCCACCCGGCGACCGGGCCGGGACGGGTGATCACGACCGCGACGCTGGCGAGCACCAGCAGGAGCACGGCGGCCAGCAGCACCGGCAGCCGCCTCCGGCGGCGCGTCGCGGCGGCTGCCGGTGCGGGCGTGGCGCCGGCGGGCGCCGGCAACGCGGAGATCGGTGGGCCCACCGGGGGGACTCCGCCAGTGCCGTGGGCGGTCGGCGCGGGACCGAACGACGGGCTGACCGGCGCAGGACTGACCGGGACCGTGGCACTGCCGCGTGGCGGGCCGCTCACCGGTTGCTCACCGCCGGCTACCGGGAAGTGACCCGCGTTCGGAGCGGGCGACGCCGGCCCGGCCGGCGGGCGCCAGGGCAGCGGCGGGGGCCGCTCGGGCACCGTTTCCGGTGCCGGGGTCGGAGCTTCGGGAGCTCGTGGGAGGTGCGCCTCCGGCACCGGGACCCGTCCCTTGGCACTGCCGGAGCCGGATCGTCCGGTACCGTGCGCGGAGCCCCCGTCCGGGCGGTAGTGTGAATCTTCCCTCCCCACGACCCCCTCCTCCCCCAGCGAAAATCGGCTTGGGTGACACTACTTCGGTCCGAAGACTATGCGGCGGCCGGAGTCGGCGGGTGGGCATTCACCTGTCCGGAGGGCCGCCAGTGGTTCCGTTAGCCAGCGTGGGCAGACGAGGGAGCGTGCAGATGGATTTCGACGTGACGGTTGAGATCCCCAAAGGTCACCGGAACAAGTACGAGGTGGACCACAAGACCGGCCGGATCCGGTTGGACCGCACCCTCTTCACCTCCACCCAGTACCCGGCCGACTACGGGTTCATCGAGGGCACCCTCGGCGAGGACGGCGACCCACTGGACGCGCTGGTGCTGGTCCCCGAGCCGACCTTCCCGGGCTGCCTGATCCGCTGCCGCACCATCGGCATGTTCCGGATGACCGACGAGAAGGGCGGGGACGACAAGGTCCTCTGCGTGCCCTACGAGGATCCTCGCCAGGAGCACCTGCGCGACATCCACCACCTCGGCGAGTTCGACCGGCTGGAGATCCAGCACTTCTTCGAGGTGTACAAGGACCTGGAGCCCGGCAAGTCGGTGGAGGGCGCGACCTGGGTCGGCCGCACCGAGGCCGAGGCCGAGATCCACGCCTCCTACAAGCGAGCCAGGGACGCCGAGGCGCGCGGCGAATCCATGCACTGACGACCGCTGACGCACCGGGCCCGGGGGCCGCTCAACCGAGCAGCCCTCGGGCCCGGTCGTACAGGTCGAGCACCGCGCAGGCGATCGGCACCACGGCGACCACCAGGGCCGTGTCGGTGAGGTCCGCGATCCTCCCGAGGTACGGCGAGACCGGCCGGCGGGCGTACCCGGTGCCGCTGGCGACCGCCACCAGGGCCAGCGCCGCCCCGCCCAGGATCAGCACCAACCGCCCGGTCTCGTCGGCCCGGCCGACCAGCACGGCACCCAGCGCCGCGTAGCCGGCCAGCCCGGCGAGCACCGTCGGCACCCGGTGTCGCAGCGCCACGAACAGCCGCGACCGCAGCAGCAGCACCGCCGAGGTGACCGCCACCAGCACCCGACCGGCAGTGCCACCGGCGACCACGAGGACCACAGCGGTGGCCACCACCAGCAGGGCGTGGCCGATCAGCATCCCGGTGAGCATCTCCTCGGTGCGGATCACCGCGGCGTGCACCCGGCCCCGGTCCGGCAGGTCCCGTACCCGCTCCGGCTCCTCCGCCGAGGTGGTGGCCGGCAGGGTGATCGGCGGCAGGGGCAGCTTGCCCAGCCGGATGGCCAACAGCGGAATCACGCCGACGGCGAAGACCAGTGCGCCGAGCAGCACCGCCGCCGTACCGGCCGTGGTCATCAGCAGCCCACCGAGCGCGGCCGCCGCACCGATCAGGCCGACAGTGACACCGGCCACGAAGACCCGCAGCCGACTGGCCACCCCGAGGAGACCGATCAACGCCGCCAGCAGCAGCGCGACCGAGCCGGCCAGCAGTTCGGGGGCGCCCACCCAGCGGGCCGGCCCGATCGGGCCGACCGGGTCGCCGGAGCCGACGGCCAGGGCACCGGCGGTGAACGCGTAGGGCAGCGCGTAGCCGCCGAGCGTCGCCCCGGCGGCGCCGTCGCCGTTGGCACGGGAGGCGACAGCGCCGGCCACGGTGAGCACCAGCGCCACCGCGACGGCCGCCAGCCAACCGACCCGGTGCGTCGGGCCACCGGCGAGCAGCGCGAGCAGTCCAACCCCGAGGGGTACGGCGGCACCTGCCATACCCGCTGCCCGGGTGGCGGTGGGCGACCAGGCGCCGCCACGGCGGCGGGCACCGTCGACGATCGCCTCGATGACGTCGTCGTACTCCAACTCGGGCCAGTGCGCGCGGGCCGGCACGAGGTGCAGCACCTCACCGTCGCGGACCCCCTGCGGCAGCAGCGCCTGTGCGGTCACCAGCAACGCCCCGTCGGTGCGGCGGAGCACCCAACCGCCGTGCTGCTCGCCGTCGTCGGCGAGCCCGACACCGGCGTGCCGGAGCACGTCGGGCAGCAGCTCAGCCAGGGGCACCTGCTCCGGCAGGGCGACGTCCACCCGTCGTTGCGGCGCGCTGATGGTGACGCGTGCCAGCCCGGTAGTCATCGACTGGTCTCCATATCGACTGGGATCGGAGGCTGCGCGGACGACAGGACTTTACCTACCATGAGCCAGGCTCGGGTTACCCAGCGCTGTCAGGAGGCCGAGTGTCCACCGTCGTCATCAAGCGTCCACCGCGCCGACCAGCGCCGGAGATTCCCGCCGGTGAGCTGTCGGTCGACGCGCCGCCGGAGATTCCCGTGGTGACCGGCGGGCGATGGCAGCAGCTGCTCATGCTGCTGCCCATGCTCGGCGGCACTGTCGCGATGGCGATGATGTTCGGCAGGGGCGGTGGGGCCTACTCGTACGTGGTGGGCGGCATGTTCGGGCTCTCCTCGTTGGCGATGCTGGTGACGTCCTGGGGCAGCGCCTCCGGCACCCCGAAGAAGTCCGAGATGATGGCCGCCCGCAGGGAGTACCTGCGTCACCTGGCCACGCTGCGGCGGCGGGTCCGGCGGACCGCGGGCCAGCAACGGGCCGGGCTCTTCTACAGGCATCCGGATCCGGGCCGGCTCTGGTCGACGGTGGACAGCCACCGGGTCTGGGAGCGGCGCCCCGCCGACCCCGATTTCGCTGTGGTGCGGGTCGCCGTCGGGCCGCAGACACTGGCCACCCCACTGGTCCCACCGGTCACCCGGCCGCTGGAGGAGCTCGAGCCGATGACCGCCGGCGCGCTACGCCGCTTCCTGGACGCGTACTCGGTGGTGCCGGACCTACCGGTGGCGCTGTCGCTGCGCAGCTTCGCCCGGGTGCACGTACGATCCGCCGGCCGCGCCCGGGCGACCACCCCGACCACCGGCGGGCCACCCACCGGCGACCCGGCGGCGCAGGCGCTGGTCCGGGCCGTGCTGACCCAGCTGGCGGTCTTCCACGCCCCCGACGAGCTGCTCGTCGCGGTCTGCGCCGGGCCGGAGCGCCGCGCCTGCTGGGAGTGGGTGAAGTGGCTCCCGCACGCCCACCATCCCGGCCTCACCGACGCGCTCGGCCCGGTACGCCTGGTCACCAGCTCGGCCGCCGAGTTGGAGTCGTTGCTGGCCGACGTGCTGGCCACCCGGTCCCGGTTCAGCCCGGCCGGCCCGGCCACCGACGGCCCGCACGTGGTGGTGGTCCTCGACGGCGGCGACCTGACCGGTGCCAGTGACCTGACCGGCGACGGCGGCATCGACGCGGTAACAGTGCTGGACCTGGACACCCCGCCGCCCCGACTGCTGGACCGGTACGCGCTGCTGCTGGAGTTGCACGGCCGGCGGCTGCACTCGCGGTCGTCCGACGGGCACGCCGAGGTGGGCACCGCCGACCAGTTGGACCTGGCCGACGCCGAGGCGGTCGCCCGACGGCTGGCACCGCTGCGGCTGGCCGGCGCGGCCCGCGGGCCGGACGCTCCGCTCCAGGCCGACCTGGGCCTACCCGAGTTGCTCGGCCTCGGTGACCCGGAGAGCTTCACTGCGGAACAGGGCTGGTTGCCGCGTTCGGCACGAGACCGGTTGCGGGTGCCGATCGGGGTGGGCACGGACGGCGGCGCCATCGAGCTGGACCTCAAGGAGTCCGCCCAGGACGGCATGGGCCCGCACGGCCTGCTCATCGGGGCGACCGGCTCCGGCAAGTCCGAGCTGCTCCGCACGCTGGTGCTGGGGCTCGCCGCCACGCACAGCTCCGAGCAGCTCAACTTCGTGCTCGTCGACTTCAAGGGTGGCGCCACCTTCACCTCGTTCGACCGGCTGCCGCACACCGCGGCCGTGATCACCAACCTGGCCGACGCGTTGCCCCTGGTCGATCGCATGGTGGATGCGATCAACGGGGAGTTGGTCCGCCGCCAGGAGTTGCTGCGGCGGGCCGGCAACTTCGCCAGCGTGCGCGACTACGAGCGGGCCAGGGCGGCCGGCAGCCCTCTCGCCCCGCTGCCGTCGTTGCTGCTGATCTGCGACGAATTCTCGGAGCTGCTCTCCGCCAAGCCCGACTTCATCGACCTGTTCGTGCAGATCGGCCGGCTGGGCCGGTCGCTCGGCGTGCACCTGCTGCTCGCCAGCCAGCGCCTGGAGGAGGGCCGGCTCCGCGGGTTGGACACCCACCTCTCGTACCGGATCGGGTTGCGCACCTTCTCGGCACTGGAGTCCCGGACGGTGCTCGGCGTGGCGGACGCGCACGAGCTGCCCCGCTCACCGGGCCACGGCTACCTGCGTGCCGGCACCGACCCGCTGGCCCGCTTCAAGGCCGCGTACGTCTCCGGTGCCGTCCGCCGTCGGGCCGCTCCGGGTGGCGTCGCCGCCGAGGGGGGCGCGCGGCTGCTCACCTTCACCACCCACGTCGTACCGGTGCCCGAGCCGGCGGTCCCGGTCGTGCCCGTCGTGGCGGAGGAGGAGGGCACCAGGACGCTGCTCGACCTGCTGGTGGACCGGCTCGTCGGGCAGGGCCCGCCGGCGCACCAGGTATGGCTCCCGCCGCTCGGCCAGCCACCGGCCCTGGACGAGCTGCTCGGTCCGGTCGAGGTGCACGCGAAACGCGGGCTGACAGTGGGCAACCCGGAGCTGCACGGGGCACTCGGCGTGCCGATGGCGGTGGTGGACAAACCGTTGGAGCAGCGCCGGGACCTGCTCTGGCTGGCGCTGGACGGCGCCGCCGGGCACGTCGCGGTGGTCGGTGCGCCGCAGAGCGGCAAGTCCACAGCCCTGCGCACGCTGATCTGCGCGCTGGCGCTCACCCACACACCGGCCGAGGTGCAGGTCTACTGCCTCGACTTCGGTGGCGGCGGGTTGGCCGCGCTGCGCGACCTTCCGCACGTCGGCGGCGTGACCGGCCGCGCCGACCCGACCGCCGTACGACGCACCGTCGGCGAGATGACCACCCTGCTGGTCGACCGGGAACGCCGCTTCGCCGAGCTGGGCGTGGAGTCGATGGCCGCGTACCGGCAGCGTCGAGCGGCAGCGGGGACGGCCGGCCAGCCGGGCGCCGACCCGTACGGCGACGTGTTCCTGGTGATCGACGGGTGGACCACCATCCGCGGCGAGTACGACGACCTGGAGCCGCTCGTCACCGACCTGGCCACCCGGGGTCTGTCGTACGGGCTGCACGTGGTCGCCACCGGGCTGCGCTGGCTGGATTTCCGCCCGGCGATCCGGGACCTGTTCGGCTCCCGGCTGGAGTTGCGCCTCGGTGACCCGGCCGACTCGTTGGTGGCCCGGCGTGCGGCCGCCAACGTGCCGGAGCGCTCCGGCCGAGGGGTGACCGCCGAGGGCCTGCACTTCCTCACCGCGCTGCCCCAGCTCGGTACCGCCGGCGGAGACACCGCCGATCTGGTCAAGAGGGCCGCCGACGGGTGGGCGGGTTCCCCGGCGCCCCGGGTGCGGCTGCTCCCGCCGGTGCTGCCGTACGCCGATCTGGATCTCGCCTCGACGACCGGGCTGCGGCTGCCGATCGGGATCGCGGAGGCGGACCTGCGCCCGGTGTCGCTCGACTTCGCCACCGAGCCGCACTTCGTGGTCTTCGGGGACTCGGAGTGCGGCAAGTCGTCGTTCCTGCGCGCGCTGGCCACGTCGATCATCACCCGGTTCACTCCCGAGCAGGCCCGGGTGATCCTCGTCGACTACCGGCGCAGCCTGCTCGGTGCCATCGAGACGCCACACCTGATCGGGTACGGCACCGCGGCGGCACACACCGCCGACCTGGTCGAGTCGGCCGCCGGTTACCTGGAGCGGCGGGCTCCCGGGCCGGAGGTCACCCCGCAGCAGCTGCGGGACCGGTCCTGGTGGTCCGGTCCGGAGCTGTTCGTGCTGGTGGACGACTACGACCTGGTGGCGGCGGGGCCGGCGAACCCGTTGCGCGCACTGGAGGAGCACCTGCCGCACGCCCGGGACATCGGGCTGCACCTGGTGCTGGCCCGACGGTCCGGTGGAGCGAGCCGGGCCCAGTACGAGCCAATCGTGCAGCGCCTGCGGGAGCTGTCCACGGCCGGCCTGGTGATGGCGGGCAGCCCCGAGGAGGGCGCACTCGTCGGGCCGGTGCGCCCCGGACCACTGCCGCCGGGGCGTGGTCGGTTGGTCACCCGGCGGGAGGGCGTACGCCTCGTTCAGCTGGCACAGCTGCCGCCACAATGACCTGTCTCGCCGGTTCTTCCCGTGACGGGTGGGGAAACCGGTAATCTCCGATCGTCATGGTTCCGTCGGGATGAATGGCTGGGTATGTGACTGGGGTGCGGTACAGCGGTCCGTCGACGGCCCGACGAGCGACCGGCCGGGCGCTGCTCGGCGTGGCCGCGGCGCTTGCCGTCGTGGCCCCGACCGCGGCAGCCGTGCCGGTCGCCGCGCCCACAAACGGTGGACAGCTCGCCGGCGCGCCGATGGCGTTCGCCCCCGGTGACGCCATCGCCCGCACCGATCAGGTCCGCGACGAGCAGTGGCAGCTCGACGAGTTGCAGGCCGAGACGGCGTGGCGCAGTTCGACCGGCCGGGGCGTGACAGTGGCGGTGGTCGACTCCGGAGTGGACGGCAACCACCCCGACCTGGTTGGCCAGGTGCTGCCCGGCAAGGATCTGGTCGGCCCCGGTGGTGCGCCGGGCCCGGATCCGGTGGGTCACGGCACCACCGTCGCCGGCCTGATCGCCGGGCGCAACGACGACAAGCGGGGCGTGGTCGGCCTCGCACCGGACGCCAGGATCCTGCCGGTCCGCGTGCTGGACGAGGAGAACCGTTACGACGACGCGCTGATCGTCGCCCAGGGGGTCCGCTGGGCGGTGGACAACGGGGCCCGCGTGATCAACCTGTCGCTGGGCGGCAGCGGCGACAGCCCGGCCCTGGCCGCCGCCCTGGACTACGCGTTCGTCCGGGACGTGGTCGTGATCGCCTGCACCGGCAACCTGGCCACCTCGACCAGCACCAAGGTCTGGTACCCGGCTCGGGAGCCGGGTGTGGTCGCGGTGTCCGGTCTCGAACGCAGCAGCGACAACATGTGGTCCGGCTCGATCACCGGCCGGGCGACGGTGATCACCGCTCCCGCCAGCGGGCTGGTCGGCGCCAAGCCTCCCGGCGGGTACTGGCGGGTGCAGGGCACCAGCTTCGCCGCGCCACTGGTGGCGGCGACCGCCGCGCTGGTCCGGTCCCGCTATCCGCAGATGCCCGCGGGTGAGGTGGTCAACCGGTTGTTGGCCACCGCCCGGGACCTGGGCCCGACCGGGCGGGACGACCGCTTCGGGTACGGGGTGGTCGACCCGGTAGCCGCGTTGACCGCTCAGGTGCCGCCGGTTACCGCCAACCCGTTGGACGACCAGACGTCGCCGGGCGTGACCGGTTTCGGTCCGGCGCCCGGCTCGGTCGACGACGATCCGGTGGCCGGGGCCGGTGCCGATCCACTCGGTCTCGCCGCGTCCGGTCAGCAGAGCCGCTGGACGGCTCGGGCGGCGGGCGGTCAGGACACCTCCGCCCCACGGCAACTGTGGACCACTGTCGTGTTCCTCGTCGCTCTGGTCGGCGGTGCGGCACTGGTGGTGCGCCGGCTGCGTCAGCGGACTCGTTGATCGAGGCCGACCGGCAGGCCTGACCGGCTGCCCGGCCGGGTAGAAACGGACCCATGAGTACGCACCGGCCGCCCACCCTCGCCCCTACCGCCCGGCCGTCCTGGCGCCACCGCCGATTCGACAGGGACCACGCGCTGGGTCTGCGGCTCACTCTCGCCGCCACTGCGGCGTTCCTGGTGCTGGTGCCGTTCGCGCTGCTCACACTGCTGGTGCTCGGCGTCTGGGCACCGCTGCACCGGCTGGACACGGCGGTCACCGACGCGTTGCACGGCTACGCCCAGGATCATCCGGCCTGGGTCTTGCTGATGCGGGTCTGGACCGAGGTGTTCGCACCGATGCCACTGCGCGCCGTCGCCCTGCTCCTGGTGATCTGGCTGCTGCGCCGGGGAGCCCGCCGGCTGGCCCTCTGGGCGGCCACCACCATGGTCGTCGGCGGCTTGGTCGGTCCGCTGCTCAAGTTGCTGGTCGGCCGGGACCGGCCGGAGTTGTTGGACCCGGTGGCCCGGGCCGCCGGCTACTCGTTCCCCTCCGGGCACGCGCTGAACGCCACCCTGGCCGCCGGGGTGCTGCTGCTGGTGCTCCTGCCGTACGTCGGGCGGGGGGCGGCGCGGGCCGCGCTGTGGGTGGCGGCGGTCCTGCTCACAGTGGTGACCGGGCTGAGCAGGGTGACGCTGGGCGTGCACTTCACCAGCGACGTGGTGGGTGGATGGTTGCTGGGTGTGGCAGTGGTCGCGGCTACCACCGCCGCGTTCACCAGTTGGCGGGCACACACCGGTCTGCGGCCGGTCCGGCCGACCCGCGACGGCGTCGCTCCCGAGGTCGAGCGGCACCCGGGAGCGGCCTGAGGAGTGACGAAGAGGTCGGCCGGGTACTGGCCGACCCATGTCCGAGACCG
This sequence comes from Micromonospora hortensis, assembly GCF_022230935.1. NCBI lineage: Bacteria > Bacillati > Actinomycetota > Actinomycetes > Micromonosporales > Micromonosporaceae > Micromonospora > Micromonospora hortensis. The sequence continues at coordinate 95,320 of NZ_JAKKFE010000044.1, forward strand.
TGGTCCAGATCGTCCGGCGGGTGCTGCTGCCGGTGTCCCTCCTGCTCGGGCTCATGGTGCTGCTCGGGGTGCTGGTCACCCGGGTGTTCGCCAGCACCTGGCCGTTCACCGTGGAGGACGCGGTGAACCGCGAGCTGGCCGCTGACCGCACCGGCGACTGGAACAACGTCTCGCTGGTGTTCAGCACGCTGGCCAGCACCCAGATGATCGTCGTGGTCACCGTGCTGGTGGCGTTGGCGCTGCGGCTCTGGCTGAAGCGCTGGCGTGAGCCGCTGTTCCTGTGCGCGGCGGTGACCGCCCAGGCGCTGGTGTTCCTGCTGACCACGCTGGCGATCGACCGACAGCGGCCAGCGGTGGAGCACATGGACGTCTCACCACCCACGTCGAGCTTTCCGTCCGGGCACACCTCGGCTTCGGTGGCGCTGTACGTCGGCATCGCCGTGCTGCTGGCGCTGCGGGCCCGGAGCACCGGCGCGAAGGTCGCCTGGTGGACGCTGCTGTTGACGGTGCCGCTGGGCGTGGCGCTGACCCGGATGTACCGGGGAATGCACCACCCGAGCGACGTGGTGGCGTCCTTCCTCAACGGCGGCACGTGCGTCGCGATCATGGCCCGTGCGGTGCTGGACCGGGGGCTGCGGTGGGGGCGGGCGAAGCTACCGACCGTCGGGCGTCGCGCCCTGCCGGCTCAGGGCTGAGCCGGCCCCGCAGCGGCGCTCAGGTGCACTCACCGGTGGCGACCTGCCGGTTGCGTTCGGCACCGGCCAACGCCACCGGGCGGGCCTCGGCCGCCGTCACGGCGAAGCCGGTGTTCGGGTCGTCGGACGCCGCCGCGAAGATCACGCCGAGCACCAGACCGTTGGCGGAGAGCAGCGGACCGCCCGAGTTCCCGCTGCGCACCAGCGCCCGGATCGTGTAGATCTCCCGGGTCACCTCGGTGGACGAGTAGATGTCCGGTCCCTTGATCCGGTCGACGTCGCGGACCCGCGCCGACTGCGCGTTGTACGGGCCGTCGAGCGGGAAGCCCAGCACGATGGCGTCGGAGCCGCTGCCCGCGTTGCCGGCGGCGAACCGCAGGGACGGCCCGGGCAGCCCGGGTACGAGCAGCACCGCGAGATCCCGGTTCGGGTCGTAGACCACCACCTTGCCGTCGTACCGCTCACCGCCCAGCTCCACGGCGACCGAGCGGGTGCCGGCCACCACGTGCGCGTTGGTCATCACCCGGTCGTCCGCGTACACGAAGCCGGAACCCTCGATCCGGCGTGAGCAGCTGGGCGCGGAGCCGAGCACCTTCACGACCGACTGCTGACCGCTGACCACGATCTGCGAGCCGGCCAACGCCGGGTCCGGCGGGTCGACCTGCCGGGCCCGGGTGGGCGCGAGGTCACCGAAGACGTCCGGGAACCCGTCGGTGTCGACGGTGTCCTCCAGTGCCGTGGACAGCTGGTGGGCCTGCTCCGGCAGAACCTGGTTGACCACCGTGATCAACGCGCTGTTGCGGACCGAGGCGGCGAGCCAGGGCACCGAGGACGAGCCGAGCGGCACGGCGACCAGCCAGGCGAGCAGGAGCACCGCGAACAGCGAGACGAGCGCCCCACCGACGTCGTCGGCCCGTTTGCCCACGTCGCTGGTGATGGTCTTACGCAGGTGCGAGCCGAGCCAACCGGCGAGTGCCTGCCCGACCACCGCCAGCCCGAAGATGGCCACCAGCGAGATCAGCACACGGGTGCCGGCGTCCACGAACTGTCTGGCGAACAGCGGCCCGAGCTGGAGACCCAGCAGCAGGCCCAGGAAGAAGCCGGACAACGACGTGACGCCGATGACGAAACCCTGGCGGTATCCGCTGATCGCGAACACGAGCATGAGCAGCAGCAGGACGAGATCCACGACGGACACGGGTCAAGCGTACGGGCAGTGTGCCCACTGGATGACCATCGCTTGCGGATGGTGACCGTGCGGTCAGCGCAGGGCGTTCTCGTCTGCCTCGTCGGTGCCGGCGGACGGTGCCGGTGTCGCCCCGGTCGGCGGAAGCTCCACCACCCGGCCGCGCGGCCATGGACGGGCCCAGCCGCCCATCTCGAGCAGTGTGGCGAGCACCCCGGCGGTGAAGCCCCAGACGAGCATCCCGCGCGCCGAGAACGCCGGCCCGATCCAGCCGCTCGGGTGCCGGACGCGCAGTCGGTTGGCCGGATCGACCAACTCGCTGACCGGCAGGCGGGCGACGTGCGCCACCTCGGCCGGCTCCCGTGGGTGCACCGGGTGCGGGTCGTGCCACCAGGCGAGCACCGGCGTGACCACGAAGTCGCTGACCGGGATCCACAGTTTCGGCAGCTCGGCCAGCACTGTCACGCTGGCCGGGTCGAGGCCCACCTCCTCGTTCGCCTCGCGGAGGGCGGTGGCGCGGACGTCGGCGTCCTCCGGGTCGGCCGCACCCCCGGGAAAGGCGGGCTGGCCGGCGTGGTTGCGCAGGGTGGCGGCGCGTTGCAGGACCAGCACGTCGGGACCCGCGCCGGGCTGCTCGCCGAGCAGCACCAGAACGGCGCTCTCCCGACCGCCCTCGGCCGGCGTGGTCAGCCGGGTGAAGTCCTCGGCGCGGGCGGTGCCCAGCCGGGTCAGCAACGGCTGGGTCCAGTCGGGGGGCCGACGGGTCACGCCGGCACCGCCAGGCCCAGGTGCTGACGGACCAGCGTGGCGAGCGTGGTGTCGTCGAGAGCGCCGCTGGCGTCGACGTGCCGGACCTGACCGTCGGCGTCGACGAAGAGGGTCAGCGGAATGGCGTTGCGCTTCAGCTCGCGCTGTAGCGCCTCGCCCTGGTCCACCAGGATCGGGAACCGGACGCCGAAGTCCTCACCGATGGACTGCGCGCCGCCCCGGCTGTCCCGACTGTTGACCCCCACCACCTGGAGCTGACCGGCGGCCCGCTCGCTGAGGCGCTGGAAGGCGGGCAGCTCCTTGCGGCAAGGCGGGCACCAGGAAGCCCAAACGTTGATCACCGCCGGCCCGGCCACCTCCCGCAGCACGACCGGGGCACCGCCGGTGAAGCAGGAGAGCGTCAGCTCCGGCAGCGCCGACCCACCGGCGGCGCGAGCCGTCGAGCCGGACGTTCCGGAGGCCGTCGGGCCCGAGCCGGGCGACGCCGGAGTCGCCGTTGCGGGGGTCGCCGTGCCGGCGCCGGGCGACGCGGCCGTGGGCGCCGTGCTCAGCGTGGCGCAGTCCCGGAACGGGGATGGCCGCTCGGCGGCGGCTGGGCGGGGGGCCGGCTCGTCGTCGGCGGTGCCGCTGGTGCAACCGGTGACCGCCAGCAGCAGCGGCAGGACGGCGAGGGCGAGTCGGCGGTTCATGGCACCTCCGCCGCGATCGCCTGCGCCGGCACCAACTCCGGGTCGACTCCGGCAGCCACCGCGAGGTCGCGCGCCCGAGGGCCCTTGAGCAGCTTGGCTGCGGCCGCCGGCTCGGTCGGGCCGGTGCCGTACGAAGGGCAGAGCTTGGCGAGCGTGCAGGCGCCGCAGGCCGGCTTGCGGGCGTGGCAGACCCGTCGCCCGTGGAAGATGATCCGGTGCGACAGCATGGTCCAGTCGCGCTTGTCGTACAGCGCGCCGATCGCGTGCTCGATCTTGACCGGGTCGGTCTCGGTGGTCAGCCGCCACCGGTGGACAAGTCGCTGGAAGTGCGTGTCGACTGTGATGCCCGGGACGTCGAAGGCGTTACCCAGGATCACGTTGGCGGTCTTGCGGCCGATGCCGGGGAGCGTCACCAGGTCGACGAGCCGGCCCGGGACCGTGCCGTCGTACCGGTCGAGGAGGGCCTGACCGAGCTTGAGCAGTGAGTCGGTCTTGTTGCGGTAGAAGCCGGTGGGCCGGATCAGCTCCTCCATCTCGCCCCGGTCGGCGCCGGCGTACGCGGCAGCGCTCGGGTAGCGGGCGAAGAGCTTCGGGGTGACCTCGTTGACCTTCTTGTCCGTGCACTGCGCGGACAGGATCGTGGCGACGGCCAACTCCAGAGCGTTGGAGTGGTCCAGCTCACAATGCGCGTCGGGATGCGTCTCGGCCAGCACCCGGCCGATCTTGCGGGCACGGCGTTTGCGCCCGAGATCGGTCTCGCTGGCACCGGGAGGGCTACTGGTCACGACGGTCAGCCTACGTCGCACCCCGGACGCTCCTCGTCGGGTCAGCCGGCGGTCGGCGCCGAGATCTTCCCCTGCCCGTCGAGGCGAGCGCCGCCCTTCGGGAAGTCGGCGCGGCTCAACTCGGTGACCAGGCCCAGGCCCCGGTCGTCCGGGTCCATGGTCGGCTTGCCGGCGGAGTTCATGTACGTGGAGGTGAACGAGCCGGCGGCCCAGCTGCCGTCCGGCTTGAGCGACACCTTCAGGACCCCGCCCCAGCCGAGCCGGCCGTCGTTGCTCAGCGAGTTGCCGCCGCCGGCGAAGTTGCCCAGGCTGTACGCGATCAGGCGCCCCTTGTAGAACTCCATCCCACGCAACACGTGCGGGCCGTGCCCGACGATCAGGTCGGCGCCAGCGTCGATCATCGCGTGCGAGAACTTCACCGGGTCGCCCCGGTTCTCGCCCAGGAACATCTCGGTGCCCGGCTTCACCCGGGTCTTGTCGACACCCTCGCCACCCATGTGCACCTGCACCACTACCAGGTCGGCCATGGTGGCGGCCTTGGCGACCACCGCCTTGGCCTTGTCGATGTCGACGAGGCTGTTGGACCAGACGTACGACGAGAAACCGGCGACGGCGACCTTGACGCCCTTGACGTCGACCACTGTGATCTCGTTCGGTGCGCCGGTGTGCTCCAGGTCGTACTTCTTCAGGGCCTTCTGGGTGTTCTCGTAGCCCTTGGGCCCATAGTCGTAGCCATGGTTGTTGGCCTGGTTGAGCAGGTCGAAGCCGGCGTCGCGCAGGTGGGCTGCGTACTCCGGCGGGGCGCGGAACTGGAAGCAGCGGGTGGAGTTCGCCCCGCACTTGCCGGTGCCGGTGTCGACGGTCAGCGGCTCTTCCAGGTTGCCCATCACCAGGTCGGCCTTGAGCGCCTCGGTGACCGAGTTGAAGAAGCCCTTACCTCCGGCGGCGGGCAGCCGACTGGGCGCGTTCCCCATGATGATGTCGCCGGTGGCGGAGAGCGAGATCGCGCCACCCTGACCGGACGATGCGGGCCCGGTGGCCTTCGGGCCGGCCGTGGAGACCGGCGCGCCGGTGCCACCACCTCCCGCGCCGGGCTGCCACACGGGTGCCTCACCACCGGAGTCGGCACAGCCGGCCACGAGGAGGGCGGCCAGCAGCGCGGCGAGGCCGAGGGCGACGCGGCGACGCGGGCGGGACGCGAGGGGGGCGGGAGCGTACATCGCCCGCGACCCTACCGGTCGTTAAACGCGCCGACGACAGCCGATCGGTTGGACTTTGCGCCCCTGAGCTGGTCGGACCACGGCACGACCGGCCGCGAACCACCGGCGAGCACCGCCGCGTGCACCGCTCGGGCGAGCGGGGCCCCCCAGGTGGAGCGCGGCCCGCCGTACGCGGCCTCCGGCCCGTCCACCGGGCAGAGCACTGTGACCGCGTCGGTGGGCGTGCCGGTCCCCGGAACCCCCAGCTCGGTGATCGCCTGGGTCTTCGCCTCGGTCGCGGTGGCCACCGCGTTGACCAGTGCCGAGTCGGCGAGCCGGGCCGGCACGTACACCACGATGTTGACGGTGCCGACGCGTTCGGTGAGCACGGCCGGCGTCGGAGCGGCCGCGGGCACCGGCGTGCCGAGCCCGACCGTCGCCCAGGCCCGCACCCCGGCGTCGGTTCGCGCCACCACCTCTGTCACATCGACGCCGGTCAGCAGACCGACCCCGGGCCCGTCGAGGGCCATCTCGGCGGCGAGCGAGGCCAGGTGGGCCGCGGGGTCCTCCCGGTCGTACGACATCGGTACGGTCGCGTTCAACACCCACCGCCGGAGCCCGATGCCACCGCCCAGCGGAGCACTGCTGATCGCCCGCAGAGGCACGTCCGCGCGCCAGACGAGCAGCGGGACGTGTAGCCCGTCCTCGGCGCGGCTGGTCAGAGTCGGCTCGCTCAGCACGTCGGGCAGGTTACGCCCACCGATCAAGATTCCAGGGGCGACCTCTGATTCATGCTCACGTGCGCCTAGACTTGGCGGCGCGCGAGGGGATCAGCGGACGGCGGCCCCGGCCGACGGACGGCACGCGCAACCGGAGGTGCGCAATGGACGAGGTACTGGCCCGCAGCGGGATCTTCCAGGGTGTTGACCCGGAAGCTGCCGAGGCGCTTGCCAAGGAGATGGAGACGATCGAGGTCCGCAAGGGCGAGATCGTTTTCAATGAGGGCGAGCCCGGTGACAGCCTCTACATCCTGCTGTCCGGGAAGATCAAGGTTGGTCGCCGCGCAGCGGACGGCCGACAGAACCTGATCGCGGTGATGGGGCCGTCGGACATGGTCGGTGAGCTGTCGCTCTTCGATCCGGGTCCGCGTACGGCGACCGCCACCGCGGTGACCGACACCCGGCTGGTGCGGCTGCGCAAGCAGGCGCTGCGGCCGTGGCTCAACAACCGCCCGGAGATCGCCGAGCAGTTGCTCCGGGTGCTCGCTCGGCGGCTGCGTCGGACCAACGACTCGCTCGCCGACCTGATCTTCACGGACGTGCCGGGCCGGGTCGCCAAGAACCTGCTCCAGATGGCGGGCCGCTTCGGCACCCGCGACGGCGGCGTACTGCGGGTGACCCACGACCTCACCCAGGAGGAGATCGCCCAGCTCGTCGGCGCGTCTCGGGAGACCGTCAACAAGGCGCTGGCCGACTTCGCCTCGCGTGGCTGGCTGCGGTTGGACGGCAAGAGCATCATCATTCTGGACCCGGAGCGCCTGGCCCGTCGCGCCCGCGTCTGAGCAGCACCCGACGTCCCCGCCCGCCGTCACCGACGGTGGGCGGGGACGTTTGCCGTCTGCCTGACGCAGAATCGCTGGCCTGGAGGCGGGGCCCCCGGTGACTGTGGGGCGCATGGTGAACCGAGTAGCGGTGCTCTCCGACATCCATGGTGTCCTGCCGGCGCTGGAGGCCGTACTGGCCGAGCCGGACGTCGCCACCGCCGATCTGATCGTGCTCACCGGTGACATCGCCGCGGGCCCGCAACCGGTCGAGGTGCTGGACGTGCTCGCCGGCCTGGGCGACCGGGTGTGCTGGGTCGGCGGCAATGCCGACCGCGAGCTGGTCGAGGCCCGGTCCGGCCGCCCTGCGTCGATCGAGGTGTCGAACTGGGCCGCCGGGCAGTTGCGCGACGACCAGGTGGCCCGGCTCGCCGGGCTGCCGGCGACGGCGACGCTGGAGATCGACGGCCTCGGGCCGACGCTGTTCTGTCACGCCACGCCCCGCGACGACGAGGAGGTGGTGCTCGTCGACTCCCGGATGGCGCGCTGGGTGGAGGTGTTCGACGGTCTCCCCGCCGAGGTCTCCACGGTGGTCTGCGGCCACACGCACATGCCGTTCACCCGGCTGGTCGACCGGCGTCTGGTGGTCAACCCGGGCAGCATCGGCATGCCGTACGGGGGCGCGGGCGCGTGGTGGGCGCTGCTCGGGCCAGGCGTCCAACTGCGCCGCACCGCCTTCGACGTGGACGCGGCCTGCGCCCGGGTGGCGGCCGAGTCGACCTTCCCCGACGCCGCCGCCTGGGCCGACGAGTACCTGCGCTCCCAGCACAGCGACGTCGACGCGCTGACCGCGTTCGGCCCCCGCGACGGCCGCTGAGCAGGCACTGAGCCGGCCGCCGGGCGGCGGGCGGGCGGGCGGCCGACGGACGGGCGACGGACGGGCGACGGACGGGCGGCGGACGGGCGGCGGA